>NZ_NEIQ01000010.1:0-299208 GCF_002112765.1 Pseudomonas sp. B6(2017) | reverse complement strand
GAGCATGCGCTGGCGATCAAGCCCCGAGCGGGCAAATTCTTCTGCCGCTTCCGCGCTGCGCACTTCGGCCTCGGCCACCCGTACCTCATTCTGCACATCGTTTGGATCGAGGACTGCTAGAACTTGGCCCTTGGCAACATTGGCTCCTACATCTACGCTACGAGTCGCAATGCGACCCGGGATACGAAAAGCGAGATCGGTCTCGATGTGCGCGCGAATCTCCCCTGTTTGCGCAACTTCTTCGCCAATAACAGCAGGCTCTGCGATGACTACTCGAACGGGGCGCGGTGCCTCTTCCGATCGCTTCTCCTCCTGGCAGCCAGTAAGGAATAGGCTGAGGCCAAAAATATAGCCGCATATCCGTAATGCCATAAGCACTTTCATTTTATCTTTCCCTCGATCAAATAGCACACGCAAGTCAATGTGTTCGCCTTTCAGTAGAAAAACTTATTATTACAGAGTTAAAATTTTTAGCGGCGAAGCAAGCAATAAAAATTCTAGGCAATGATCGAAACATTGCGGAGAGTCTTTATAAAATTGAAATGCTCCGCCTGAGTTTCAAATAGCTCATTGCAAACCTAATAGAAAAACTGAGGGATGAGACTACTCATCTGACAGTGCTTCCCAAACTTGGTGCGCTGGCATACTTATTTCCAGCCAAATCTGGGTCAGCAGCAGAGCGACGAAGCAGGCCAAGCCGACGCCCAGGTTCAGCTCGGCGATGTCGATCAGCTTGACGATGGACACCAGGATTCCGAACAGATAGACCTCGAGCATGCCCCATTCGCGCAGATGGTGATAACTGCGGTAGAGCAGCATGCCGGCGCGGCGCGCCACCTTGAACCTCACGCTCAGCAATACCAGCAACTGGCACAGGAGCTTGAGCAGCGGAATTGCCATGCTGCTGAGCAGCACCACCACGGCCACTCCCTGCATGCCGCTGTCGAACAGCCCGAGCACACCACTCCAGACTGTTTCGCTGCGGGTTTGGCCGAGCAGGGTGAGGTGCATGATCGGCAAGAAATTGGCCGGGATGTAGAGCAGCAAGGCAGTTAGCACCAATGCGAAGCGGCGGCGTTGCCATTGGTGGTGATGCACGGCCAGTTCAAAGCCGCAACGCGGGCAGCAGCTTTTTTCGCCGGCTTCCAGCTGCTCACGGCGCATCAAAAGATCGCATTCATGGCAAGCGACCAATGCCTCCAAGGGAAGGGCCGCCAGATTGTTGAGGTTGGTATTAGGCATTTAATAGGGCCTGAGGGAGCCTAGTCTAGGTTTCCATCCGAATATGAGAGCCTGCGCCGTAAAGGAACATCTGCGGCAGGATATGGGCGGTGTTAGCGCTGGCTGCGCGACCACGTTGCTCAGCATCGACCATGCCATACACCAGACTGATGAACATTTCGGTAAGAATCGACGCGGTGATATCAATACGTAGTACGCCTTGCTGCTGGCCACGGAGAAAGAAAGTATCCAAAGCATACAAGTAGGAATACCAAGGCGCGGCGTTAGGGCTTTCATCGAGGAAATCGGGCCGATATTGAACTACTAAAAATGCTAGCAGTTCGCGGTGTGCCAGGTGCTCGTTGATTAAGCGCTCAAGGGCAGAGAGAAATTCATCTTGCTGCAAACGAGCATTGTCGATGATCTTCGTAAGTACCTCCTTAGCACGGCTTTCTAGTTTTTTCAGAAGGTTGTCCCTAGTGCCACAGAAGCGATGCAGAGTGGCTCTGCTCACCCCAACTACCTGTGCCAGTTCGAACATGGAAGCTCTTGGGTGATGAACTATCGCGGTGGTTAGCAGGCGTAACAGGCGCTCCTCCTGTGGGGACAGGGGAGTTGCCCTTTCTTGAGTGAACTTTCCAGATGCTTGCATAGGGCCGATTGGTTTCCGGAAGGATGAAGGGTGGATCTTATTTTGATCATATGAATCAATGTTGACTCAAAGTGGATTGAAAAGTACCATTCCGGCCGTTTTCAATCAAGCCTTAGGTGAGTCATGGGCAATTTTCGTGCAGTAAGAACGGCAGGGGCATTGGCAGGGTGTGGTTCGGCGAGCGAGCAGAACCCTGGCGGCCACCGATACCCTGCGCCGCGAGGAGCAGGCACGCCGGGCCCTGGCCAACACCAGCAACGAATCGCTGAAGCTGGCCAAGGCCCGTTATGAAGGCGGTATCGATAGCCATCTGCGTTACCTGGACGCCCAGCGCAACAACTTCGCCAACGAGACGGCGTTCATCGAAGTCAGCACTCAACGGCAGATCGCCCTGGTAGACCTGTTCCGCTCCCTGGGTGGTGGCTGGAAGGACAATCAGGACCAGCAACTGGCGCAACGCCAGGACCGGCTCTGAATAAGAGGTTGATGCTGCCGAGGTAAATTCAGCGAGCGTCACTTGAGGAAGGTAACGATGCGGGCAATTGATGCAGGTATTTGGGTCTGCGGTGAATGTCATCAACTCAACCCGGCCAGCCAGGAGCAATCACCGCGCTGCAGCCGATGCAGTGCGGTATTACATGCGCGCCGTCCGAACAGTATCAGGCGCACTTGGGCCTTACTGATCACGGCGATGATTTTGTACATCCCCGCCAACCTGCTGCCGATCATGACCGTCAGCATTTTCGGCAAGGGCGCGCCGGCCACCATCATGAGCGGGGTGATCAGCCTGCTGCAGCTGGGGATGATCCCCATCGCCCTGGTGGTGTTCGTGGCCAGCATCGTGGTGCCGACCTTCAAGCTGGTGGGCATCGCGCTGCTGCTTTATTCGGTGCAGCGCCACCAACCGATGTCCGCCCGCCAGCGGATCATCATGTACCGCTTCATCGAATGGGTGGGGCGCTGGTCGATGCTCGACATCTTCGTCATCGCCATCCTGGTGGCGTTGGTGAACTTCGGCAACCTGGCGCGCATCGAGGCCAACCTCGGCGCCGCCGCCTTCGCCAGCGTGGTGGTGCTGACCATGCTGGCCGCTGTGACTTTCGATCCTCGGCTGATCTGGGACAACACTAACTTGGATAATGAAAATGAGTGACTTGCCTGCCCCGAAAAAACGCCAGACCAGTAACTGGTCGGCGATCTGGATCCTGCCATTGCTGGCCCTGGTGATCGGTGCCTGGTTGGCCTGGCGCGCCTACGACGAGGCTGGCCCGATCATCCAGGTGCGCTTCGAGAGCGGCGACGGTATCCAGGCCAAGAAGACCGAAGTGCTGTACAAGGGCATCTCGGTCGGCAAGGTGGTCGACCTGAATGTCAGCGAGGACATCAAGGGGGTGATTGCTTCCATCGAGCTGACCAAGGAGTCCCGGGATTACCTGAACCACGACACGCGTTTCTGGCTGGTCAAGCCGCGGGTCTCCCTGGCCGGGGTGACTGGCCTGGAGACCCTGGTCTCGGGGGTCTACATCGCGGTGGATCCGGCCAAGGGCGACAAGGGTGACCAAGGGGTGAGGGCGTATACCGCCCTGACGGAGCCTCCATCGATGTCCGAGAAGGTGCCAGGCCTGCACATCACCCTCAAGGCCGACCGCCTGGGTTCCCTGGAGCAGGGCAGCCCGGTGTTCTACAAGCAGATCCTGGTGGGCCAGGTGAAAAGCTTCCAGCTCGGCGAGGACCAGCGCACCATCGAGATCAAGGTGCACATCGAGCCGGCCTATGCCGACCTGGTGCGCAAGAAAACGCGTTTTTGGAACGCTAGCGGCATCTCGATCTCCGGCGGTCTGTCTGGCTTCAAGGTGCGCAGCGAGTCGTTGCTGACCCTGGCCGCTGGCGGTATTGCTTTCGCCACTCCAGATAACTATAGCGACAGCCCGCCCACCGACCCGACCAAGCCGTTCCGCCTGTACGAGGACTACGACGCGGCTCAGGTCGGCTTGCGGGTGAAGCTGAAGATGAAGGACCTGAGCGACATTCAGCCCGGGCAGACGCCGGTGATATACAACGGAGTGCAGGTCGGTCTGGTCAAAACCGTCGACATGAACCAGGACTTCAGTGGCGCCACCGCCGAGCTGGCGATGGACCCACGAGTCGAGGCCCTGCTACTGGAAGGTACCGAGTTCTGGACCGTGAAGCCGAGTATCTCCCTGGCCGGGATCACCGGCCTGGATGCCCTGGTCAAGGGCAACTACATCGCCGTGCGCTTCGCCAAGAGCGGGGCGCCCCGGCGCGAGTTCAGCGCACGGGCCAAGGCGCCGCCGATGGATCTGAATGTGCCGGGCATGCACCTGGTGCTGACCAGCGACCGCCGAGGTTCGGTGGAGGTCGGCGCACCGGTGCTCTACCGGCAGATCCGCGTCGGTAGCGTGCAGAGCTACCAACTGTCGGCGGACAACCGCCAGGTGCTGATCGGCGTGCATGTCGAGCCCGAGTATGCGCGCCTGGTGAACAGTTCGACGCGTTTCTGGAACGCCAGTGGCGTGACCCTGAGCGGTGACTTCACCGGGCTCAAGGTCAAGAGCGAGTCGCTGCAGACCTTGATCAATGGCGGTATCTCCTTTGACACCCTGGACCCCAAGGCGTCGTCCTCGGGCAAGGATCGCCGCTTCGCTCTCTATGACAGCGAAGAGGCGGCCATGGCCCGGGGCGTGGAGATCCAGCTGAGCGTCGAAGACGCCGAGGGCCTGCGCGAAGGGACGCCGATTCGTTTCAAGGGGCTGGTGATCGGCAAGGTCGAGGGCATCGACTTGCAGGCCGACCTGTCCGGTGTGCTGCTCAAGGCACGCCTGGGGGCCAACGGCGAGCAGTTCGCCCGCAGCGGTACGCGCTTCTGGGTGGTGCGCCCGGCGCTTGGCCTGCTGCGTACGGAAAACCTCGGCACCCTGGTCAGCGGACCCTACATCGAGGCCCTGGCCAGCAGTCGCCCGGGCGAGCGCCAGATGCGCTTCCAGACCCTGACCGAGGCGCCGAACCTGCTCGGGAGCGGCAACGGCCTGCGGCTGACCCTGAGCGCTCCGGACAAGGGCTCGATCAAGCTCGGCAGCCCGGTGACCTATCGCAAGATGCCGGTGGGCAAGGTCATCGACCTGAACCTGGGCCAGCAGGCGGACCGGGTGCTGATCAGTATTCTCATCGAGCCGCGCTACATGCCGCTGGTGCGTACCGGTAGCCGCTTCTGGAATGCCAGCGGCGTCGGTATCGAGGCCGGTTTGTTCAAGGGCGTTTCGGTACGCACCGAGTCCCTGGAAGCCATGGTCGCCGGCGGTATTGCGTTCGCCACGCCAGACAACGGGCAAATGGGCGAAGCGGCCAAGCCGGGGCAGACCTTCGCCCTGTTCGATGCGGTCGACGAACAGTGGCTGCAATGGGCGCCGAAGATTTCGCTCAGGGAAAGCCTGCAGTGATTGCGCTGTGTTTTTTAGTCAATGCAAAAGGAGTCAACTGATGCCTAAGCATCTAATTTGTGTCGCGTTACTGGCTGTTGGCTGCGCTTTTGCCGCTCAGGCCGAGGAACCACTGCCCTCAGTGGAACAGGTAATGAGCGATCACAAGGAGAAAATCAACAACCAGATCGAGACTATTAATTACAACCGCAAACGTGTGGTGGGAGCCAACATGGAACTCGATAGTCAGCAGGCCGAAACCTTCTGGCCAATCTATGCCCTCTATCGCAATGAAATGGATGGTTTAAATAGAGAGACGTTCCAGTTGTTGTTTGAGTATGGGCGAGCCTATGGCTCCGGAGTGGTCACCAATGAGGATGCCTCTAAGATAATCAAGATGTACAAGGCTCTGCAGATAAAACGGCAAGTGCTCTTGAATCGTTATATTGATGAGGTTTCTGAAAAAATGTCCTCGATGGTTGCTATGCGTTTTCTACAAATTGAAGAGCAACTCGATGCCGTAGAGATACTGGAGACTGGGAAGCGTATTCCTCTGGTTGGAAACTCTCTGAATCGCTTGTAAGCCTCTAGGGCCGTAGGTTAATTTTAGCTTGCGGCCTGCCTTCCTCTTGAAGCCAGTCGTCTTATTATTTTTCCCGAGAAGCATCGTATGTTGTCTGTAGCCCAAACAGATGAGCGTCGATTATCCAATCAATGAAGTGTTGCTGATCAGGGGAAGGCTTTTGAGGCTGCTCATGGTTTCTATGAGCCAAGCATCCTGAGGTGAAATTATGTTTTCGAGTAAGACTGTCAGTACTGTGAAAATCTCAATGTCCTCTGCTGTCGATTTGGCAAAGAAGAGAGGAGTCATCGAGCTAGTTACCCGCCTTAGGGCATTACCAAGTTGTACTTCTCTTAGCTTTACTAGTAGTAAAGATGATTTTGGGGTTTGGGTGTTAAATAGCCATTGGGTAAACAATGAATCTATATTAAAACTTATTTAGAGTTTGTGATAAGATATGATTAGATTGATTTTTTGGCTAGGGTTTTGTTTCTCTGTAATCTTTTGGTGCTGGTACCTGGTAATAAGATTTAATTTGATTTGAGCTGGGTTTTTGCGGGGTTTTAGTGTTAGGTCTTTAGCTTTATAATTTTTTGGTAGCATGAGAAAAGTCTGATTGATAGGTTTAACATAAAGTCGAAATGACGATTTTTAAGTGGTTTGTCGCTTGTTAAAAAGCCACCCGAAAGTGGCTTGTATTATGCAGCAATGAGTTGTCTGGCTAGAGCCATTTCAACCGAGTCTCCATCTTGATTTAAAGAGTCCAATCCTGATTCCGGCACATCCCCTGACGTGCTTTGAGCTACTGCGATCTTCTTGGCCATAAGTCGCAGGCAGGTAATCTGCGAGCTGCCGGCATAGCCCAAAAAAATTACGCGCACTGGATGTTTCTGCCCGATACGCCAGGACCTTCGTGCTGCTTGCTGCAGGGTGTAAACGTTGTACCCCGTCTGCAGAAACACGATGGTTGGAAAGTCAAGCAGGTCCAGCCCTGTCTTGACCAGCTCCGGGTTGGTGATCAGCACATCGATGCCATGGTCGACCTGATCGAGGATCCAGTCTTCACGGCGAGAGGTGTCAACGCTGGCCCGCAGTACCGCCACCTTGAGACCGACCTGCTCGAGGACCTTCTTCAGCCTGGACGTTGTGTCGCGTGTCCCGCTGTATACGGTGTAGGCGAGGACCTTGCGGCCTTTCGCTTTTTCCTCGATGCAAAGGCTTAACAAAGCCTGCTCCTTGGGCATCAGCTGCTCGTCGTTGAAAATCGCCGGCACGAAGGCCAGGGTATCGCGAGTGCGTGGGTGCTTGACCATCTCCGATCGGAAGCAGCAGTCTGGCCAGGCCAGCAGCACATTGGGGACAACGCCCAGAAGGGTGGTGTCTCGCCGTGCAAGGGCTTGTCTAAGCTCCGCTGTCAGCTTGGAGGCCAGGCTCTGGTAGGCGGATGCCTGACCAGGTGCCATTGGTACGTCGATAAAGTCTTCGTTGTAGGTAGGTAGGATGTTCCCGCCGATGTCTTTCAGCTTGAGGAACACGGTGAAGGGCAGTACGAAGCGGTGGATGCCTTTCGGGCCGAAGCCCGGGGCTTTCACTGTTCGAACTGAGAGCTTCTTGCCTTTGGCTGTCTTGTGCGAATCTCCGTCGCGCTCGGTATAGATGTCTTTCAGGACCCCATGATCGCGCATGAACGCCATAGCCGCGGGCGCCATACTGCCACGGGCGTTAGGCCGATAGCCGTCCTCGATCATTCGGCGGGTCAGAATACGGAACAGAAGGTAGAACAGGTCGTCGGCGTAGCCGCCCATGAGCGTCCCGGTCAACAGCACGGTTTTGCGTGCTTTTGCCGCGAGAACACCCATAGCTTGGCCCTGGGCCGAACCGCTGTTCTTGTACTCATGCCCCTCATCGACAACCAGTAGGTCGAAGAACCCATCTGGTAGGTAGCGCTTGATGAACTCTGTTGGTTGATAGCCGCCTTCGCCGAATCCGAATTCGATGTTGGCCATCGCTCGCTCCATGCGCTTGGCCTGGCGATCGTTGAAGATGAAGTTGCCCTTGGTGTCCATTAGGTTGATGAACTCGGAAACGTTGTCCACCAGCATCGAGGCCAGAAAGTCTTCGCCAAAGTCGTTGAGTAGGCGCTCTGCCCGGACTGGGCCGATCGTGGGTATACGGCACATCGATTTCAAAATCGTTGAGCGCCGGTCGCCGCCATTTGCTTTACCCGGGCGCATGAGTGTCCAGAGAGCCGCATTGCAGGCGTTGCAGTTGCGGCGGCGATCACCACGTTCGAACTCGTCCACGGTAACCAGGTTGCCCTCCAGGTCCTCGAGGACCTGGACGCAATCTGGGCAAGCAGCGAGTCGCTGTCCGCCGGCAGCGCGCCTTTTATAGCAGGCGAGCCGCCAGTGAAACCCCATGCGCATCCGCACGCGACCGAGGATGAAGAACTCCTGGCGACCGTCATAGGTTTGCCCCAACTGATCACGCAGCTTGAGCAGCTTGATCAGCGTATCGGGGCCATTCAATACCCACACACGGGCATCTGGGATGGTCTCTAGGATCTCACGGCGCCATTTGTAGACCAGGTGAGGTGGGGAAATGACGAGAGTTCGACGATAGCCTGCTGAGTGCATAACGGCAGCAACAGCGATGGCCATCATCGTTTTCCCGGTACCCATCTCGGCGTTGATGATCGCGGCCTGCTCATTGCGATCGAGTAGTAGTGCTGCAATGGCTTGGACGACATCAGCCTGGGCCGCAAACGGCTTGCGCTTGAGGTTGTCCATTACTGCCTGGCGCAGTTCGTGAGCAATCCCGGTGTAAACAGGAGGGTTGGAGCGGTTCAACGACTCAAGGAGTTCATCACCAAATTCATCGATGAAATCGGTGAGGTTGATGTTCAGGGGGGAAGTAGCCAGTGGCTGAGTTAAAGCGTTCATGTGCATCTCCTGCAGGTGGAAAGCAGGGCATGGACGACCCCTACGGGTATTGGCATACCCTACGGGTTGGTTTGGGAGTTATGGACGGGGTTTAGTAATCGCTGGGGAGCAGCAAAGTTGTGTAACTGCGATCCGCTTCGGTGATGATCCAGAGCTTGGTTTCACCGCCGGCATCGATGTCATAGCTGGAGAACAGCCTGTCACCGTGTATCAGCGCGTTCTTGTTCGAAGCCCGGTCCTCATCGCATTGTTCCCCCCAGTCGCCGGACAGATGACGCCTGAGGAATTGGGTAGGATCGAGGTGTTTAGTTTCAACCAGGTGGCTGAGAGTGGAGGTCATTACGATCCTGCCCGGATTGAAGAGCGGTCCTGCTGCTCGTTCCTCAGGCACAGATGCTTCGTCATTGGTCCCTGCCGAAGAGCTGATGGTCAGCACTCGGCCAAGATTCACTGACGAAGGCGTCATGTCCCACGCTCGGATGATTGGGATAAATCGATCGGTGAGGATCCTGACCTCTGTGACGTTGCCTTTCTCATCCTCGGTGAATTCGGTCTTGCGCACCTTGTCCTTGTAGGTGTCACCCTTCACGACCAAGGTACGCCCAGACTTCGAGCGTACAACGCCTGAGATTGCGCCGGCCGCTAGGGCTAGTGCCAGGTGCCAGCGCGAGAGTTCACGGACTGGCGGCCTGAGTTGTAGGCCGATTTGCCCGAAGTGCAGGTTGAAATCAGGCCAAAGGCCTCGTAGTCGCTGTATCTCGGATGCGAACTGCGTAGGCTCCAAGGTGACACGGTAGAAGTGTTCCAGCTCGTTTGTAGCTGATGGGATCAGGTACGGTTCCCATGGCCATGAGGCCGGTATTAGTTCCGCCTGTTCCTGACCTGCGCCAATTGCCTGCAGTTGAGACTTCACCTGGTTAACGTGAGTTCTGGCCAGGTCCTGCCGGCGCACTCGGATGCCGAAGATCACTACCTGCTTGAATGTGGGGTCCGCAGCGCTGTAAACGCGCAGGCTGGCAAAGTGGTTGCTGAGCCATCCTGATAGTTCGTCGTCAAGCACATAGTGCGGAACGATCAACACCATCACCCCACCGTACTGCAGGAGGGGAAGGCAGCGCTGGTAGAACGCTTTTTCCAGACGCCGCCGGCCGCTGCCCTGGTACTGCGAGGCACCGGAGTGATCCGCGACCAGGTCGCCGTAGGGTGGGTTGAGCCAGAGCAAGCCGAACGACTGCCGGCTGATCAGGGTGTCGAAGAGATCGCTGTGCAGCACTAGATCGAGAAGGCCCCGAGCATGGTCTGCGCGCTCGGCATCGTATTCGACGGCGAATGCGTGGACCTGGTCGCGACCGAGCAGATGAGCTGCTTCAGCCAGCGCAACACCTTCACCGCCACAGGGGTCGAAGATCCTCATTTTTCCGGATTGAGTTTGAACGAGCGCCTGCAGAGAGCGCTCGAGGGTGACTTCGTCGGTTGGATAGTAGCCATTGCGAGCAAAGTTTCGTGCAAGGCGGGGAAACATTAGGGCCATGATGGTTCCTTGAGTGAGAGAGCTCAGGCCTGCGCCTGAGCTTCGGTTGTTAAGTGACCTTGGCGAATGAGGTCGCCAAGTTGCGGCCCGAGGACGTCGAGCTGGAGAGCAAGCCGCCAGGCGCTGACGTTGCCGATCGAGCCAGGTAGAGCCGTCAGCATCTGCTGCTGGGTGAGGACGTCCATCACCGGCTCACGCCAGTGTGGGAGTAGGGGAAGCGGGCATGTCTCCATGACCAGCGGCCACAGCCGAATCAGGGGATCCTGGTCACGCTCCAGGAGCGCAAAGGCAAAGTGATTGGCCTGGTCGGGCGCCGAGGCGCGTCGATCGAAAAGCCAGAGGTGCAACATGCTGCCGAATAAGGTCCCGCGGAACTGCCGCGTTGTGCGCTTTTCAAGCATGTCCTGGTTGGGAAATACGGGAATGCTTCGACCGTCCATGAGGATGTGAAACTGGTCGAGACCATTTTCATCCCGTCCGAGCGTGAGCCTGGCCAGGAACTCCTGCAGTGCGGTGTCGCGGCCCCAGGCCGACATGAAGACTAGATTGCGCTGCTCATCGCAGACGCAAGCATCGACATACAGGTCAGGGCATTCCTCAATCTGATACAGCGGAGTGGAACGCATGTTTGCCTCCAGAGAGGAGGCGCACTCCCAAGGGGCGTGAACGCCCCCTGGGGTGAGTGGTGGTAGAGGTTTACCGGAATGTTCCGGTGCTTGGGTCGAACGCGGTTGCAGTTGTCTGTCGAAGCGGTCCTTGACCCTGATGAAAAATCTGAATCAGGTATTGGCTACGCAGCTCTACAGCAGCTTCGGCCTGTTCTAAGGACAAGCCGAGTTCTTCGATGAAAAAGTCGACCAATTCCTCGTTTGTTGCCGAGTCGTTGTTGGACAACTCTTCTTCAACATTTGAAAGGGCTTGTTCGCTCAGATTGCTGAACAGTGGATTCATTGGGTTGCTCCTGGTTGAAATGAGGAGCCCCCTGAGGTGGCCCCTCAGGGTGTGGTTGAACAGCGATTAAAGGCAGATTCGGTTGAGCTGGATGCTGCGATCGAGCCGCTGCAGTAGCCGAAGTGTTGTTTCTTGAGCAAAAACTGAGTCTTGGTATTCCTGCCTCACAGCCCTCTCAGGAGAAGATCTGTGTACACGCTGGCGAACTGCTTCAATGGCTGGTTCGACCAACGAGCGGTCAAGCAATGAAGCTTTGAAGAGATCAGCAATATCGTCGATCTCGACCTCTCGAAGAGCACAGGTAATGGTCAAAAGGAGACCACTGAACTCGGGGTGGTTGAAGATTGGATTCATGCTGCTTTCCTGTTCCAGGTTTGGGTTTTGAAATCCATGGAGTAACCGAGCTGTTCCATCCGGGAGCATTGGGCTCGTAGACGCTTTCGGTCGACAGTGGTGTCGAGCTTCACTGTTTCTGTCAGAGGCCAAACAGTGCCGAACAACTCCGCATCGGCTGCTGTATCGATTGTTGCCGCTGGAGTTTTGGGCTCCATTCCGAATGGTTCATCCGACGCGAGAGCGCTGTTGGACGTTTTTTGAGTCGCGGGCTCAGAAACCGGTGGGGACGCAAGGGGTGTCGCCGTTTCCTCCTCCAACGGATCGGGAACGTTCGTCGACAGTTGCTCCTCATCTTCTTCGCTGAGTGTCGTTACGTCATCGAGGGTCATCCCTTCGAGTTCGGCCCTGATCTCCACGACCAGCCGTCCACCATGTGAGTAGTACGAAGGGCGGATCTGCTTGATAGCAAAATCGCCCTGGTACTTACCCTCCTGGTATTGATCAAGCAGGGCATCCTTGATGGTGAACTCACCGATTGACGTAGCAAGACGCCCAACGTTGAAGAGGCCAAGCCGGCCGGAGACAGTACGAATGGCCAGTTGGCCTTTGATAGTGATCATAGGGGCTCCCCGAAATGCCAGAGGAGCACCTGCGGGTGCTCCCGCGAGGGTGGTTTGAGAAAAGAACCTAGAAGACCGGCAATCCTTCTAATCGGCAGCCGTTGGGGTCGATGATCAGGACTCGAACATCAGCTTGCCCTGCCAAAGTGAGTACACGAATGAACTCCTCGGGAAAACCTTCTTCTGCCTGTTGGGCCTGCAGTGTTGAAAGACCGAAACCCTCAATTGCATTCAGGTGTTTGTCCGTCCAGGGAGTGCCGATTAGTTTGAAGCCAACAGCATCGCTATCTGGAAGGGCAAAGCACTCGAACATGAGTTGAGTCGTATCTGCGTGTTCTACCAGGTGTTGAAGTTCGTCCCAGTCCTCATCAGGCAAATGGGCAGATGTAACCTCGAAAACGCGACTGTAAAAGCCGGTTTCGAAGGACAACTGGTTGATCAGTACCTGTGCAACTTCAGCAGATCCCAAATCACAGATCTGCTGTGAGGTGCCATTGTTTTCTCCGTGCAATGAGTAAACCACGGTATGGATAAAGCCCTGGTTCGTCAGGGCTTCGGTTTCGGGTGAGGACGGGCCGTTAATGGCAGCAGCATGAGTATCGTTGTACACGCACTCTTTACCGATAAGTTGCCAGTCTTGGAGCGATTCCTGATGGCTGATGAGTGATCGATAACAAGGCTCATAGACCTCGCCAGCTACGTCAGGGGTGATCATCAGTTCACGGGTAAGGAGGAAGTTTTGGTAACCACGGAAGAAGGGGTTTGATCGGGAGTGGGTCATGAGACGTCCTCTAAGGGAGGAGTCGCCCAGAGGGCGGCCCCTCTGGGTGGTGTGAAGTGAAAGTCAAGCTGTTGGTTCAGACTTGCTGGAGCTCGATTGAGATGTATGGCGACTCCCCTGCTGGGAAGTTGACTTGCAGCGAAAGCGGGATCCAGTCGCGTGTGCGTCCAGAACTCCGTTTTACATAAACCCCGAATGAGATCGGAGAGGTGTGCTGGTGCAGCTTTAGCTCTTGCCACGCAGCTTGAACAACGCTTGCTAGGCGCTGGCTCATTTCAGCAACCCGTAATGGGTTTTTTAGGTAAACCGCACGCATCCAAGCGGCGTTGTCCAGTAATACAGGGTAGGTGTGATAGGCGACTTGTGATGCAGAGGAAGGTGACATGCGAGGTCTCCATGGAGCGAGGCCTCGTCCGCGAGGATGAGATCCTCGCAGGTAGGTAAAGTTGAAACACTCCATCGACCAACTGGCAGATGCGATCGCGCTACCGAGTGCTATGCGATCTTTGGTTTGGGTTAACGCAGTGCGCCGGAGCCTTAAACCCTGGCTCCTTTGGAGGCGCTGTCGACGACAGCGAACCAATCCGGAATGGGTGGCGCGACGAGATCGTCGTGCCAGGTGACGCGGTGATGCAGAGGATCAGTCATGGATGGGGCAAGGATCGCCAAGGGAATTTGCGCAAAGAGAGCAGCGAGCTATTTCTGCGCCATAAGTGGCAGACTCCCAGCCTAGTACCCAAGCGTTCTTGAGGTCAGGCACCGACGTTAGTAAAACGGGGGGCAGGTGACTGCCGATCCGGCACGAGCTATGGTCTAGGGCTTCCGCATCAATCAGCGCTTGCCGGAGATCCTCTTCGGATCCGACAATGACAGCTTTTTCGTAATCGGTACGGGCATTCAGCGCAAGAGTAAAAGCCTGAGTGTTTTGATGCATGGTGATTCTCCTGAGAAAGAAGGTCACCAGCCCGAAGGTTGATGATCCCGTCGGGTGATGCAGTGAATGTGAGCTAGCTCTTGAGAATTACACCTAAGAGCTGATGTTGGAACAGTGAGCGTTAGCGTCAGAACGGCATGCCTTCGTAAATATTGCCCATCAAGGCAAGAGCGGCCTTTTTTGCAAGGAGGTGGTGCTGGTTGTCCAGCTTGATACCTTGCTGTGCAGCTACTCGCTTGAACAACTCGTCATGAGGGAACTGATAGGACGCCACTTGCTTATACAATGAGTTGAGCAGGTGAGCCTCGTATATTTCGAAGTACAGGCCACAAGCATGCATTGCCTCTTCTTGAAATTCCTCAATCTGCTCGGCAAATCGCTGCTCGAGGATGTCGAGACGCAGGAAGGAACTCGAGACAAATGGGTTAGTGACGAAAACTTGACCGGCGAAGATCTGAGTGGCTTGAGGCATGGTGATTCTCCTGAGAAAGAGGGTCACCAGCCCGACGGGCGATGAGCCCGTAGAGGGTATTGATAAGTTAAGCGGCCAGCGTATAACCGACCTTGGGAGGTACCGAGGTTGTCCTACCGCGTTGGAAGCACATAGTTCAGACCATCGCGCAAGCAGAGAGCCAGGTCCTCGTAACGGTTGGAGCGTTGCAGAACTTGTCCGCAAGCATTGGTGAGCTGCCAATAGCAGTCGCCCGATTCAAGTTCGTCCACTAAAAGCTCAAGCAGTTGGGTGTCAACTTGCACGCTGTAAGACAGCTCAAAGCCATCTACCTCGTTCTCTTCGATATGCATGGGTTATTACTTGGTTAAGAAAGAATGCTTCGATGATGGAAAATAGAAGCGAGGAGTTAGGCGATAAACGAATGCTCTTGTGCCTCGTTTTTATTGTGAAAGTAATGACCTGCAAGGCCAATCATGGAGAAGCTCATCAGCACCAGGTCTCCGAGAACTACGCTGGCGGCGAATGCGATGAGGTTTAACTTGAGCATTGTGTTCATGGACAATTCCTTTTGTAAGAACAAAGGCGCCTGAGGCGGCGCCTTGATTTGAAGTTGCCGAAAGTTATGCGGCGTTTTGTTGAGCATCTCCAGAGACATCGGAATCAGCAGCGTCTTTAGGTTCGGCTTCGTGGACGGTTTCACTATCGTCTTTGGGTTTGGCTTCGTAAACGGTTTCACCGTCGACTTTGATCCAACCCAAAAAGAGCAACCGGCCTTTGAGGCTTGCACCAGACTGACCCTTTTTTTCACCTTTATCGTAAGTGAACGAGTCTGCCCAGATATCACCGATGCGGAAAGACACAAGGACTTTCTTACCAGCCTCGACCGCTTCTATGCAGCGGCGGACGAGTTTGGTTGCTTCGGTACCAACGACATTGCAGTCGATGTAAGAATACTCGACAGCATCGCTGGCTCCATGAAGAGCGGCGATGGTTGTAGCGATGAAGGGGTTGCCTTTGCGTGGCGTTACTTCGCGGATACGGTTCAGGTAGCCGATGCCTGTGGTGTGCAGGTCAAAGTATTTAGTGTCATTGCTCATGGTGAATCTCCAATTTCGGTTGAAAGCGGAGAAACACTTCGCCCATGGGGGAAAGTATTCCCCGCGAGGGTTAAAGCTCGGGATGATGGGTTTGCTGATGTAGCTTAGTTTGGCTGCTTCCATCAATCATTGCTGACTGATTGATCGCGCTTCCGGAAGCTTGGCGATCTTGGGTTAATCAACACCTGTGAAAGTGGGCAGTCTTTCAGATCATGACTGCTCGGGCTTGGGTTACTGACGACGTCAGCAGCACACGCCTACAAGAATGGAAACGGACTATTCGCTTGTCAAGCCCCCAGAAAGAAAAAGCCCTCCGGGGGGAGGGCTTGGTCTGAGAATTAATGGGCACGAAGTAATTTTTGGCACTTACGTTTTACGTTCGGCCAGTCGGCCCACACAGCCATGCTTACGCAAACAAGCAGCAGGCCAGTCAACATGATGAGGCCAAAAGTTGTCTGGCTCATGTCAGTCCTCCGGAGTGAGGCAAATGCCTGTGATCCAGATTACAACACCTACAACAAGCGCGAAAGCCGTTAGCAGGCGATGATCACTGAGGAAGACACCTACGATGCCAGCGGCGACGGAGGTGGTGCCGATCTTGCGAAGGTCATCTGCAATCACAGCTCTTTTTTTGTTGACCATAGCTTTCCTTAGATCGCCAGGCCTTCACCCTGCCAGGTGAGGTGCCTGGCATGAGGGGGAGTGGATTTACAGCGGTGCTACTGGGGCTATGAGTTCATCCAGGGAGCCAAGGAGCGGCTTTTTAGGATTCGCCGGTTTACGTGGACGACGTTTCGCCGGAGCAGCAGGCTTGGTATTGCTATCAAACCACTGATTTAGGTCCACGCCGCGGCGAGCGAGCGTAGGCACACGACTGAGCTCCTCCCAGTCATTGCGAGTATCAACTGCAGCTGCCACGACGGTAGCTGTGGGTATGGAGTGGACAACTTCAGTTTGTGAGGGACGTTTCAGCGCACTAAGGAACACTCTGGTGAGAGTGCCGAGCGCATAGCCAATACGGAAGTAAGACGACGGTGAAGGCATATCATTCATAGTGCTTCTCCTGCGGTTGAAATGCGGAGAAACACTGACCCTGATGGGAAGTGAATTCCCCGCTGGGTGTGTTTTGAATGGGCTGTAAGAAAAGGCAGAGAAACACTACGCCCGGCAGGGACGTGGTTCCCTGCAGGATTTGCGGAAGGGGCTTCTATCGACTGCGGTCGATTGATCGTACTACCAGAAGCTGAACGACCTTTGGGCATGTTGCTGACGACGTCAGCAGATCACGGCCTAATAATCGGAGTGGGAGCAGGTTGTGTCAAGCGCGGGGAGATATGGAGGGCTGATGGGGAGAAGGGGAAGGCCGGCTGGAGCCGCCGTTGGAGGCAGGTCCAGCCGTGTCTAGAAAAAAGGTTGAAGGAGCCACCTGTGTTGGAATCGTCGATCCCTGGGCATTGATCGCCTCGATTCTCTCCACCTGACCATTTTCGTGGCTTTGGCCAGCAAACGTGGGGCACGCATCCGCGCACAAAAGGAGCCCAGCTTTTCGCCGGCGGGCCACCGGCAGTGAAGAACTACACCCAATTGGGTAGCCTCATCACCCTGAAGCAAGGCAATGAGGCTACCCAAATAGGGGAAAAAAGGATGGGCCACTTTACCAAAGTGGCCCTTCGATTAGATATGCACCGAACCCTTTCAAACTCTATGTGCCTGTGAACTCGATCACGAGTTAGACGGCTGCGCGACTAGGAGAGCAGGGAGACACAGGGAGAGTTACAGGATCCACACGTCCTTCCCGGAGCTAAACGTGCTTAGGTTTGGTGTTGAAGCGAGCCGCAACACCTGGGCGCTACTGATGACCGTCAGTAGCCAGCGGGGTTAAACCAACATTGATGTCATTATGTTGTCGGACTTACGCATATGCAAGCCAGGGGCCACCTGTTTCACACGATTGTAGTCAATTGACCGCCACTACTGCTCCCTCGGGAACTGCTGAGGGAATGGTAATCGAGGTTTGTCCGGACGATGGTGAAATCAGGAGGCCGGCACGGTTCACCCCTACGGCTGTCGACTGGGTGCGTTCAAAAAGTGCTGCAGGAAGCCCAACTGGTGCAGAAACTGCAATGAACGTGTAACTCTGGCCCATGGCCAGATAGGCACTGACACCTGAAAGCTTCACAAACCATGATGGCAGGTTCAGCACCCCATCTTGAGGGACGCCGGAGTATCCGGGGTTATTTTTGGCATACTCGGCTGCAGCGGACCGATAAACGAGCATATTCCGGCTCAAAGAGTCCAAGTCCGCCTGATCTGAAAGCGCTGTTGAGTCATTTTTGTACTGTACAGACAGACTGGTGACCAGCAGAAGCACAGTGAAAACCGCCCAGTAGAACCACACAATTTGATCCTCAGTTAGTTAGCAATCCCAGAAGCGTGTTCGACCCAGGCTTGATTGTTTTTTGAAGACTGAAACCCAGCAGATTTGTGAATTTTTCTTCGCTCAGATTGAGGGCACGACATACCCCACTGCATGGATACTCTTATTGCTCATGATTAACGTGGGCATAGGATTTTTCTTAATTTCGAGTGGGACAGACCAACCGACGGTGTCCCTATCTCAGCGAAAGTGCAGGCTTTAGATATAGATGGCTCCGGCGAAGTAGCAGGAGCGTCAAGGGCCGCGGAAGACCTATCACGTTGCACCAGAGGGCGCAATCTTGGCTGCAGAGCTCCGGATCAATAATCAGATGCCATAGGTGTATTACTGAGAGGAGTGGAGGATCGACTGGTGAGCGTCTGTTCGGACTTGGATATCGCTCACCCGTGATTGACTGTAGCTCTATGTCCCGAATTGCTGGGTAAGATGAGTGCCTTGGGAGCGCTTCGGATTCCAGCGAAGGTGCCCGATTTTTTTTCCGCGGATTGATTTTTGGACCAGATTTTTAGCAAGACACGAAACATATCTGACAGGATGGTTGCTAGTTTAATCGCTATGCTCTCTTCAAGGTTTTTGGCTGTTCCGGTAACGCATCCAAATCGGTGAATGCTTTGCGTCGGGATTTCTAAAGCAGCCAAAGCCCCGTCAATGAAACCGTCCATAAAGCCGTCAAGCCGCTCACATTGCAGACGCAGAGTAAGTGCGTCTGGCGCATTCTGATAGTTCCAGTGCACTTCATAGAACGCACCTTTCTTTCTAATCAGTACTTCTTCCTGATGGTCAAGCGGGCTTTGCATGCGTCCTCCAGCATACCGATGCGTGGTCTTCTGTTTTGCACACGGCAAAAAAGTCGAAAATGTCTTCTAACGGAGTGAAAATCCGCGAAAAACACTGTTGAATTGTTACCAGCGTCTATAACGACCGATTCGAGCATGCGGTCAACCGTCCACTCTGATCAGATACTTAGCAGGGTTAAGCATCACTCGTCCTTGGTTTCTATTGCTCACGGAGTAGTATTGTAGTGGATCTAATTTGTCTCAATCGATACTTTTTGGATTCATTTTTGTGACCGTTCGTCAGGTCACCGCAATCGAATGTGCAGGTGAGCGGCTGCAGGAGCCCGTCAGGGGGCACTGAGCCGCCGTTGCGTTTTATCATGGTCCCTTATGTACAATTCGCCATGACCCAATCCCTCCAATCTTTTTCCGCACCCCTGAGTGGCAAGGTTTGGTCTCAGTTATTGAACCAGTACGCAGTTACGGACGGTTTGCGGTCTGTCGTAAACGATGTTGAGGCAGTAGCTATAGCTTGAATACTGACCCACGCACCCGATAGAGCTCCAAGCACCTCCTCCGAAGTCTATCGAACCGTCATACGGGCATCTATACATAGGCGGTGTGCTGCCTGCTTTCCATATACCGGATTGGCAAGATAGTGTGAGGCCAGCTGAGTTCTTAGCTATGAGCTTGTTGTCGCTGCAGGCATCACCCTCATTAGCAAGTCCCCCGATCGACAGGTATTCGTTCGTTGCGAGCCGGCCGCTCGCTGTAATCGTGCTCAAGGAGGTGACCTTGCCAGCGGCTACTTCACCTCCAGTGGCGAGTCCCTTGTCGTTGAAAATGCGCACATAGTCAGCGTCAGATTGGTAGATACCACCTCCCCATTTTTCGCTGTACCAGCCGGTATCCCCGCGGGTCCTGAACCAACCGCCTGTGTAGGTTTCTCCGGACACGTTGGCCGTTGTAGCATTGAGAGTGCTCGTGTTGTTGATGTCGTTGCCGCCCATGTCGATGTGGGTATTCATCCTGTTGAGCTCAGGCCGGTTGGGTACTGCGTTTCGGTACAAGTAATCGTTGGCCAGGTCACCGTCCATTAAAAATAGCGCGCTGGCTGTATGGCCTGGACCAGGGTTGATGGCGTAGTTGCTCAGTGCGAGCTGCCAGCCACCCCTAACCCCTTGGATGACATTCGGAGAGATCGAGGAGATAAAACCGCCAGGGCCGCCCAGATGCTCAGCTATGCTCCGGATCCCGAGCTCTGGAATTGCCTGGCCACCGATTGATAGTGCGATGACTTCCAGCTGGTTGGGGTTTGGCTTGCGAGCCAGCCCGACAATGGTCTGGCCGAAGCTATTCGAATCAGTGAACCCCGCAGGCAAGTATTTTGTATTGATGAGCATCGGGACGGTGATTTGCACCGGAGCTGTCGCCGTCGCGTTGGCCAGGACGGTGCTGTAGTTGTCTTTGACGTATTTGCTGAGGGCTTCGGCGATGGTCTTCTGCTTATTTGCAGCAATTTCATAATCTTGCGAATCCTGCTGCCTGATGATCAAACCTGTCGCAAGTGTCGTCATCAGCGCTAGCACCACCAGCGCCATCACTGCATCAATGGTCAACATCCCTGCTTGTTTGCGTTTACTACTGGTCATTCCAGAGGCTCCTCGCAGCCTGGCTCGCTATGTCTTGCTCGAGCATCTGCATCTTGTCTGATCGGATCTTTTCTCTAATCCCGTTACTTTCGCTGGAGGCCAAGGAGAGACACTGCAGCTTGAGACGTTTGAATCCACTGCCGTCTTTCAGCAGCGTTTGATGAATGACGGCGATGAGCCCTTGAGCAAGTATCTGGAGTGCGTTCGGCAGCACTGGTTGGGCCAGCACGGCGAGACGCTCTATCCCTTGAATCACAGAGCCTGAATGCCCTGTGCAGATGATGAAGTGCCCGTTGATCGATGCCTGCACAACCTGTGCAGCTGTAGGGGTGTCTCGAACCTCACCGACAAGGATCATCTCGGCCCTGGTGCGAAGAGCCCGGATGAGTGCCTCCTCATAACCACCCTGGCGGCGCGAAACCGGAACCTGCACACACCTGCCTTCTCCATGCACGCCGTGCAACAGAGGCTCTGGAGGATCCTCGATCGTGAGAGCCATACCTCCCCATTTTTCGAGACGTGCTTTGACCAGAGAAGCGGCACTTGAGGTCTTGCCCGATCCCATCTCTCCGCAGATGAAAATGAGCCCCCTAAGCGCTTGGCTTAGGAGCGTGTCGTGGAGCTCATCGGACAGCCCCAGATCATCCAGTGGAAGAATTTTTACGGCTGATTTACTCAACACAAAGAGGGACTTGTTGTTGAGGTCCGATAGCTGGGTAACGCGGAAAACAACACCCTCATGAATCAGCGAAAATTCTGGTTCCTGGGTTGCGGTGTAGTGTTTATGGCAGCGTTCACGTAGCACCTGGATCTCCTCTAGCCACTCTCCTGGAGCAGGTGCCCGAGGAGGGTGGTCAGGAAGTCCCTTCACGTCAGCGAAGCCGTCTCCGAGATAGAGGTCGACGAAGGTGGCTTCAGAGATCGTGCTCATACGGTGGTCCTTCACCTTGATTAGAAGAAGGTCCAGGCAATGGTATTGGTGTCGCTCGAGCAGCTCGTTGAAGCTGTCATCCCGAGGATCTCACCGGTAGTGGCAGAGCCTCCGTTGATTGCCGTCGTGGTCTTCTGGTCTTTTGCGACCTTTGTGGCAAGCACGATGCAAGCGCTCTTCGGCAGGTTGGATTCGGTGATGGTGAAGGTCATGCCATTGCTCACGACGGTCACAGATCCGTTCCACTGGTTGACCAGGGTATTGCCATTCTTGCCCATGGTACCGGTGCCCTCGAGGTTGATGAGGGATGGAACCATATTGGCTCCGGACGTCCCGTAGCCGGCTGAGCCTTTGAGTTTTTTAGTGTTCGCGACCATGGTGCTGATGTTGCTCTGCTCGATCGCTGTGTCTGAGTTGCCGAGCATTGCCCAGGCGATTACGAGAATGAAGCCGAGTGCAACGGCGATCAGCATGAGCCAGAAAACGCCGTCAATCGAAAGAAAACCGCCTTGTTTTTTCGGGGAACGAATAGCCATGTCATTTACCTTTTTGACTGCTTAGAAATTTGCTGAGTCCATTACGCCACGGGCCATCTGGAAGATTCCGACTACGACCAGGATCATCAAAACGCCCATGCACACCGATGAAAATGCGATAAGGAACTTGGAGGTTGCCTCAACCTTTCGAAGGGTCTGCTCAAGCCAGCGGGATGCGAAATGCTCCATGGATTCGGCAAAGCCTTTGCGCACGGCCAGCACTTCCAGGTAATGAATGGCCATAGCGTCAGGAAATTTATGACCAGCAAGTTTCAGCGCTTGACCGAAGTTCTTGCCGGAGCGAACACCGTAGTGAATGGCGTCTAAGCGCTCTCGTAGCCATGGGGGAGCCCCCCGCTTGAGGATGGTCAGAGCGTCCAGCTGGTTGATGCCGCTGCGCAGCATCACTGACATGTTCATCAGAAAGATCGACCCATGAAGGACTTTGTAGATGCTCCATGGCGGTGCTGACTCCAGTTTCAGCCGCGCTTTCTGCAAGATCCTGCTCAACTGAATCTTCCAAGTAGGACTGGTTGGCTTAAGCGCAAGGCCGCAAAAGACAGGCAGTGTCAGGGTCGCGGTGAGAATGACGATCACCACCGAACCCAGGATGAAGAAGCCGTAATGGCTCACCAGATTTGAAAGGTGGTAGAGAAGCGCTGGTACTCCGGTCCAGGCATCTGGGTCTGAGCGTTTCGTCATCGACGGCACCATCCATAGTGCAATCACGTAAAGCAGTGCCCACATCAGACTCCAGGTCAAAGAAGGCATAGCAACCACCGACTGTATGAGTCGGGCAATTCGCTGACGTATCTCGATGATCCGCACACAGTCCCGGAATGCCTGAACCAGCTTGCCGGTCTCCTCACCGGTCTCAATGAGCGAGACTTCCTCGTAAGGCAGTCGGCGCCGGCAGGATTGGGCCAGGGACTTCCCTCCACGAACGGACATCGCGATCTCGGAGCAAACGATTGAAACTGGATGCAGTTCTTTACCGTCATTGCTGAAGGCCTTTTGCACTGTTTCAAGTGCTACCTCGATCGAAATACCGTCCTCGAGTACGCCCATCAGGCTCTCGTAGAACTGAATACGCTCCTTTTTTCCAAACTGGGCAGCGTAGAACCTGGCCACCCAGTCGCGTGTGGCCTCTTTGAGACCAGCGCTTAGATCCTGAAGTTGATCAAGCATGGCTGAGCTCCACCAACTGCCGGTCAAAGTCCAGTGGGCCAATCAGTGTTTCAGCATGTCGCGGATCCACTGTGCCGGCTTTGATCTTTCTAATGGCGTGATCGATCTTGGTGATGCCGCCCATCTCCTTGACCCAGTGCCGGCGAGCAGCACTCGCTCCCTTCTCGGAGAAAATCTTCATGAAAAGCAGGTCTGTCATAAGGATCTCGGCCACTACGGTGCGGCCTGCCACCCCTAGATTTTTGCAATCAGGACACCCTGGGCCGACCAGGTTCACCTGGTCGATGATCTGGAGTTGCTCCAGTCGTTCAAGTAGGCCTTGGCTTACGCTATCGAGATGATTTCGCAGGGGCACGCAGCAGGACTGGCACAGCATAGGGAGAAGCGACTGATTGATGAGCCCCGTTGTCAGCGCTGGATCGGTCACCAGGTAATCTGGTACACCCATGTCGATAAGGCGCTGGAGTGACGCAACGGCGTTGTTGGTATGCAGCGTGCTCCAGACCAGGTGGCCAGTCATTCCGCCACTGTAAGCGGCTTGTGCGGACTCGAGATCACGAATCTCACCGTACATGAGCACGTCTGGATCAAGCCGTACCGAGTTTTTGATCCCTGCTTGCCAGCTTTCACTAGGTCCCAGCGGGGACTGGTTGGCTTTGAGTGGGTACTCGGGAGGATCTTCGATCGTGAGGATGTGGCGCGTGCCCTCGGTTTCTTCGGAGAGGAGATTCAGGTTGATCTGCAGCGACTTCGATTTACCGGATCCGGTAGGGCCGGTGATCAGATTGACGCCGTAGGGGAGGCTGCGCAGGCGTGCATATTGAGCAATCTGTTCAGGAAGAAAACCGAGATCCTCAAGCGATGCCTTCGACTCATCGTCGTAGAGCAGACGCATCACCATCAGCGGTCCATCGACTAACGGCCGGGTCGAAAGGCGAGCACCAAATAAACCGAGGGTTTCTACAAAGCTGCGGGCAACACGAGCATCTTGTGGGATGGTCGGCTGAAAGTGATCTTTGGTGACGTCGCACATGCTGTTGTACAGCGCAGAACACAGCTCCAGCCCCACGCCGCTTTTTTCCTGGGCTGCCTCCCACAGCAAGCCGTGGATACGATAAAAGATCTTGGTGATCTCATATCCGACCACGATGTGGATGTCGCTTGCTCCACGCTTGTGTGCGTCCGCCAAGATCCTTAGTGCATGCGCTTGGCGGACAGTATCGACTTGATCTGAACCGATGGTCTGGCTTGATGCTTGATAGATCGACTTGATATCGGTCATCGAGCAGGGCTTGATCACGTACTCGAACTGCTCATGCTCGAGCTTATCCATGAAGGCCATGACATGCGGGTCGGCCTGGTGCTGCGCTGAAATATGCAGTGTGCCGTCTTCGGTCAGGGCGCAGATCTGTCGATGGTCGGGTTTGAGCTCGAAGCGTTCTCCCTGCGCGGTTAGCACAAGGCCAGAGAACTCGGAGGAGGTCGATATCGAACTCGCCAGTGGTGGGCTTTCTAAGATCGTCATGGACGCTGCTCCCACTGAGGTATGGCCTGGCCAGGTAGTGCTGTCGGGACCGCGGACACACCTGTTGGAGCTTGGTTTGAGAAGCCCAACTGGTAGCGCTTTCCTTTGCGCTCTACGGTTACTCCATCCAGGGAGACTTGGACCACCCGGTACCCACCAGGAATCTCCCTGCCGGCCGTAGTATCGAGCTCAATGCCTCCAGCAAATAGCAACGTTGCCTGCAGCTTCTTGGACGATCCGGAAATGGTCCGAACGACTGGTAGAGCTGGCTCGCCGGGCTCGCGAAGTATTGGCGTTGGCTGCGATGTCAGCCCTTCAAGTCCACCTACTGCAGTAGACGAGGCGGTCACAGCTGCGCCGATATCTCTTTCAGCTTTGGCACGCTCGGCCTGGGCTCTGTACAGAATCGTTTCGCTTTGTACCTTGCCGAGTTCACCCACGTTGATCCCAGAGAGATCGGGTGGAGATGCGGTCGCGTAAGAGCTGGCCAGGGCAAGCAAGCCAAGTAGCCATGAGTCATTTCGCATAGAGATCTCCTTTGACAGACCACATGAGGTGGCCAGCTTTGTATTCGGTCTTGATTTCGCGCAGCCGAAGGCCCTGGCTGGGCGCATCTCCGAGTGCGTCGTATGGAAGAACGCCGCTCACAACATCAAGCTGAAATTGCTTCCACTGCGGAGGTGGTGGAGGAGGGGGAGCAGGCTGCCCTGGAAGCGCCGGTTGTTGAGGCACGACGACAGGCACTTCTTTCAGCTTGGGTTCTTGTGAGAAGCGATGCAGCCAGGTTGAGAGGTCTGCAAGCGCGTCTATGGCGTCGATCAGAGGCTCATCGCCTGCAGCCGGCAGTGAAAGGCTGAACTGAAGGGTGGCTGAGTTACCTTCATCAAAGAACGCGGGGCGATCAGAGAAATATCCTTTGCTCGCATTGATGAGTTCTGCAGCGGTGCTGTTACCCGTCCGTTTGTAAGATGCTAGGACTTGATTCCCATCGCACTGGGCATCAGCGAAGGACCAGCCGGAGATGTTCAACGGCAGTTGGTACAGCACTTCGCTGCAACCCTGGATGAACGTTGTGACGGACGGCAGTGTTGCCCAAGGGTGATCGAGGGCCTGAGCTGGCTGTTGCGTCCCAGTTTCGGCTTGGAGTTTCTCCAGATCTGCCAGACGACGCTTCTCTGCTTCGATCAGTGCTTCTTGAGCGATCCTTTGCTTGTGAGCATTCCACTGCAACCAGCCGATGAAGGCCCCGCCGATCAGTAGGCCGATAATGCTCAGTTGCACTATCTCTGCTTTGGAGAGGCCGAACACCAGTGGCCTGAGGCGATACTCGCGCTTGAGCTTTGAGGGGTGTAGTAACTCCTCGACGTCTAGAGGAGTACCACCCATGCCGAACTCTGTTGGCAGATACCAGGCTTTGAACTCAATGCCACGACTGCGTTGCTGAGAGACTCGCTTGCGAACTTCCGCCTCAGTACCCATGACGTCGCAACCCGGGATGACGCCTCCGTCATGCACCGCGACGACAGCGAAGCGATCATCCTCATCTGACACACGCCAGGCTGCTACCCATGACTCGCCCAACTGGCCTGCCAAGGTTGAGGCCAGCGAGTACATTCCTTTCGTCACACCATCGTTTCGGGAGACGAAACCCGCTTGGATAGTCCGCGTAGATCGTCTAATGGTGACAATGTCGAGCTGGTTTTCCTTGCCGAATTGCCGGGCTTCCTTCATGTAGCCGGTGACACTATCTAGCGGCTGCCAACGGAGCCCGGTCACGAATGTGTAGCCGCCGTGTGACAGCAGCTGTACTCGAGATCGGATTGTCTTCGGCGCAGGGGCTTCTGAACTCATGATCAGGCCCTTACAACGTATGGCAGGCACGCATAGGAGGCCTGCAGAAGGTTGAGGGGACGGTATTGATAGCCTGAGCTGTGACAGGAACCGGTGAAGGCTGGCTTTGGGTACTGGCGCCTAAGTCGTCAGGCAGCACCACAGGTGTTACCAGGACAACGACAGCCGAATGATCGCTACTGCGTGTACGGCTGCCACCCAGACCGAAGAAGCTGGCATCACCAACGCCTGTTTTGTTCGCGTTCTCGGTGTTCTCTTCGAAGCCAGTGAGAACCAGCGTCTGACCTGAGCGCAGTAGGACCTTGGGCGCTGCGTTCTTGGTGTCGAAGTCAGCAGTTTGGACACTGGAACCATTGCTGGTGAACGTCGTGAACGTTGGCTTGCTGCTCATGCTGATGCTGATCATCAGCAACATGTTGTCTCGGTCGATGATCTTCGGCAGCAGCATCATGTTGAAGCCACTGGTGATTGTTGCAGGCGTGAGAGAGGTGCTGGATCCGACCGATGCCGTGGTGGTGGTAGAGCTGGAGGCCACGTAACTTTTTACGTTGCCAATTTGGATAGGCGCCGGCTGTAGATTCAGGGTGGTGATGGAAGGCGAGCGAACGTCCGAGATTCGACCCTGTTCTGAAAGGGCTTGGATTACGGCGCTGGAACCGGCCCAGGGCGAACTGGACGTGTCGAGGATACTGACAGAGCCGGAGATGGCATCGGTACTGATACCGGCGACCTTATTGGCGAGAGAGAGCCCCCACTTTCCTGAGACCGACTTGTAGACGGCTTTCCAGTTGACAGCGGTCTGGTCGCGATCGGTGAAGTTGACTTCGAAGATCTTGACGTTGAACAGCACCTGCCTGGTGATGTTTCGGTTTGTACTCTGCAGGTAGCTTGCGATGCGGTTGAGGACCTCAGGACGGTCACTTACGGTCAGCGTACCAGTCGAGCGCGAGAGGAAAATCCGCCCAGCAGGCTGGGTGCTGAGCATGGCTTTGACGTTATTCTCGATGTCGCTGAGCAGCGATGTTTTGATCTGAACCGTTGTGCTTTGGTTACTGCCGGAGTCTCCCGATGCTCCAGTGCCAGACGAAGTGCCACTGGATCCGTTAGACCCACTCCCTGTCGAGGTGATCAACCCGGACTTGACGACACTTTCGATGACCTGGTCGTCACCAAAGGCCCAGACGTCGAAGGTCCTGGTGTCGAAGTAGGTGATTCGAGCACCCTGCAGCTGGGGATCGTAGTGCCAGGAAAGGCCCAAGCGAGACGTGACCTGGTTCAACAGTGCTGAGACTGGGCCGGAGAACTTGATTCCACTGATCAGGCCAGGTGTACCCGACAGCAATTCGCTCTCCAAGCTTCTTGCGCCGCTAGGAAGGCTGCCTGCCAGCCCGGTTGGCATCAGCGCAGCCAAGTTATCCGGATTGCTCATGTTGACGGCAGGAGGAGCCGCAGCGGCGCTGCTGTTGCCGGGGCGGGAGGACAAGATGGATGGGTTTAGCGCATCGGGTGCGACAACCACCGGCAGACCGGTTTCTCGCGTGATGAACTGAGCGACTTCAGAGAGAGAAACCGTCGATGCCGGTCGATAGGCAATGTCCCTGTCGAGATTCAGAGGGAGACCACGCTTGGTCACCAGTGGTTGGGTCGACACCCAGGGTTTTTCACTGAAAATGACGGTATCTCGAGCGGGCTCGGGCTGTTGGTTTTGGAGGTAGCCGTTGTACTGGCGAGCGGTTGACGCCTCGTTCTCTGCGCGACTCGCGGAGTCGTTCACGCGCTGCACGGCGCAGCTGCTGATCAGGGGTAAGGTCACAAGGACCGCGGCCCAGCGAAACCGGAACAATGGAGTCATTTTTTCTTTCTCTCAGCGATATGTATGAGCCGCTGTGCAGCGCTGCCATCGACTACGAATGAGCGCGGCGCTTTGTCGTAGAGAGGGAACACCTGCTTGATTGCTTCTTCGAACGAGCCTTCAAAGTGCAATGGAGCAGCAATTGGGTAGTCCAGGTCCTCCTGCTCCCACAGCAACGTCCAGTTGGCCTTCTGTGCCCAGGCTTCAACGCTCTGGCGAAGAGTTGATCCGGTACTGGCCGTCCAGATCTCCGACAGAGGCTTTGCAGGCACGGGCGCCGGGTTTGAGATGGGGGACTGTTGAGGCGCAGTGGTAACTGCAGGTACGGCCTTCATCGAAGCCACTGCAGATGAACTGGCGAGTGACGTAACTGGTACAGCACTGGAGTTCGGAGCCACGTTGGGCACCGCTTTATGGATAGAAGGGCCGTCCTTGGCGGGTACCACTGGGGAAAGCGTTTGGGTGGTGGCGGATGATCCCTGCACACTCGTTGGCGTTACTGCTGTGATTGCCGAGGCGGAAGGCACGGCGGTTACAACAACAGAGCTGGCCTTGTCAGCAGATGGGGGCGCCGGGGGCAGTGTGGTCGGCGATTTAGCGGCATAGAGCTGCGCAGATGAGGCGACCGGATCTGGTAGCTGGTATCCCGGGCGCAGCACAAAGCAGACCTGCCGATTCACCTCATCAACTTTAACCTGCCAGGCAGGGCCGGCCAGGACCTGCAGCGTATTGCGCAAGGTCATAGGCCCAAGCTTGTACTGGGCCGCTGGAAGAGGACGGGTGTACAGGATGTTGACGTGAGGCGTGCTCGGTGAGCAGAGCGTGTACCCCGACCGGTCCACGACGTAGAGCATGGCATCTCGAATGCTTGGGCTCATCCCTGAGGGGATAGTCACGTCGATGATCTGGGCCATGAGGTCCCGTTGGCTGGAACCAGGTTCGGTGCTGACCAGGGTGTAGCGGCCGTACCGAACAACGGGTTCTTTCGCAGGAACAGCACCATTGGGATACAGATCCGGAGACAGCCACTCAGGATTGCGACTGCTATCGAACGCGGATGTTGGCTTGGGTGATTCAGCCTTTTGGCTCGCACAGCCTGCGATGAGTGCGACAAGCGAGAGAGTGGTCAACTGCCTGATCATTTAGGCCCCCTTTAATGATGGGGGCCACGATGACAGGCAGTCAGAAACCGCGCAGCCGGAAATGAATACTGGGCTGCTGAGCGTTTTTATTTGTGTTCATCCAGTCATGAAAAATTTGCGAGCACGCCAAGAACAGCTATAAATGTTTGTTGGGATAATATGGATTATGACTTTTCGTTATAGGGAGATTGTAAGTGGGGAGGAAGATTTGTTTTGCACTCGTATTCCTACTTTCCGGTTTGGCTCACTTGCCTACTTGGGCGACCACTAATGCTGAAGCATACAGCGACTGTCTAGGTTATCAAAAACAGTTCGTGATATTGTTTGGCTCCGGTCAGCAGTGTGTACTTGGTGTAAATCCATACAGCACAGTTGGCGCATATTCCTTTGGATACTATACACCTTGGTATGGCACGTTTTATTCAAGAACGATTGATCAATACGCGGGAGTTGTCCCTGACGATCTGACAAAGACCGGTGGAGAAAGCTCTATTTGCGGAGTTGAGAATGTCTTCGTTATAGACCCTATTAATCCCTTAAATGGCAATGAGTACTTTGTTGATTCTGACTATGAGGGTGGACGGGGACTGAGCTTTAAGCGCTATTACAACAGTATGGTCGGATCGTGGACGTATAGTTACTCAAGAAATCTTTTTATAAATAGTATGAGCATAAAATTAACCTTGGATGAAGGGGAAGGTATTGACTTTAAATTAGTAGGTGGCGCGTGGGTTGGCTCAAGGGAAGGCGGCAGTTTGACTGCGATTAATGGTGGGTGAGTTATGATTGTGTACATACTGCAGCATATTTCCGAATATGGAGATAGAGAGGATGTTAAGATAATTGGTATTTATAGTACTGCTGAGTTGGCCAATGAAGCCGCGTTAGATATTTCACTGGCACCAGGGTTTAAGGAGTTCCCCCAAGGTTTTAGTGTGGATCCCTATGAACTAGACAGAACTTTTTGGAAGGAAGGGTTCTGAGGTGGGTCACAAGCATGTGTAGATAAGTGTTCAATCAAGGAGGGTCGATTTAGTTTTAGTCCCAAAGCGTAGGGTGTAGAAATTTATGGAGCAGAAAGGAATAATGCTTTCTCGAAAGTTTTTGGGTGCTGGAATATGCTTTGGCATGGTCCAATTGGGCTTGGCTTATGCTGATGGGGCGGCAGATTTTGAATTTATAGATTATCAATGCACTGGTGATGATTCAGGTTAGCCTAACTTTACATCTGAGTGGGCGGCGGACATGCAAGGGGTAAGATTGAGCACTATTATGAATTGCACTTTTTCGGCTCAGGTGCCGGAGTATCAGATCGGAAATAAAGAAGTAGTATTTAAATAAAGGGCTATCGCCATGGAGAAAGGAGTTTTTGCCGCCTGCGAATGTTCCCATCGAATACTTTTCAAGTTGAAGGTTGATAAAGGATTTTCTGTACGAGTATTCTAAGATGGATCAGAGTTGCCTGAAAGCAGGTAGGGATGAATTAGACGTCGAGTAAGGAGAGGTCTAGTATTCTTGGCGAGACCTAGAGACGCTAAGTGAGGGAGTTATGTTTAATCGACGGGTTTGGTTAGGTTTTGCTCTCGCACCTTTGCTGCCCTCAGTATTGTTCTTGATCGCATTTCATTTGTCCGATCTAAGGCAGGCGGCTTTTCTTCTGGGATTTTCACTATTGTTTAGCTACTTACCAAGCCTGCTATTTGGGATTCCGCTTGTGGTTTTTCTGAAAAGCAGAAAAGTGTTAAGCATTGTCAGCGTGGTTTTATGCGGATCACTGCTGGGTGCTATTACTTTATATATGTTTGGATTTGTTTCTTCTATGCTGCTAAGTTCACCCAAGGGAATTGCTCCTGAGTTGAGGGAAGTTTTTTCTGGAGGCGTGCTTGGTGCTTTAGTTTCCACATTATTCAGCTTGATAGCCGGTTTTCCACTGTTTAACTCAAAGGCTCGATGAACAATTTTTAATTTTAAATATTTCGTTTTCCTTCGAATGCAAATGTTGGCTTTGGTGATTCAGCCTTTTGGCTCGCACAGCCTACGATGAGCGCGACAAGCGAGAGAGTGGTCAACTGCATGATCATCTACTGTCTATAGAGGAACCATATACTCGGTCAGGTGAATTATAACTCATCGAGGCTTGAAAATATTCAAAAGCAAACTATGATCAAGATGACGGTATGGAGGCTGTCATGAATGTTCAAAATCAGACGGAAGACATGGGCTTTTCTCTTGGTTTATATCGTAGGTGTTAGTGGCTATATTTACTACCTCTATGCCGAGACTAAAGGAATTCTCACGGCTAATCTTAATGATAAGCTGCAGCATGCTGCTTTGGGAGGGGCGGCCATCCTCGGCGACCGTTACCATGATAACTTGGTAGACAAACAGTCCAAATCGGAGGCTGAAGACTGGAACACTATTCAGCGACTTTCTCAGTTCAACGAGTCAATGGGTACTACCTTTGTCTACAGTGTAATAAAACGGTCAGGGAAAGCCTATCTGGTCAGCTCAAGCGCATTAGAAAAGGAAATTCAAGAGCAGAATTTTGTACGCTTTTTTGATCCCTATCCTGATGCTAGTCAGGCTCTGCTAGATAGTTTTGATCGTACGGAGCCGACTTGGATTGATTACACGGATCATTGGGGGGATTTTCGTGCGGTTTTCATCCCAATGAAGTCTCAAGACGGCACGATTTATGTAGCTGGCGCAGAGATATTGTTGTCCAACTACTACCAGCAACTTAAACAGGATTCCTTGCACCATATCATACTTGCCATTTTGGTATTTCTCGCCTTTAGTCTTTTGTTTGTGATTGACTTATTCCGTATGCGGACTCATCTCCAGCAACTGCAAGTAAATGAACAGGTTTTGAGCCAGGCAAAAAATGCCGCCGAGGATGCTGATCGCTCAAAAACTAGATTTTTAGCCACTATGAGTCATGAGATTCGCACGCCTATGTACGGAGTTATTGGTGCGACTGAATTACTAGCCGCTTCTTCTTTAAGTGTCGAGCAAAGTGGTCTGGTGAACACGATTCATACTAGTGGGCGAGTCTTGCTGTCTCTTATCGATAATATTCTCGATCTGGCAAAAATCGAAGCGGGAAAACTTGAGTTGAGGCCTAGTGTATTTGAAGTAAGAAAGTTGGTGTCCTCCAGCCTTGAAATGATCAGGCAAAATGTTCAGGACAAGCCAATCATTATTGAGGCTCAGGTATCACCGAATGTGCCAACTTTGGTAAAAATCGATATCGACTGCCTTCGTCAGATACTGATCAATTTAATGGGGAATGCAGTAAAATTTACCGAAAGTGGAACAGTTTCGCTCCAGGTCAAGACCAGCAGTTCTCCCTCTCGATCTCAACTGGACTTCTCCATATCCGATACCGGAATAGGTATCCCTAGGGAGCGGCAAGACAACCTATTTATGCCCTTCGCCCAACTCAAAGGATCGACGAATCAACGCTTTACCGGTAGCGGTCTCGGCCTTTCAATTTGCAAGAATTTAGTCGAGGCGCAAGGAGGGACTTTATCCTTTACTAGTGAACCTGGGGTTGGATCAACATTTTCCTTCTCTCTCCCCATAGAGCCTTTTTCAGCTTCGGAAATCCCCTCCGAAAATGATCATAAGCTAGTGGTGAGCTTCGACTCGTCTTTTTCTAGAAATTATTGTCTCAATATCTTATTGGTGGAAAATCACCCGATTAACCAAAAAGTTGCCTTGGAAATGCTGCAGGCGCTTGGGTATGCACCTACGCTTGCGTCAGATGGTCTGGAGGCAGTCAATCAGTGTATGACATGGACTCCAGACATTATATTCATGGATATAAATATGCCTGTTATGGATGGGCTAGAAGCCATCCGCAGAATTCGTAACCTACCATTGGGCGATACTTGCTACATTGTTGCGTTTACTGCAAGCGCGTTTTCTAGCGAAATAAAGCGCTTTAAGGCCGCCGGTGCCAATGATATTTTAACCAAACCGGCAAACTTCCAAAGCCTGACCCGAGTACTTCAGCATGCAGCCAACTACCAGCAATTGCGGGCCAGTGCTTCGGTAGCGGGTTGAGCTTCAGGTTGAAATGCCCTCAGGGCAAAAACGCCATTACGGAAACAGGAGAACCTGACCCCTCTTTAAGTCTAAGAACACCAATGACCAGAGTTGAACCCTTTGCAGGTAGCTGATCGAGATTGGTTAAGCACTCTAGGACGATACCATTTCCCGCCAAAATTTGGCGGTTGGTGGCGTAAACTGTATCTTGGCCAGGATCCACACCATGTGTATCTATGCCGACACCAGCTATCTTGCGCTCTTCGAGTAGAAATTTGGTCGTGGCAGCGCCCACACCCGGAAAGTGTGGGCCTTTCGCGTCTTCATTGATAAAACGCTTGGGATCATTCCACAGGGCTTGCCATCCTGTATAAAATAAAACCAAAGAGTTTTGGGGAATATGGCCATTGGCCTGTTCCCATTTCTCTATATCTTGAAGGTCAATCACATAGTCCGGGTTATCTTTAGTCTTGGCTCGTATATCAATCACGACCGCCGGGCGTACCAACGACTCTGGTTTATAGGCGTCTATTCCAATGGCGTTAGGATAAAAACTATTGGGAGCATTCATGTGGGTCGCGCTGTGCTCGCCAATACTGAAGCGGCGCAGGTAATAACCGTCTTTTTCTTGTAAGGCTATTACGTCAAACTCAACTTGAGGGTCGTTAGGCCAGAGCGGGATAGTGGGACTAATAATATGGCTTAGATCAATTATTTTTTGAAACTGAATACTCTGCATTCCGTTGGTATCCTTACTATCTTCAAGATTTATTCCGATAGCTATCGCTGATAAAGTGGTCAGTATAGCAATGGATATCCCTTTGAAATATAACTTGTGCTTCCTTGATGTCATGATTGTAATTGACTTCCCTTTAACTTAAGAGGTGACTCGTTTTTTACGCCTGCTTGCAACGTTAGGGAGGACCTTTGAGGGGCTCGATCATAACGGATAGAACACCTAGCCTGCAGCTTTGGTTCTCGGCGATTCATTAAAACTGTGGCTATGATCGTATTATCCGGTTATTGCAACTGATGTGAGATTGCTTCGTGGGGCTGGCAGGTCAGGGCTGCTGCTGATCAGGGGTAAGGTCACAAATACCGCGGCCCAGCGAAACCGGAACAATGGAGTCATTTTTTCTTTCTCTCAGCGATACGTATGAGCCGCTGTGCAGCGCTGCCATCGACTACGAATGAGCGCGGCGCTTTGTCGTAGAGGGGGAACACCTGCTTGATTGTTTCTTCGAACGAGCCTTCAAAGCGCAATGGAGCAGCAATTGGGTAGTCCAGGTCCTCTGGGTCCCACAGCAACGTTCAGTTGGCCTTCTGTGCCCAGGCCTCAACGCTCTGGCGAAGAGTTGATCCGGTACTGGCCGTCCAGATCTCCGGCAGAGGCTTCGCAGACACGGGCGCCGGGTTCATGGGGGCCGGGTTTGGGATGGGGGGGTGTTGAGGCGCAGTGGTAACTGTAGGGACAGCCTTCATCGAAGCCACTGCAGAGGCACTGGCAAGTGACGTAACTGGTGCAGCACTCGAGCTCGGAGCCGCGCTGGGCACCGCTTTAGGGATAGTAGGGCCGTCCTTGGCAGGTACCACTGGGGAAAGCGTTTGGGTGGTGGCGGATGATCCCTGCACACTCGTTGGCGTTACTGCTGTGATTGCCGAGGCGGAAGGCACGGCGGTTACAACAACAGAGCTGGCCTTGTCAGCAGATGGGGGCGCCGGGGGCAGTGTGGTCGGCGATTTAGCGGCATAGAGCTGCGCAGATGAGGCGACCGGATCTGGTAGCTGGTATCCCGGGCGCAGCACAAAGCAGACCTGCCGATTCACCTCATCAACTTTAACCTGCCAGGCAGGGCCGGCCAGGACCTGCAGCGTATTGCGCAAGGTCATAGGCCCAAGCTTGTACTGGGCCGCTGGAAGAGGACGGGTGTACAGGATGTTGACGTGAGGCGTGCTCGGTGAGCAGAGCGTGTACCCCGACCGGTCCACGACGTAGAGCATGGCATCTCGAATGCTTGGGCTCATCCCTGAGGGGATAGTCACGTCGATGATCTGGGCCATGAGGTCCCGTTGGCTGGAACAGCACCATTGGGATACAGGTCCGGAGATAGCCACTCAGGATTGCGACTGCTATCGAACGCGGATGTCGGCTTGGGTGATTCAGCCTTTTGGCTCGCACAGCCTGCGATGAGTGCGACAAGCGAGAGAGTGGTCACTGCCTGATCATTTAGGCCCCCTTTAATGATGGGGGCCACGATGACAGTCGAAAAACTATGGCGCAGTAGAAAATGATTTGTGGAGAGGGCTGTGTTTTTTGGAGCCAGGTCGATTGGCTTCGGAAACAGTCGTCAAAGGATAATTGGTGACTCAGGGATATCAACTCGTGAGTCAAGTAAATGCGCCCGCGGATGTCCAGGGCTGCATCCAGTATGTCCGAGATTAAAAGCACAATGTTTAACTAAGTTGTTTGAGACTCTGTGTTGTCAAGGCGCTTTGCGAAGTATTGAAAGTAGATTGCTATTGTTGTCGCAAATAGCATTAATGCGGATGCTAAGATAAAAGGAGAGGCTCGGCTGAATGCTGAAATAAGCAGGCTGCCTAGAGTTGGCCCTAATACAATGCAGAGCATCTGAAGGCTTCTGAATGATGCTGATACTCTTCCTAGTTTAGCGGCGGGGCAAAGATTTTGGAGTATTACATTGGACGATATCATCAATAATTCGTAACCGAATCCATTTACAAACCAAAAAAACATTAGGCAAGCAGGATGAATAATAGGGGCGAAATATAGGGTAATACACGCCGCTAAAATAGCTACGCTAAAAAGGGCTAAGCCAAGAGTTCGAAGCTTAATCTCATTAAGTTTTATAAATTTTGTCTTAACCCCGATGGCCGCGAATACGGCTCCAGCTGCTGTCGAAGATACTACCAAGGAAAACACTACAGCTGGGAACTGAAGAGATGTTATGAGTGATGCAAGGTGAGGGTCATAGCAAGCTAGAGCAAGTGAAGTTAATAACGAGTAGAAAAAACCTATTTTTAACTGGAAGTCCAAAGATCGAAATATTTTAGCTCCATCTGAAAGGTCAATAAGAACACCTTTAATAGTGAGTTTGTTGCTTGATGGGGCAGGTTCTAATCTGGACCAGATGTATTTTAGAAAAGGTATGGTCATGAGCAGCAGTGCGGCTGAAATCAAAAAAATGGATTGCGTGGGAAGCCAAAGAGTGAGGATCCCAGCTAAAAGTGGGGTGGAGATTTTAGTGATCTGGTCTAGTAGGCTTGAGTAACTAAAGAAATCCGTTCTAGAATCTGCTTGGATCAATTGTTTTATTGATATTGAAATTGTTGGGAAGTATAGAATGTTAGAAAGGCCTTTAAGTATGGCCATTATTAAAAACCATTCGAAACTAGGTGCCAGAAAAAAGCCTAATGTAGTGACGAAGCGTAGCGAAATCCCTGTAAGTAAACTGGTTTTAATATGTATTCGATCAAGAATTACACCGGCTATAGGTCCTAAAAATAGTGAGGCTGAACCTAATGAAAAAGCGAGAGTTGCTATTTCATATGGCTGGGAATTCCATAAATAAATTGGGACCAAGAAAATAAGAAAGAAATCAATCCAGAGAGAAAGAGATGACAGGGCATTTATGGTTAGGAGCGCTCTCATATTGTTCATATCTATGCTTCTATCTTCAGGTAAATATCGTTCTCGAAAACAAATCCATCTAGATTATTTTGTACTGCAAAGGCTCTCAGGTCTGAAAGGCTATTTATAAAACCATAGCCGTTGAAATTAAGTGAGGTGTTACACAGTACGGCTATGCCTGTCTGTTCTTTAAAGGATTTTAATAGCTCATACATCATTGGGTTTTGATGATGTGATACAGATTGAGGTCTGGCTGAGCTGTCTGCATGAGTAACAGCTGGAATTGCAGGGGAGATTACTTTCCTAAATTCAAGCATGTAAGGAGAAGGGAATGCTGGGCTGAAATATTCTTCCATATCATCTTCACAGCAGACAGGGGCAATGGGTCTGAATTTCTCTCTCAGCTTTATTGCATTAAGTCTATCTAAGTTATCCCTAGGGTATGGAGCTGCAATAAGTGATCGGTTGCCAAGAGCTCGAGGACCTAATTCGTAGCGTCCTTGAATCCAACCAAATATTGACCCTTTGCTGAGTAGAGAGGCTAAGCGCGAAGCGTTATAAGTCTCCCGAGTGAACCCTTCAACTTCTATAGTGTCCCGTAAAGGCTCTTCTCCTGAATAGGGAGACCAATGTATTTTTGCATTTCCACTAAAGAAGAATTGGGCGTCGATGGCAGTACCTATCGCCGAGCCGCTGTCATTAGTGCAGGGAGGGATAAAGACGTCTGAAAATAATTTACTCTCTATCCATTTTGTGTTCCAGTCACAATTAAGACCGCACCCGCCAGAGATAAGCAAAGGAGCGCTGCTCCTTACGTTTCCTCTTACGAAGGAAAAGAATACCTCATAAAGTGCATTTGAAAAGTGTGCGGCGAGAGTTGCAAAGCGTGGGTTGTTGACTCCGAGGTTATAGTACGGGCTATCTTTGAATTTATCTTTGTTAATGCAAGAAAAATCTAATGACCCATCCAGGAGCGTATTTATTATCTGTTGGCCTTCAGGGTCGATAGGCCCCTTGGAGCTGTATGCAGTTAAAGCCATCAGTTTCCCGGCGTCGCTCAAGCGTATTTGGCCCGCTCCAAGATTAAACAGTGGATCGGCAATCGCATAAAGAAATGCAAATCTATTTCCTGGGTGGTCTAAGATATTGCCAAGTTTGGTGATTTTGATATTTTCGTCGATATAATAAAATGAGCCAAAATGACCCTCCCATAGTAGAGCGTAACACGGTTGCCCCTGGGGAAATGGGGACATACCATATGCACATAAAAGGTGTGAGCGTTCATGGGAAGATGAGAAAAAATTGATTTCTTTACCCAGCGATTTTTGGGTTGTTATTTGTTGATTATCAAGACCAGAGTATCCTGCTCCGATTGGGCTCCCATCAGGGCTAGCTCCTTTACTCCAGCCACTCATGGCGATCACGTCTGGAGTTTCATTGCAAAGTTCTAATGCTTTAATAAAAGTACTAGGGGAGGCCCAGCCATATCGGTATCCATTATCTTTTTCAGCCTCTAAAGCAAACTCCAATTTTCCATTGTTAATTAAAGCTATGCTCCCATCATGGCCTTCCTTCATGCTAAGGATTTTCAATCCAGAATTGTTGTAAGTTTCTTTTGGAGTTAGCTCAGCTGTTTTCATCGAGTAACCTTCTAACAGTTCGATCATAACCACTGCCACTACCGTGCCCGGCACCCACAACAAATATTGCTTGTTCCTTCGGTTCTGTTAATTTAAGTAGATTGTTGATTTCTTTATCATGGAAATAACCTGTCAACCATGTTTGCAGACCTAAGGCTGTTGCGAGTAGCTGAAAAGTTTGAGATAGATGTCCTATGTCCATGAGCATAGGACGATAAGCCCTAGAGTGAGGATACTTCCACCACATTACATCGAATTTTGCAACGAAAAATATGGCGAAGGCTAAATCATCGCACCAGTGCTGGTTGCATAAAAGCGTGGATAACGGATCATTAGGTAGAGGGGATACCTCTTCTAAATAGTGTTCGTCATTTACATAGTGGTAAATGCCTGGAGTGATATCTTTAACTTTTCTTACCCATACATAACCTTCAGTAGCTTGAAGTCCCCCAGCAGAAGGTGACGTACGTCTATAACCAAAACGTTGCACTCCTACAGGTGAATCGTATTCGCCTCGATCCACTGCTCCGAGGGTGCCTCCAAGGATGGTTGAAAGTGATTCAAGGGAAATGTTTTCATCATAAAAATCTCTACAGGTTTGCCTTTTAACTAGTGTGTGCCATAGGCTCGCATTGATTAGTTCTTGATAATTTGGAGTTGGTAATAAACTTTTTGTTCCTCTTTTTTTTATTAGCACTTCCGGAGAAGAGGCATGGATTGATTGGCAAAAATCTAAATAGCTTTTAGCGTATTCTATATGTTGAGAAGGTTCATAGGGGGATGGTGCGTTCGGGTGTGATGTACCAATGTGATAGATCCTTGCCAGAAAATCCCAACCCCACTCCTCCTCATTAGACGGGCTATTGGTTAATATTCCTGCCTCAGTTATCGCTTGATCTACGTTATCTTGTTTGATCTCCGAGCCTTCAGCAAATTCAGACAGTCTCGTAAATTCTTCTGTAGATATTTCAAATTGACGATGGTTTCTAAAATCCCAAAGATATGGTTTGCCTTGTTTGAAGAATATAAATATATCGCTCGAAAGCCATTTTTTTATTTCATTGGTTTCCATAATAAAGGCTTACCAGTAAAGTAATATTATAGAGGCGCCTAGCAATTTCTGCTAAGCGCCTGCTCAAGGTTTGTCAATGGGATTTCACAGCCTGCCGGCTAATGAGCTTCGAGTTGATTTCAGAGGGAGGGGAGAACTGAAACTGCGGAACCCTAACTTTTACTACGGAGAACGATGGGTTGGTATATGCGCTGTTGGATTGGTTCAACAAAGTTGGCTCAATCTTCACTTCTTTCATTTTCTTTTCCTCAGTTGAATTAACAATTGTCGCTTCCAAACGACGCTAACGAGCGTAGACCATGATTTCAGCAGGGCAAGAGAATAAAATTTTTTCGCTATACTAATTTGTTATATCTGCTGAAGCGTGATAGTGGTAGCGTAATGATATCGTTAAGCCTCTACGGGCCTTATGAAAGTGTTTCACTATCCACACTTTGCCCATATAGAAATCATGAGAAATCATGGTGTTACATCGCTTGCTACAATTTCCGCTTGCTCGCATATCACCTAAATCACTGGTCGCAAGCTTCCGAAATTTAGTGGTTAAATCAAATCGGGTATCTATTTAGGCCTAGGTGAAAATACCCGCCAGGCAAAGATGGCTCATGGCCATCCTAAGCAAATAATCATTAAGCAGTGGGGGACAACGACGTTGCCTCTCTAAATACAACGCTAGTGAGGAAGAAATATTAGTCGCAATGCGTTACCAAAGGATGAGAGTGCCTTGCTAAAGTTCATGGCCATAGTTTGCAAGACGCTTATTTTGATTTGATGATCGCTGACAATTTAGCGCTTTCTTAACGTAATAATGGCCCAAAGAAAATATCTATTGGATCCTCACGCAGCTGTACCAGCAGGAGCCCTACGCTGTAATAGTCGCCGCGAGCACTGTTTTAGCCATTGCCTCCTGCTGGCCCTCGGGCTCGATCAGCTCAAGGCTGACCTGGCGTTTGGCTAACAGCAGTTCCCACAACTGTTGGTCAATGCTGGCCTCTATCAGCGGTATTTTGACAATGACCATGCGCAGCTGACCATTGCGATAGGCCCGGTCTTCGGCCTGATCTTGTTGACCAGGAGTCCATGGCAGTCCCAGGAAGAACACATAGTTTGCTGCGGTGAGGTTGTTTCCAGTGCCGGCGGCCGATGTGGTGCAGATGAACACACGGCACTCTGGATCCTGTTGGAACCGGTCGATCGCCTTCTGACGTTTCGCGGGTGAGTCGCTACCCACCAGGGTGATGTGGCCGATCCCTGCTTCTTCGCAGAGTGCTTTCAACGTGGCTACGGTTGGCTTGAATTCGCAGAACAGGATGACCTTGTCGTCTGGGTCTAGCTCGCTGAGCAGATCCATCGCGATGCGGATCTTCAACTGCTCGAGATAGAAGCGCAGCGCTCCAAGCCGAGCGAAAATCGGTTTGTCTTCAAGGCGAATGACATCATATTGGCGTCGCTCCTCATCGCTCATTGCAATCGCCAGGAGTTGTCGTTGCTTACCTTTCAGACCAGGTAAAACATCCTTGCGCCGGCGAAGCATCCAGTCCCCGAGTTGGGCTCGCAAATTCTGGCGAAATTCTGGGCTGCCGGAGAATTGCTCACAGAAATCCTTGAGTGGTAACTGGCCGATCGGGTGCCCAGAAAGCCGCAACAAGGTGTGCAGTTCGGTTTCTCTGTTAAGGATAGGAGTGCCGGTCAACAAGTAGCGGTTGGGGATCTTTGCTGCAATGTCGAAACCGTGACGTGTCCATAACGCGCTCGGTTCTTTCAGGCGGTGGGCCTCATCGATCACCATCACGGCATAGCGCTCAGCGACGGTCACGTAGTCTCCCAGGCGCTCGTAGTTGATGATCATCCACTGCGCCTCAGGGGCGAACTTCTGCTGCGCGACCGTAGCAGCGGGGTATACGGCGTGGATTTCGCGCTCCCAGTTGATGAGCAATGACGAAAGGGTGACGACTAAGATGGGTAGGCCTTCGGCCCTGATGTGGGCAGCAATCACCGCTTGGCGCGTTTTACCCAATCCCATGTCGTCCGCCAGGAGCGCGCTTGTGCGCTGTAGCAGATGAGCAATGCCGGCAGGTTGATGGTCGAGTAAGGAATACCCCTCCAGGGCCTTGGAAATCGCCTGCGCAGAGTATTCGGTGCGCTCGATAGGCGACACGGCTGCCAGGTAGATCTCATTTGAGACCTCTTCGGTGGTGGTAGCCTCCGTAGCCTCTTGTGGAGGGCCTCCTAGGCTGATCCTAGGCATACCCTCTGCCGGTGCTACGGAACCATCGTCCAGAAGCTCCTGAACAATATCCAGGAGCTCGATTTGTTCTTCCGCGAGCCCTAGCTCCAAGATGAGGTTGCTTCGAACCAGCTCAGCGGAAGCATCGATGCGCCAGGACGTGGATTTTCCGAGAAACACCCCGCGCATTCGCCTGGCCACGGCCACGACGCCGGGATGGTAGTCACCTGACAGCAGGACTCCCCTTCCAGCCAGCGGCGCAATTCGCAGTTGCATGCCCCAGATGAACGCATCGCGCTGAGGAGATGCTTGAGCCTGTTCCAGTTTCTCTTGAAAGCTCTGCCAGGACTCTGTGAACCGGTCTTGGCCCAGCTCGATGAGTTCGTGGAACACCAGGTCGAGCTCGCTGTTGAGTTTGTTCTTGGGGATCCTCCAATGTCGGTTGAGCGGATGTTCGCCACGGCGGATGAAGAATCCACCACGACGGAGTAGCACCTTGTTTGCCCCTTCGATGAAAGGCATCTGGATCCCGAAGTCATAGCCGTCAAACACGGCTTTCTCAATGAGTACGGGCTGTCTGTTCATCATGCGAGGGCGGCTCATGCGCGGCCCACCAAGTGACGGTCAACCCAATTTGCGACCTCTTCCTCCAGCAACTCTTGTCTCGATGAGCGTGTATATCGAGCCATTCCTCGGGTCAGGTTCGGCCAGCTCAGATTGGAAGTGATTGCTCCTGAGTTCAGTTGAGTGAGAAACCAGTCAAAAGCTGTTTTCGCGGGAGTACCAGTTGAGACTGGTGCATTACGGTGGGCTCGTAATTGTGCGCAGAGAACCCTGGGGTTTTTCGATGAGGATGTAGTCTTTTTATCAATGCGTAGTTCTGCTGTAGCAAGGGAGTTGCTGTTGTGGCGTAGAGAAATTATTCGGCAGTCTCCCCTGTATGTGGAGTAGTCGTAACTTCCCACGCAATGACGCATCCTGAGTTCTTCTTCAAATAAATCATTTGGACAGAGAAGTTCAACGATTTCAATTCCGTTGGGGCAGGTGATAGGACCGCTCAACAATAATGGTGGCCATTCAAAAAGTTCATCGGCTTCTTCCAGGGCTCCCAGTGCGTTATCAATCTGGGCGCGGATTCTGGGTAAGTCTTGGTGAAACAATTCAACCTTATTTGCAATCTCTGCATAATTGCTTCTAAGGAAGAAGTCGCTGACTTTTTTTCTCGCATCCAGTTTCTTGTGTTCGAGATTTCTATAAATCTCGGTGTAGTCCTTGATACCTGCAATTACATAGGGCCAAGTGGAGTCATTCCAGGAAGTCGGGCATCCTTTGAACAGTAGATTTAGATTTAACTTCTGCTGACTTACATGAAAGAGGATTTCATAAGGCAGTTGTTGGATAAGATCCAGGAACACTTTCCAGTCTGAACGGTTCCGGGGCCGTCTATTACCGGCAGTCGCGCCGAGTAATAGGTGATGCCATCCAGCATTGCGGCCCTCACGCTGCAACTGCGAAAGAGCACCGCCTATGTGTCCAGGGCGACAGGTGCCGAGAAAGCGGATTGATGATTTGGGGGCCTTGAATAGCCAGGACAGAACATCAGAAATTGAGATCCCCTGGTCTGCGGCTGCGCCGATGAGGTTGGCTTCTGCACCTGGAGTGATTGTGCCGTGAGCAGGGGTCAACTCTTGTACTGTGGGCCAAGGTGGGGCTTCGTACTTGAGTTCTACTTGAGTTGGCCACAGGGGTAAATCGTCGCTGGAGTAGCTCAGGATGACTATCAGTGGAATCAAGACTGGTTGAGCTTTGAGCGCTTGGAGACGTCTGGTCTGATCGCCAGCGGCCAGCCAGTTATAGACCCTGGGATCAGGGCATCGAGCAGATCGAAGCGCAAACAAAATCGCAGGGTCAAGATGTGAGCAGAAGGCTTTGATAGAGCCTCCAATCTGCTTCATATAGAAGTTCGTGCGCGGCCGGGTGTAACGTCTGTGCGGCCCCCTCACTTCATCGCTCTGCAGCGTAACGCCTGCAAAAGTTTCACCAAGGTCCTCCTGGACAAGCTGCTGCCCCAAATGTCGAGCGCTCCTGCAGAACGAGGTCAAAACAGCACCAGCGCTTATCCTCCTCAAATTTTCAAGCCGCCCTGCCAAGCCCAGGGCTGCTCGGCTCGAGGGCGTACTCAGCGGGATCCGACTCTGCTTGGTAATGATTGCTGCCTTTATGGACCTACCGTCGAACCATTGCAGCATGCTACCGAGTCGACAGATCACCAGCGTTTGCCCCTGGTGCACAACCGATGTCGTCCAGCAGCGAGTTGAACTTGTAGAGCGCAGGTAGTCGCGCAAAAACTGGCGGCGTCGTGCTGCCGGGATGCAAAAGTGCTCGGCCCAGGTACTGGCTACCGCGACCTGCTTGGCCGAGTAGCACTTTAAGGTTGGGTCGGCTTCGAAAGGGTGGGTGGTGTCTTGCGGTGCTTCCATGGGCTCGCTCCTCGAGGAGCGAGCAGGTTCGCAGTCCGTATTGGACCCAAACAGCGGAAATGGATAACGGAAGGCCTGGGCATTCCTGGCTAGAGCCCTCTGGCCTTAGTCAGGTCGGGCTTTCCTTTGATCGATGGGTAGCTGACCTTGCATCCCGTATCCCGGTACCCGGAACACGCCCAGAAGTCATACCCGCCTTCACCTCGTTTCTGTCGCCTGACCAGGTGCTTGCCGCATTTGCCGCACAGGTACTGATGTTCCGGCTCTGTCGTTGTTGAGGCGCTCGAGCGTGCTGATTGCATACGGAGTGAAGGAGCGTCTTTGAGCGATGACAGTTCCCTCTGCAGGTGTTCGTAAAACTTGGAAACCACCGCGTTGTAGGTACTCTGGCCGTCAGCAATCTTGTCCAAAGCCCGTTCCATGCTGCTGGTGAACTGGGTCTGCACGAAGCTAAACCGGCCTTCGAGTTGGGCAATGGTCTGCTCGCCGAGCGGACCTGGTACAAGCTTTCGCTTCTCCTCAATCACTTGGGATCTGCTGGTGATGTTCTTGATGATCGAGGCGAAAGTTCCCGGCCGCCCAATGCCCTGACGCTCAAGCTCCTTGACCAGGCTGGCTTTCGTGTAGCGCGGCGGTGCCTTGGTTTTCAGGTTCAGCACTTCGCCATTCAGCACAGGCAAGATCTGCTTTGGCTCCAGCTTTGGGATCTCGTTGTTGGCTGCTTCAGCGCCTTCTTCATCCGTGTCGTCTCCCGCCAGAAGCTGCATCCATCCGCGGTAAGCAACAGTCCTACAAGATCCACTGAAACGCAGAGGGCGTTGACCTGGGCCTATCGCCAAGAGCTTCACAATCCTGGCGTCATAGATGGCATCAGCGAGCTGACTTGCCAGAGCCCGGATCCGGATGAGCTTGTACAGCTGACGCTGCTCATCATCTTCCCCTGCAACCTCGTCCGCCCAGGTCGTTGGGGCGATCGCGGGGTGACCCAGTTGGGCTCCCTCCGCTGCCCTGAACTCCCTTCGCTTCTCAACCGCTGGTATACCAAGAGCTTGTGCAACAGCGCGGATGTCACCCATGACATCATCACCGACATTCGGGTTATCTGTTCTGTGGTAGGTGATCACGCCCTGTTCATACAGCCTCTGAGCGATCTGCATGGTCTTGTCAGGGTCCCACTTCAACGCAACGCTCGCCGCTTGTTGAAGGGTTGAGGATATGTAGGGAGGGTAGGGGGCTCGGCGTTCCTTGGAATCTTCGCAGGACTCCACAATGACGTTCCTGACCCCGGCGACCTGTGCAGCCAGGGTGCCATCCTGCACATACGGGTGTTCCTTGGAGGCGAAGTCTGGAACGGTCACCCAGTCAGCCATCCAGGAGCTACTAGTCATTTGGTTCTGGAACTGCAGGCGAACGCCAAAGTGATGAACGACCTTGAAGTTGCGGATCTCGCGCTCTCTCAACACCACTAGGTAAACGGCAACCGACTGCACCCTGCCTGCTGTTGTGGGCAGTCCAAGCACCCTCCGTAGCTCACCAGTCACCAGATAGCCAACGAGCCTATCGAGGACTCGCCGGCACTCCTGGGAAGCCACCAGCTGGGCGTCAATCTTGCGCGGATTGGCCAGCGCCTCCTTCACCCGCGATTGGGTGACCTCGTTGAAGGCAATGCGCTTGTAGTCGCGGATCCGCAGTGTCTGCTGGATGTGCCAAGCGATACTTTCACCTTCCCGATCGGGGTCAGTTGCGATGTAGATTTCTGTTGCCCGGGCAAGAGCTGCGCGCATCGTCTTGATCCTGCCGGAACTCTTGTCCCTGATCGTGTACACGGGGCGCAGGTCCCTGAGCACCCCGGCAGTAATCATCGTGTCGTCGTGTCCCTTCTCGGGAAGATCCCGTATGTGGCCGCCACTGGCGACCACCTCCCAATGCTCGCCCGGCCGTAGTTTTTTGAGCATCGGGGCCAGCTTTTTCAGCTTGCCCGGCGCTTCGATGATCATGAGCTTCATGTACGTCCACGTAGTCGTATTCAGGACGCACTGTTGCCTGCGGGTAAACGGCCCACAACGTGAAAAGGGTTCTTGAGGAGGGCTTAATTTGTGGATCAGCTAAACGCAAATGTCAGCTGCTGGGCGCGCTTATACCCTTTCAACCAGGAGCTGAGCATGGCGGGGTGCTTGTAGGGGCAGGCATGTACAGGGAACCCTTTCTGCGCGGCTGCTGCTCCAGCGGCTTCGACAGTGGGGTGGGGATTGTTGAACTTACGCCTGTCAATTTTGACTCGGGCAGGCTGGTCAGTCATCACAGCTTCCTCTCGGTCGTGACTGGCGATCTACGAATAGAATGATCTTGCCAGCAGTAGGTTCGCGATGTGGCGCGATTTTTTGATTCAAGCGCTCCACATGCACACAAGCTAGACGTAGAAGGCCGAAGTTGCTAGCGAGAAAGAGTCCTTGAATAGGAGGGGATTTAACCGCGCTCTTGGGCAGCGCTGCTCGCAGCGTCCCTTTGGGTTGGGTAATTGCATTCCACCTGACCATCCGTTTGCATCTAATTTATTCAGCCCACTGAGTGTCCCCTAGCAGAAGTCGAGCGCAACGGCACCGTTAATACGGGTAGGTGCGGCTGTTCCTGTGACCGCTGACGGTCCGCATTGAGTCGGGTGTTGCCGTACTCGACACATAGCTGTCCTTCGCGAAGGGCAGTAGGCGCCCCATAGTTGCCCTTCACGAAGGACAGTTATCGGCCACAAGCAGACAAACGAAGGCGAGGGTTATCGACCACCTGCTGCTTGCTTCTAATAGATTCAGGCGCAGATGGTGAACTACGAAGGCTAGTACAAAAGCCTCAGCATTGCCGAGGCTTTCATCAGACCTACCGAGCAGATGAGCAAGCTCACTCAGACCTCAAGATGTTGTTTTGTCCCATCAAGTGTCGTTCTTGATCCTGCTCCAAGTGCGGGTTCGTACACGCTCCAGCTTCAATGGCAGAGTTTCCAGGGGAAACAGGTTGTCCATGACTGACTGCGGTGGATACAACATTGGGTCGTTGCGCAAATGCTCATCAACTAGCGCAGTGGCAGCCTGATTTCCGTTTGGGTAGCCGACGTAGTTGGAGTTCTTGGCGATGATCTCAGGGCGCAGCATGTAGTCGAGAAATTTGTAGGCAGGCTGCGGATTGGGGGCGTCCTTGAGGACCACCAGGGTGTTGATCCACAGGGGCGCGCCCTCGCGCGGGATGCTGTAGGCCAGGTTGACGCCGTTGTGGGCGTTCTCGGCGTTGAGCTTGGCGCTGTAGACCGATCCACCCCAGCCCACCACGACGCAGATATCACCATTGGCAAGGTCGGTGCCGAACTTCGCAGAGTTGAAATAGCGAATGTAGGGACGGATCTCGTGCAGCAGCGCCTCAGCCCGCTGGTAGTCGTCTGGGTTCTTGCTGTTGCTGGGCAGCCCCAGGTAATGCAGGGCGATGGGGATGATCTCGACCGGCGCATCGAGCATGGCAACGCCGCACTGGCTGAGCTTGGCGATGTTGTCCTTCTTAAAGATCAGATCCCAGGAGTCGACCGGCGCGTTGTTGCCGAGCAGTTCGCGGACCTTGTCGATGTTGTAGCCGATGCCTGTGGTGCCCCACATGTAGGGAATCGCGTAGCGGTTACCGGGATCGTTGACCTCTAGTTTGCGCATCATGTTCGGGGCCAGGTGGGACCAGTTGGCGAGCTGCGAGCGATCCAGCTCCTGCAGCAGCCCGGCTTTAGCAAAGTTGGGCAGCAGATCGTCCGACACCACCACCACGTCATAGCCGCTGCGCCCGGCCATGAGCTTGCTTTCCATCACTTCGGCGTCATCGAACACATCGAGGATGGGGGCGATGCCGGTTTCCTGCTTGAACTCTCTAGGCGTTTCCGGGGCAATGAAGTCGGACCAGTTATACAGATGCACGCTGGGCGTATCTGCTTGCGCGTGACCCAGGCCGGAGAGCAAACCGACCAGGCTGAGGGTGAGCAAAGGTTTGCAATGCATGGTGATTCCTTGACGTGTTCTTATTCGAGGACCTGAGGATCAGGCGCGTGAGGGAATCAGCAGCTCGCGACGGCCGTCGGCATGGCGACAGTGTTCGCCGGGTAGGGTGAAGCGTCGGTCGACCTGGTAGTCGTAAAGCTGGCGAGCGCTGGCGATGCGCGTCATGTCCAGACGCAGGCTATGCCTACACTCTTCCTGGCCCGCCTCGAACAGCAGGTGGCCAAAGGGATCTACCACGGTGCTACCGCCAGCAAAGGTCAGCTCGTCGATACCTGGGCCTACCCGGTTCACCATGGCGGCGAATACCTGGTTTTCCTGTGCGCGCGCGGCCACCGCAGTGCGGTGTACGTAGCCATAGGGCTGCATGTTGCCGTCCGTGATCAGAAGTAGCTCGGCGCCCAGTTCGGCGAGGGCGCGAGCGCTCTCTGGGAACTCGCAGTCGTAGCAGATCAGTAGGCCGATACGCACGCCGCGCCACTCCACCGTGGTGTAGCGATCGCCGGCCTTCACCAGTTCGCCTTCACCGACCCACAGGTGGGTCTTGCGGTAGCTCAGGGCGATGCCGTCCGGGGTGATGAGTACGCTAGTGTTGTAGTAATGGCCTTGGTCGTTCTCGGTCAAGCCGACCACCACGGCGATATCGCGCTCGCGTACCATCTGCTGAAGCGTGCTCAGGCTCGGACCATGCAGTGGCTCGGCCAGGCTGGCGATGTTGTGCGGACTGGGGAAACCGGTGATCAGCGACTCAGGAAAAATCAGAATGTCGGTGTCGTCCTGGCAGGAGGCAATGGCTTCCAGCGTACGCTGCAGGTTGTAGGCAGTATCACCATCGCGGCCGGCCATTTGTACGAGCTCGAGTTTCATGAGCAAACCTTGTTGTTATGCGATTAGGCGTGGGCTCCGGAAACACCAAGACTTTCCGGAGGGGAGATGTAAGTATGTGTTTTCATTTTGAATTTCATATAACCCGGATTAGCTAACCCAGGGAGTATTAGACATGGGGCTGACCCTGCAGGATCTGGCGTGGCACCGCGCTGTCGGTCAGCTGATCGAGCGCCTTGATCACCCAGGCTTCTGGCTGGCATTGAGTCGCCTGCTGCAGGACTACGTACCCGCCGACAGCTGGGTCGTCCTGCTGTTCAGCCAGGGTCGCCCCCGGGTATTTGCCGAGAGCCCATATAAGGGGGAGAGCAGCGATCCGCTGTACTGCGACTACCTCAAGGGCCTGTATCTGCTCGACCCATTCTACATCGCCTGTCGCGAGCACCCCGGCAGCGGCCTGGTACGTCTGGCCGAAGTAGCTCCCGAGTGTTTCGAGCAAACCGACTACTACCGTCTGTACTTCACCCACAACGTGGTCGCCGACGAGGTGCAATTCAATGTTCAGTTGAATGCGGACAGCACCCTGTGCCTGTCTCTGGGCAGCAAGCTCCGCTTCACCCCCGAGCAGATCGCCCTGTTGGAATTGATCCGCCCTTGGCTAATCGCCTTGATGCGCCAGCGCATGGCCTTCGAACCAGAGCCTGCCGAGCCCGTAGCCGAGCAGATGGCGCAGGAGGCTGGAATGGAGATGTTCATGCAGCGCTTAGGCGCAGCGCTGACGTTGCGCGAAGTGGATGTGGTTCGCTTGATGCTGGCCGGCTGCTCAAACAAGGAAGTCGCGCGCAAGCTGGATATCTCTACCGAGACGGTGAAGGTTCACCGACGGCATCTCTACGCCAAACTCAACATCAAGTCGCAGCCTGAACTGTTCGCGCTGTTCATAAAGGCTCAGGGTTCGCTCAGCGCAACATCAACCTGAACCCTACCTGACCGTGCCTGCTAGGCCCATAAGTTTAGTTTGTCAGCGTACAGTGCCCGCTACTTTCGGCCGATAGAGACCTCCGGTCACAGGCTGCTACTGGGCGAAACCGGCCTGTCATGAGCGGCTGTTAGTGGCCGATTTCTGTTAGTCAGTGCACACCCATTGTGTAGGTCAAATTCGATGCACACGAACGACTGCTGAAGCCGAATGCACATTGGGGGGGCAAGTCTATGCAGTTAAGCATTTGATTACGCCTCATCCGTTCTTGTCGAAGTGGCTTCACGAAGTGCGCGGCGGATTTTTCCAAGGGGGCAGTGCCAGCACCGGAGCGCTCAGGAGTTCCTGTCTTGGTGGAGTGTTGCGGCCCGCAACACTCAATCCGAGCTGTCCTGCACAGGGATCTGACGCAGCTTGTCTACGAACTCTAGGGCTGTGAGTTTCCCGTCAATACGATCCTCAAGGATGTCCGTCAACAAGGCCTGCTGGTCCTTTGACAGCTTGCGATAGAGCTCCAGTAGGTCTGGTTCGCTGGGGTTTCGTTTATGAGACATGGGACCAATGTTCTGTCGAGAGATAACGGTGAAAAGCTCCCGCCACATCGGCTGCACGAAGAACGCCCCCAATGTCCCTATTGGAGGCGCAAGTGTGAAACAGGCAGGTTTATCGGTGAAGGATAATCACGGATTGACGTCCTTGTCACCAGAGGCTGCACGAATGGCGCGCCAAAATTAACGAGGGGGTCACACAGGAATATCGTCATCAAACCCATTGCCGTATTGGCTCAGGTCGTCAGTGTGTTGTACTTGTTGTTGGGCTGGGTTCTGCTGGCGTTCCGGCCTGCTGTTTTGCTGGGCGTTTTGCCGTTGGCCGGTATTGTTCGATTGCGTCATGGTCACCTGGTTAACCCGGTGAGGCAGGATGGCCACACGGTTCGCTTCGACCTTAAGCGCCCAAACATCGTCCCCAGTTTCTTTGTCCTTCCAGGTATCCATGATGGCTCGGCCAGTGACGACGACTCGCATGCCTTTGCTGAACAATTGAGCAAACCGCTCAGCATCGGGATGCCACCATTCAACGTTCGCCCAAAAGCCACCACGGTCCTTGAAGCCACCGGATCCGTCGGGAATCGAGTTGTCGAACATCACATTCAACCGCAGCAGTTGCCGCGGCTCGTTGTTGCCGTTGGGGAAGGATTTGTGTTCCGGCGGATTGCCGATGTTGCCTTCCCAGACTACGGGAGTACCCATGGTTGAATCTCCGATCAGTTGTGTTGGGTTTGGTTGGTGAGCTGCTGCAGTCGAGCCTGATATTCGGCCTCGGCCTGGCCCATCTTTGTTGCGCACTCGGCGGCCTGCTTGCCGATGAAGTGGACAAGGCTGATTTGCATATTCAATGTGATTCGGTGTTGCTCCAGGGCAAGCAGGTCCTGCAGCAAGTTGGCTGGTGTCTTGGGGTGTTGAACCATTGCCGCCCATACACCGAACCCCATGCGCCGGTCTTGAACGCTTTGCCAGCGCAGGAAAGTTGTGCCAGCCGATGTGTTCTGCTCGATGAGTCGAACGGGTAGAAGGTCGAATGGATGTTCGCGGACCTGGGCCAGCACCTCATGAACTAGAGCGCGCAAACCTGCCTCCAATGCTGTGCATTGCTCGGCTAACTGGTCCAGCTCCCCCTTACCTTTAAAGGGCTTTAAAAGGCCTTTTAGTGAGGCACCTTGTTGCAGCCCCTGATAGGCACCCTGTTGCAGAGGTTTGAAGGCACCCTGTTGCAGGTTTCCCAAGGCGCGGCCACCGATGCTTTGGGTCATTCCTCACCTTCATCAAAAGGCTCAGCTTCGAGTCGTTCGGACAAGGTCGGTTGGCCACGTCGGATCTCGGGCGCGAAGGACGAGCGGCGAGTCCCTTCAAGGATGTCTTGAGGGATCTCGCCGGCCCGTTGGTACATCTGCCGGGCCTGCTCTGCCCGGGCGTTATTGGCTGCGAAGTCATCGCGGCTTGCACCTGAGAAACGATATTGCTGGGCCAGTCCAAACAGGCTGCGCAGGATATGAGCCCCGTCATCGATCCAGACTTCCCCATCCCGTCTACCAATAAGGCCGACATGCTTGGCCAGCAGAATGCGGCGCACGATCTCGTCGTATTTGGTCAGCAGGTAGACCGACTTGAAGCCCAGGGGGTTGGAGATGAAGAGGGGCAGTTTCATGGGATGAGTCGACAGGTTGGTGCCGATGTCGATCATGGCCGGTAGCTGGGCCATGACATCATCGAGGCGCTTATCGATCTCTGTCAGGGCTGCATCAGACTCGGCGATCTTGTCTTCAATCCGGATGATCCACCAGTCCGAAAATGGGTCGTCCTGACTGGCACCGCGGTCCATCTGATTGACTCTGGAGCAGAAGCCGGCGAGCCCAAGGATGCTGTTCTTGGATTCGCTTTGCTGGCGTCCCAGCCAGATCCTTGCAGCGTGGTGCGTGTGAAGGGTCAGTTGAACCTGGCTCCGAAGGGAGCCGATGTTGAGCTGAAAGTTGTCAGCCATGGGCATGGATTCCTTAACATTGAATAAGGTGGGGATGCCAGCCCATGCTGCTTTTGTAGGGATGCGCGTGCAGTAGTAAATGGATAGCCGAGGTGTTTTAGTTTTGGGGCTATGCGTGTGAGTGTGTCGCGCCCCTTAACACCGGAGCGCTCAGCAGATTCCGGTCTTGGTGGAGTGTTGTGGCCCACAACACTTGGGCGGCCCCCGGTGGCTGTCCTTGGCAGTGTTGCCACTGGCAACACCGAAGCGCTCAGCTGATTCCGGTCTTGGTGAAGTGTTGCGGCCCGCAACACTTGGACGGCCCCCGGTGGCTGTCCTGGAGTGTTGCCACTGGCAACACCGAAGCGCTCAGCCGATTCCGGTCTTGGTGAAGTGTTGCGGCCCGCAACACTTGGACGGCCCTCGATGGCTGTCCTGGAGTGTTGCCACTGGCAACACCGGAGCGCTCAGCCGATTCCGGTCCTGGAGGAGTGGTGTGGGCCACACCACCTGGTCGGCGCCGGTGGCTGGTCTGGAGTGTTGCCACTGGCAACACCGGAGCGCTCAGCAGATTCCGGTCTTGGTGGAGTGTTGTGGCCCACAACACTTGGACGGCCCTCGATGGCTGTCCTGGAGTGTTGCCACTGGCAACACCGATTCCGGTCTTGGTGAAGTGTTGCGGCCCGCAACACTTGGACGGCCCCCGGTGGCTGTCCTGGAGTGTTGCCACTGGCAACACCGGAGCGCTCAGCCCATTCCGGTCCTTGAGAAGTGTTGTGGCCCACAACAATTGCTCTCGGCTCCGTTGAGCGACCTGATCAGTGATATCACATTAGTGAATCGCTTATCGAAGCTATGCCCTCACCCACGACGCCTACTACCGCGGATGTTCAGCAGTTGCTGTAAACCACTTAGCGCCAGTTGGGCGGCCTGAGTCGCCTCAGGGGTTGGAGGTTTGTTGGCAAGTTGAACGCTCGGTGTAACCTCCGCCGGCAGGGCAGTGGTGGGAGGGGCTGCTGGAGCTACGATTGGTTGCCATTCAGAGTTGAAGTCCCCACGTTTTGCTTTGTCAGCAAGGGTCTTGAGGTAGGCCAAGGGCTTGCTCAGTCCGCCCAATCTGTGGGACCACTGGTTGATTACTGCATCGCGCAATGGCTCAGGTACTGACTGCATGATCACTTGAACTTTCCCTCGAGTGTCAGGTGGCAGCGATTCGAGAGCGATGAGCCAATTCGCGCCGATGGAGTCTTGGTCTTGTACAAAGCTTTTAGATACAGACTTGTTTGTATTTGTATACGTACTATATGAGTTCGGATTCCGAACTGAGTCCGAACTCGGCTGTTTTCCACTGAGTTCGGATTCCCAACTGAGGGGGAGAGCGGTCTGTTTCTCTGCGTTTTCACTGAGTTCGGAATCCGAACTCAGGCCAGACTCGGCAATATCTGCCTGAGTTCGGATTCCGAACTCAGGTGCAGGAATCGCTTCAAGCTGACTTTTTACTGCCCAAGGTTGCGCGTTTAGCCGATCGGTTATCGTCTCGATGCGAGAGGGAAGGCGGCGGCCTACATCAACATCATCGGTGAACTCTCGCCAGGTCATCGCAGCGACTTCTTTGATCGCCTTGTTCTGATGCTCTTTAGACTGCATGAGCAAGGTCATGTAGTCCTTATCGAACTCCAAGGCTTCGGCTGGCGTGACAGGCTCGTCATGCAGAAGATAAACGTTACCCTGCACCTGACCGCTGATCTCGTTGCGTACCTTGCGGCCAAGGCTCAACCACCTAGTAAGCCGAAGAACAGTCAGTGCCTTCGCAACGGTTTCACGTGAGGCATGTTTACCAGGTGTCATTCCAAGATATGGACGAAGCTGGTCATATGTTGGAAAGGCAGTTATGCCGTCTTCATTGATGAGCAAGCGAAACACTTGCCAGCAATTCCGCTCCAACGGAGTTAAACGGTCATCGAGGAGGAGTTTGCGCGGTACGGTTTCGTGCGGGTTACCACTAAAAATAATGCCCGCGTAGGTAGACGGTGATGCAGTGTTGAGAGCGACATCTTCAGCTTTCTTTTTCAGCAGGTGTGCCTCGAGGTGACCCGAGGCAGAATCGAGTAGCGTAGAAATGGGGAACCGAGCAAGCTTCATTGCGTATGTTCGCCTTGCTCAAGTCGCCTCGCTTGCCGATCTCGATGGTTGTTCTCGGGGTAGATGCGGTTTTCAATCCAGTGGGTAATGAAGGACCAGATCTGGGCCAGTGTTAACCCGTCAGCGATTAACTCTTCCGCTACCAGCATTGCAATATCGAGCATGGCCAGGCTGTCCTCTAGAGAAACCTGGTTTTGCTTCATCAAGTTAGTCCAGCGATACCAGATCTGATGTTCCTGATCCTCCGAGACGGCCGGCCATCGGCCATGTGGGGCTTTGACGCCGATCACTGCTCTCTGCAACGCAATTTCCTGCGGCGAGAGCCCAAAGAAGTTTTTGAGTAACTTGGTAGTCGCACCCAAACGAATTGCTCGCTCAATAACACGCGCTTCTTCTTCAGTCCGAGCTGCATTCGACAGCAGCTTCTGAATCATTGAACTGTTGATGCTGACGTTTACCCAGGTGACCGGCGTATTGCGAAGTAGGCTCAACACTGTCGGGTGCTGGATTTGGCCCAGCACCTCAGGTTCTAACCCCATTTCCCTACAACGTTGCAACTGGCCGTTGCGCACCAGGTCGAGAAGCTGAGACAGAACAGCCTCATTGATCGTTGACTTGGTCATGGACCCCCTCCTATTCATCCCATCCGGATTGTCCGGCCCTGGCCTACGCGGACTGCTTGATCTCAATGTCGATCAATCGGCGTGCAAGTCGGATGATTCTGAAAAGCTTCACTAGAGCGCCGTCGCTAATGCGACCTTGATCGTTAGGCTCAAGATCTTTTGTTGCCGGTTGACCGATGAGCAGTTGGCCCAGACCAGCTGCAAACTCAAAGTCTTCCAACGAGCTCAAGTCCGCATCAGGACTCTCCCTGATCATTTGCAATGCGATTGCAACAGTCCCACTTAACGATTGGAGGAGGGTCATGGTGTGCACAGCCGTGGCAGTGACTTCAGACTCCTCAGTTGGCTGTCTGTAGGAATATCCAATGCCGGCTGGAATTTCGGTAATTTGCCCTGGGGCATTCACCGACTCTTGAATCTCCAACGCGAGTTGTGCGATGTGTTTTCTGAGCTGTTCCGACGAATCAATCTCGCGTTCGATGTACCAGAGGTCACTGATCGGATTGAGCCCGCCCGCTTGCACTGGAATCGATTGAAGGCAGTTGGAGTTGAAGTCGGGCAACTGCTCACCTTCGATTGCGGCCAGCTTTTTTTTCATCTCGATAACTCGAGCCGTCTGGGTAACGGGCGAGGCGATATGTCCATCTATACGAGCCTGCATCTCCTCGGGTGAAGGAGACGGTTCGTTTGGACCAGAACTCGACTGACTGGTATTTGGGCGAGAGGGTTGATTGTTTCCTGGAGCCGTGGAACCTTGAGGTGGGGGTGCTGGTTTCTCGCTCGGCGCCGACTGCAGGAGGCCTGCAGTTGGCAGGGGGTCATTTGTTGGTAATTGGACAACTGGGGTGGATCGACGTAGCTGATCCTGCTGCTGAGTGATTTCTAGGAGTATGTCTTCGTATCCCAGCGGAAGGGACTTCTTCATGGTTCCGATCAATTCGTCTTGGAAGCGCTGATAGAGAAACTCATCGGCCTCCCCCTCGAACTGAGCGAGTACATCCTGGAAAAGCATCTCGAATTCGACACCTGAGCCTGTGTAGTGCTTATCCCAGCAAGCGGATGAAGTTCTCCTTAGAGAAAGAATCTTCTCGATTTGCGGTTTACCCAAACCGTTGTAAAGCAGCCCTGGTACTGCGGGGAGTAAATACTGGACGGTATCCAGCATCCTGCTGACATGTGAGGCGGAAATTGGATAGCCATCTTTTGCCAGCCGGCGTGACAACTCTCGAACCCCGATAGGCTCCCCTGATTCTGATTCGTACAAAGCTTTAGCCCTGCCGATCCCTACTGCACGTTCGATGAATTTGAGCTCGCCCTTGAGGTCCTCGGCCAAATGGCCCGTGAGCATGATGATCTCACCTCGAGTCTGGTCCCAAGGCCTGAACAGCAGATTGATCCGGTAATACTGCTCATCACCGGTTTCCAGGTAGAGCTCTTTCAGAATTGAGATGCGCGTATTACCGCCGTTGCGGATCCGATATTTCTCCTCACCTGGTCGACGAGTTACGGGTGGAGGTGTGTCCAGCCCCCGGTTACGGATCGACTCCTTGATCTCGTCATACTTTGGGTTACGGGTCGTCCTTGGGTTGTCCTCCCAAGGCAGTACCTCATCGATGGTAGCCACGATTGGAGTATCGGCTAAGGGATCACTGAGGACCGTTGTAGCAGCAGAAGGGGAGAAACCCGGGGCTAATAGCCGTGCTTTAAGATCAGTCACGTTACACCCCCGCGCTCGAGTTCATAGCAGGGAATGCCGCACTCGGAGTACCGCACTTGAACAGCTCCAAAATCTCCTGGACGTCCTCAGTTGAAGGGCCGGCGGCTTGTAGCAACCGATCAATGATCCTGTATGCGCGCTCAAGATCTGCCTTGAGTGGGTTGGCTGCGTCAACCTGGCCGATCAGGAGTGATTGTTCCAACCGGTTAATAATTTCGCTGTTCATGGAGCGGGTGTTGTCCCGTGCGACCTGGGCAATACGATCACGCATACCATCAGGAAGTCGGACGACGAATTTGTCTGCAGTGCGGGAAGTAGTCTGGTCCATAAATTTTCTCCTGCTGATCCTGTGCTTAACGTTGGGCTGCTGAAGCTTTGTGTGAAAAAGCCTGAGATGAATCAGGTCGATGAAAGAAGTCGTGCTGTGACAGCCCTTCGAATGCAGCGGTGTTAAGCCAGAGGCATTCAACCCGGTCTCTTGCGCCGTCAGCATGGGTATGGCGGCTAACGCGGTACCAGGTGCCGTAGAGCTCGTCGTAGAGATGGCTGGGGTAACCGGATAGAACGACCATGCCCTGCAGCTCTTTTAGGTGGAGTGCAAGCTCTGAGTGCTGTTGGTCGCTTAGCTCATGTCGATAGGATTTGCCCGTATCGTTATGGCGAACTTTATTGCTGCGCGTGGAGTGCACATAGGGTGGATCCACGTAGTACAAAGTGTTCGGGCGATCGTGATTCCCCAGGAGCGAAATCGCATCACGGTGTTCGAGCACTACTCCCTGCAGGCGATCGATAATGGCTGTTAGGGTGGCTGGATAGTGACGCCAGTCGTGCGCCGGCGAAGTACCCGAACGGCTCGAGGTCGACCTGAAGCCAGTGCGTTCACCGCTAGCTGCTGAACTGGCAAAACCCTGGAAGGAACGCAGCACCATGCGCCTAGCACGTTCTAAGGCATCAGTTGAATCGTCATAGCTGGCTACGAACTCTTCCCGTGCGAATGGCGTCAGCTCGAGGAGAGTACGCAACTCATGGCCACGGTCTCGTACCACACGAAATAGGTTGACCAACTCGCCGTCGAGGTCGTTATAGATCTCTGCAGGGCTGCGGGCCTTTCGTAGCAGAACGGACGCGGCGCCGCCGTATGGTTCAACGTAGGTGTGATGGGGCGGTAGGTGTTGGATAATCCAAGTGGCCAGTTTCCACTTACCGCCGTGGTAACGGAGTATTGGTCTTTGAACAGTTTTCACATGGATTCCCCCTGTTCCGACCTTGCCCTACGTAATTGATCGAGTAACAAGGTAGGGAGTGAGCGGATCATCAGGGTGTTGTGTTCCTCGTCGTATTCAACCTTGGATCCCAGCAGGTGAGCTTCGAAAGTGATGGACAGGCCCTCGGCGCGGCCGGTGAAGCGGCGGAACTGGTTGAGGGTGCGTTTGTCTGCCGGGAATTCCGTCGACAGGCCGTAGTCTTTGTTGCGGATATGGTCGTAGAACGCCTTCGGCCGGTCTTCGTCGATCAACTCCGACAGTTCTTCTAGGCCTACCGGTTCGCCGAGCTTGGCCTGGCTGCTGGCGTAGTCCACCAGGGTCTTGGTCTTCTCTCGCGCCGAGTCCTCGGGCAGGTCTTCGCTTTCAACGAAGTCGCTGAAGGCCTTGAGCAGGGTGCGTGTCTCGCCTGGACCATCAACGCCTTCCTGGCAACCGATGAAGTCGCGGAAGTATTCCGTGGACTTTCTGCCGTTCTTGCCCTTGATGAACGATATGTACTGCTTGGACTGCTTGTTGTTCTGCCACTCGGAGACGTTGATCCGCGCCGCCAGGTGCAGTTGGCCCAGATCCAGGTAACGGGAGGGCGTCACGTCCAGCTGGTCGGTCACCGCCACGCCTTCGCTGTGGTGCAGTAGGGCGATGGCCAGGTAGTCGGTCATGCCCTGTTGGTAGTGGGCGAACAGCACGTGACCGCCCACCGACAGGTTGGACTCCTCCATCAGTTTCTGCAGGTGGTCCACAGCCTTGTGACTGAAAGCTGTGAAGTCCAACTCTCCGTTGAAGAACTCCTTCAGCCAGCCGCTGAGGGGAAAGGCACCGGACTCTGGATGGAAAAGGCCCCAGGCCTTGCCCTGCTTGGCGTTATAGCTTTCGTTGAGGTCGGCGAGCATGTTCTCGATGGCCGCAGACTCTGCCAGCTCCGAGTCGCGGGCGTGCAGAACCGCTGGGGTGCCGTCAGGCTGCTTGTCGATGTGATGGATAATGAGGTGACGAATTGGCATCAGCTGATTTCCTTCGAAAGTGGAGTGGTGCGGTCCGCACGGCGCAGGCGTGCTCGAGCATTTCGCTCTGATCTGTGATCGCCCGGTGTCGCGGACGTGTAGATGTCAGAGCAACCTATCTTTTTGAATCTGAGGTGCCCCCCTGCCGAGCGGGAGACGGCCCAGCCATTGCTGATCGCAAACTCGACGAGATGGCGTAAGCGTTCGTGTACCTTCGGGGGCCTACTCATGAAGTTCTGTCCTGAGTTGGTTCCCTGCTTGTATGGCAATAATTTCTGGATCGTGGCCTGGGTACTTCGAGCCGAGATCCATGAGGAAGAACCTCGCGGCCTCTCTATCGCCAGGTATGCGAAACGCAACTGTGCGGTATTGAGTGATGGCGTCATCATCCAGTCGCGGAAGAACCGTGACCTTCATCGAGCACTCGAACAGGTGCCGCGGTACCCACACCGACCAGAAGTAATTCGACAGAAGCGGGCCTGGGCACAGAAGGGCAACCTCCAGTGTTCCGGATGAAGTTGGGGTCAGACGCACATAGCCAAGGTTCTCCATCTCTGCGAAGTTGTCGCACATGGCTCCAGGAACGATCGTGCTGTGGTCACGTACCAGCCTGGTTATCGCTTGTGAAAGCAGATCCAGCTCCACTGCATTCACACCTGCTCTATGAGCGTGTACTAGTGCCGACTGATTGAACTCAGCGTCGGCATGGATCTTAGGAAAATAGGTGGTGCTACTTCTCATCTAACACCTCCTGCAGTGGCTCGACGTCGTAGCTATTGCACAGTGGGCAGATCCACACCTCGGTCTCATCACAAAATTTGTGTGGCTCTGGAAGCCAGTGCTGAACTTGCTTGAGGGAGTGATGTGTGTTGCATGATCGGCACCAGTGAGTGACTGCGCTTATGCTTTGCGAGGTCATGCGCAGCCTCCTTGCCAACTGGCAGGGGCCAGATTTTCGAAGCGAGTCTGCTGTGGGATGAAAGCCGCCCGTGCAAAACCGACCGGGCCCTGACGTTGTTTACCGATGATGATTTCGGCGATGCCTTTATGCTCGGACTCCGGGTGGTAATACTCATCTCGGTAAACGAACATGATCACGTCAGCGTCTTGTTCAATAGCACCGCTTTCGCGCAAATCAGCGTTGACTGGGCGTTTATTTGGACGTCCCTCAACACTCCGGTTGAGTTGAGAGAGGGCAATAACTGGGCAGCCCATTTCTTTGCCAAGCGCTTTCAGTGAACGAGAAATCACACTGATTTCGTTGTTCCTGTTTTCCTCACCTACCGCGCTCATGAGCTGCAGGTAGTCGATGAGGATCAGCTTTGGCTTGCCGAAGCGCCGGCTTGCCCTCCTGGCCTTTGCCCGCAGCGCAGCTGGGGTCAGTGAGCTGCCGTCATCAATTACCAGCCTATCCCCGAAGCCATTAAGCTGACGGACTGCATTTGTTAGCTTCGGCCAATCCTCATCCTCAAGCTTCCCCTTTAAGAGCTTGGTCAGATCTACGTGGCCGATGCTGGAGATCAAACGAAATAGCAGGGCCTGGGCCGGCATTTCGATGCTGTAGACCTGGACCGATTCATTGTCTGAGCATTGACGTAAAGCCGCGTGGACGAACTTTAACGCTAGAGCCGTTTTTCCCATCGACGGCCTGCCGGCGAGAATGATGAGGTCGGTCGGCTGAAAACCTGAGGTCATCTCGTCAAGATCGTCGATTCCGGACGACACTCCGGTCACAGTCACATTCCCGTTGAAATGCTCGTCAATCTTGTTGATCACCTCTCCGAGGGCTTGGTTGACGTCGACGAAGTCGGAGCGTGTTCTGTTCTGAGCGAGTGCAAAGAGTTGCTGCTCGATCGATTCCTGGACGTCAGTAGCTACTGCCGTGCTTTCAGCGGCGTCGCGAGAGCATTGGTAGCCGAGGGACATGAGGCTGCGCAGGTGAGACCTGTTCCGAACGATTTCTGCGTAGCGTTCGATGTTGGCCACAGATGGAGTATTTCTTGCCAGATCTCCAAGGTAGGCCAGGCCACCAACTTCCTCTGGTTGAGACATCGACTCGGATACCGTCACGATATCGAAGGGATGATCCTTATCGGCTAGTGAGGCGATGGCCTGGAAAATCAACCGATGCTCACGTTTGAAGAAGTCTTCAGGCACAAGCAGGTCGGCAATGAGATCCCATGTATTGTTGTCGAGCATCAGACCGCCCAGGACACCCTGTTCAGCTTCAGTCGAATGAGGCGGCGTAAAGTCGAGAGGGTTCACGGAGTGACCTCCCGGCGTGCCCAGAAGCAGTAGGGGCCGCCTTCTTCAATGTCATGAATAGCCAGGCAGAACCAGCCCTCGCCGGCAGGCATAGAGGGCTCCCAGTAACTGCAGTCGGGACTATCAGAACTGAAATAGCGATCGGCAATTTCTTCAGGCGCGTCTGTTTCAAGACTGACTGAACAGACTTCTAGGCCTTGCTCCTGCAGCCAGAGTTTGGATTTGTCAGGATCTTCGTCAAAGTTTGGAAGGTCGGGATGGGCGAACATCCCCTCTTCATCCCGCTGAACAGGGTAGGGCTGGATCAACTGCATCCGATCGAGTCGCTCGATCTCCGCAAGGATTAGAGCCCCCGCTTTCACCAGATCGCGGCGACGGTCATCGCTGGGTTTGAATGTCTTTTTGTCCCATGGCCAGGCACTGCTGCTGCATCCAGGCTTTCCTGCCAAGACTGCGTACACCGCAGCGGCTTCTGCCAGCTCGTTTCGCACATACACGTCATCACGATGGATGGAGTAGCCTTCCTCTGTCACCTGGCGGTGACGCTCTGCGATCACGCTGTGTGCTGCCTTGTTCATACGAAGACCTTCGGGCATGGTGCGTCCTCTCAGTGCATGGGAGGTTGGGAGCAGAGCTGGATGGGCTGTTGTGGTGTGAGTCATCGTCCACCCCCAATCGACATCCGTTCTTTGTGGCTGAGGCCTCGGCCCAAATTTGCTTGCTTCCCCTGGTGCCAACCTGCCTGCTGGGACCGAATGTCATGTCCCTTGGCCTCTGGCCGGTCCAGGTCCATGTATTCAAGAGTTGGGTGATGTAGGCTGATGTAAGCCTTGATTTCATCGCGGGGTTCCGCGTCAGCCCCTGCGAACTGGGCGACTTTGTAGCTGATAGCGCTCAACCAACCATCGACGAAGAGTTCCCCTCGGCGGCGTTTGGTTTTGAGCTGGCAGCGCTTCTGCAGAGCGACATGTGCCTTGCGTTGCATCACCAGTTGGTGGTGCAAGGCAGAGTACGCATAGGCCGCTAACTCAGGGCCTATGCCGATGCCCATGAACTTGATCGACCAGCCCGCCAGGCCAGAATGGAACGCTAAGTGCTCACAATCGAAGGCACGGGCACAGGTCGCCGCAAGACGGTGCAGCCAGTCTTTAGGTGGGCGAGCGGTGCGAGTGGGGACACAAACCTCCTCAACTGCATGTGCAGCCACCTCAAGGGACTCGAGGTTGTACTGTTTCATGAGGTGGCGGGCCTGCCGAAGTGCTGTTTCTGCTTCGTTCGGACTGGCGCCACAGTCGTTTGCCAGCGCGAGTAGCTTGCTGACCTTGTCGAGAACTTTCTGCTTATCCATCACGCGACCTCCGTTGATGACAGGGGAGGTAAGCTGTCGATAGCGAACCTTTCGCCTTCTCGCGTTGCGCGATAAACGACTTCATCCTGAGGGCAGAAGGCGGGGGGTTTACCAACGATCATGAGCCCCACACTGACAAGCTCATCGAGCTGCCGGGCGTCGTCGCCATCTGGGCCGGTAAGGAAGTGGTTGCGGCATACCGATCGTTTGTCACAGTCGTTCGGAGACAAACCGAGCGTGTGCCACAAGAGCTTGAGCTGGGCATCGGTAACGTGCGTCATGGCTTCAGCTCCTGGGGCAATGGAGCTTGGCCAGTTCTAGCTGACAATGCGGCTGCTTTTGCATACCAACGGGCCGCAGCCAAGACAGTCACGCACACCAGGGTAAGGACGCTCAGCGCAGCAAGAAGGTATGCGCAGAAGATGGCGCCCTGCAGCGCTAAGCCTGCGTAAGGCTCCTTGTAGATCGCAGCGAGGCAATAGGCCAACGCAAACGCTGCTGAACAGTTCATGGCGTACAGGCACAGAAAGCCCGCACAGTGAAACAGGCGTCTTGGGCTCATGAGCGATCCTCCATAACCTTGTGGAGAGGGTCGGCGCCGAGGAATACCTCTTCTGGCACGTCGTCCCATTCTTGGCGTATTGCCTCGAAGTCGCCGGAGTTCCAGCAGCGAAGAAAATCCAGAGGGGATTCACATGGATTGGCCAGGGCGTAGGCTACAGCAGCATTGGGCTGGTAAAGCTCCAGCTCGATCACTCCGTCGTCGCTGATCTTCAGGTTGTCGCTGTCTACCGGATACTTCTGTCCATCCAGGCTCAGCATGAGTTGCTGGTTCGTGAGGGCTTCATTTCGGCGAATGATGGTGCCCAGCCGGGCACGTAGCATCTGGAGGGTGACAGGCCGGATGCTTTTACTTGCATAGGAGCGGCTCATACTTCACCCCATGCATTCAGGGTCAAAGCGCTCTTCCAATGCAGAAGCGTTGTTTCTTCCGCAGCGGTGAGGGGAGCCCGGGCCAGGCAGTCAGCTACCTTCTGTTTCAGTGCGTTCAGACGCTCTTCAACGTCTGAGCCATCGTCATAGGCAATATCACTGGCTAGGGCTTGAATGAGCTCGGAGCGTGCTGAGACGATGTGGCTTTTCAGGTATCCCAGGGGAGTTGTCCAACTTCCTGCTTTATGGGCGTCATCCAGGCACTTCATCCATTCCTGGTTGTACTTAATCGGATCGTAGAAGCCGATATGGACCCCTGCCCGGTTGAATACCAGCGCGTCTTTCAGCACTTCTAATTGCTGCTCAACTGTTTCATGAAGCAGTGGGAACTCAGCAGCGATCAACTGTTTCGCCTGTGCATTACGCGCATCTTGGCGGCGTTTTGTGGCTTTTTCGTCTCGAACTCGCTTCTCCTTGGCGTGCTCAATGTGGTTGTTCACTGACTCGATGAGCGTGGCGGCATCAAGTAGTAGTTGGCGTTGCTCATAGCTGAGCTGCTCGCTAATCCGCCCCGACAGGCCGGAACCCATGGAGCCTCCGGAACCGAGCTTGCGTACTTCGCGTGCGGTACTGGTGAGTCTTGTTTGGACGCTGCGCAGCTCAGTTGAGCTATAACGGCTATTCAGGTTCTGCAGGAACTCAGGTGTGATCCCTGTTGGCTGGGTTATGGGGGATTTAGTCACTTCAGTTCCCCCCTTTGACGATCTGGGCTACACGCTCCTCAGTCATTGCAGCGAAGCGTTCATGCCATTCCGGAAAGGCCTCAGTGGCCAATTGTCGGAGGATGCTCAGCGCCGAGGGCGCAAGGCGATTCGATGGCTGCCGGTACTCCAAACGGTGTGCCGGGATGCCTTTGGATGCGGCGGTTTTGAAAACAACAGCGTGGGGTATGGTGGTGTGGAGCACGGAAACATCAGGGGTGCCGTCAAACACTTCCCTGACTGTTTCGTGTATTTGGCGGGCATCAACGGTTTGATCCAACCCATTGATGATTATGTTGATATGAGGAATGGTCAGGCCGAGGCGCGCATAACTTCGCAGGCCTTCCATCATGTGGATGGTGCCGCGGTTGAACTCGCGTGCCGCCAGCATGTTAGGAGGGAGGGGGGATAAAATTATGTCAGAAGCCAGAACGACCATCTCAAGCATGGCCGAGCGGGCGCCCTGAGTATCGAAGATAATCAGGTCGTACTGGGACTCGAACTCCGGCATCAGATTAGCCAGGCGAAGCCGGCCATCAGGTGCCTGTAGCAGGAGGTTGTTGAGCTGATTGTTGACGTCGTTCGAGACTATGACATCGAGGTTGGGGATGTTGGTTCGGGAAATAACCCGGGCCGGATCGGTTTCATTGAAGGCCAGGAGCTCATAAATTCCGCCCGGAGCTTCGTGAATCAGGGGGAAATAGGATGACGCTGAGGGTTGGACGGGATCCAGATCGATCAGCAGGGTGCGCAAACCTGCATCTGCAGTGAACGCACCGAGGTTGGTCGAGCCAGTTGTTTTGCCAGTTCCACCTTTGGTGGAGATTTTTCCTGCTTTTTTCGCCTTCTTTTTCATCGTGATGCCTCTAATGTGAATGTCATTAGAGGCTGCTGGGCTCGCAAACTAGTCCTAGGGTGCCGTGAAAACCCCTTCCTAGAGCAGTTCAGTCCAATTGTCTTTTAACCAATTGGTCGTAGGTTCGAATCCTACACGACCCACCATATTCAAGGTCGGATGCAATACCAGGAACCAGGCGATACAAGCCGTTCCACTAGTAGCGCAGACGTCTGGAACGCGTAAATCCACGTTCCTGGATTATGTACATACGAAAAGCCCACTGCCGGAAACGGTCAGTGGGCTTTTTCGTTCTAGCAGTCAAAAAATCAGCTTGCCCTTGGCACGAACTGCTCCAATTCGACGCTCGTATCTGGAAGCCTCGTGCAAACATCGACTTGCCGATGTCTGGCGCCGATCGGGCGTGCACAGTTCACCTTGCCGATACCGACATTCCTGGAGTCGAACGAAGCCGGGCGTTTAGTTTGTTGTCAATTCCCCATGAAAGAGCCGCTTCGGTCTGGTATGAGCCCCATCAGGGCTGCTGGCTCAAACGAATCTTCTATCGAGTGGCAGGGTGGTATTCCTCGATCCGCCCAGAGCGTCCCAGGTCCGTCCCAACTCAGCTCATGAGAAAGCCCTGTGCATGGCCTGGATATCTTTCCAGCGGGTACGGTTCAGTCCGTCTCTGCCTGGGCAATGCTGCAGCAGCTCGGAGGCTGTCGGGGACTACTGAGCGAGTGAGTCTTCAACTGTTGCCGCATGAGATCCAAGAAGCAGCGCTGGGGCCATCGGATAAGTCAGGCAATGGTGTCTTTCAATATCCAGGTCAACGGCAACACGCATATAGCTTTGGAAGTCACTGATGAATTCTGAAATGAGTGCGGCTGCCTTGAGCCTCATCGACGAACAGCGCAGCGATCAAGGTGGCCAGCTTGATGCTGTGCTTCCCGGTGGCCTGTGACCTGGAGACCGTGATTTTTCCCCCTTCCATCACCTGCTGCAGCCGGCACTGCAGCACGACCTTACCGCTGTCGAGGTGCAGAGCGACCAGGGCTGGCCGTGCATGATTGCCGCGGGAGCATGGCGGATATTTGGACAAAGCCCCGTATTCACCTCCTCCCGCATGCATGACGGCACGACTCATCCTTCCGGTCGGACTCTACGGCCGTCCGCGCCATTCCCCGACCGGCTGTGCTCGTCTCCATATTCAATGCTTCGCATGGCCAATTATTTGCCGATGATTTTTTTCGCGGGACAAAACGTCAATCAATTGGGACGAAACGCTTAACAGTCGGATTGTTGCGGGCTCTACGATAACCAAGCCGTCGTGACCGCCAAAAATAATCCGGCAAAGGAGCGCTCATATGGAGCAATCACGACGGATCAGATGGGAAGTCAAATTATTCGAGACGATGTGCCTGCCTGAGCAGGGGTTTGTTTTTTCCTGCCAGAAGCAAAGCTATGTATGTCACCCGAATGAGCCCGTCAGCGCATTTGACGAATGCCTGCCGGTAATTGTCAGCATGCTGCGAAAGCTGGGCGCGGCAACGCCGCCCGAGGTTTTTCACGTCGTACTGCACGCGGCGACCGGTTCGCCTGGTCGGCGCAGCTTCATACATCCACCTGGAGAGAACCCGCATGAGCAACGTGAGTGTTGTAGCGAAGGCTAAGGAAGCGCTGTCGATCAAGGAAGCGCCGGTGGCGGCAGAGCAGTTTGAAACACCGGAGACGGTATCGAAACGGACCTCGGTGAAGCTCACCAATCTGGGGAGCGCTGGGCAGTCGAAGCGTTCGGGGCTGGACAGTCAACTGGTGTGGTACGACACGGTGCAGCTGGCGAAGCCGCAGCCGGACGACAGCATGTTCGTGCGGGTGATCAACTCGCTGTACAGCGGGGTGGTGGTGTACCTGGACAACGTGGCGAACCTGCTACCAGCGATCCCCGAGCGGATGCAGGTAGTGCTGAAGCTGCGCGACGCCGCGGATCTGAAGGCGTTCCGCGACAGCCCGCAGTGTGCGGACTTCAAGGCGGACGACAAGCACTGCCGGAGCATTGCGTACCACGAGGCGGGTGCGCTGCGACAACTGGGCGCGGAAGGCTTCACGACCTGCTACACGAGCTATGTGGATGATCGCGAGAGCCTGCTGAGCGCGATCAACGAGGGGTTGGCGTTCAACTATCTGTGGATCCTGTTCCGTGACCCGACCAACATTCCGCTGGAACTGGTGATCGCGTCATTGCAATCGACCGGAACGATCCTGATGAAGGAGATCAAGGATCCGGCCAACGTGGACGACGCGATTGTCTCGTACGGGGTGATGGAGTACGGAGCGGAAGGGGTGATCTTCTCGCCACGCGACCACGCGGTGATGACGTGCTTCCTGGGACAATTGTCAGACGCGGAGCACGGCAACCTAGCGATCCAGGTGGGGACGGTAGTGGAAAGCCGGCCGGTGGGGATGGGCTACCGCGCATGCATCGATACCTCGACATTGTTCGAACCGGACGAGGGGATGCTGGTGGGGAGCACGTCGCAGGGTGGGTTGCTGTGCTGCCCAGAGGTGTTCTTCCTGCCATACATGGAGCTGCGGCCGTTCCGAGTGAATGCGGGAGCGGTGCATTCATATGTGTTCAACACGGACAACCGGACCGACTACATGAGCGAACTGAAGGCGGGTTCGCCGGTAATGCTGGTGAACTCGAAAGGGCGGGTGAGGCGTGCATCGGTGGGGCGGATGAAGATCGAGCAGCGTCCACTGCGGCTGATTGAGGTGGAGTTCGCGGGTCGGGAGCGGGTGAACATCCTGATGCAGGACGACTGGCATGTGCGGGTGTTCTCGGATGGGGCGAAGCCGCTGAACATCTCGGAGCTCAAACCTGGAGACAAGGTACTGGGCTATGTGACGGAGCCGGGTCGTCACGTGGGGATCAAGATCAACGAGACGATCATCGAGAAGTAGGAGGGAACATGGGCTACGTCGGCAGGAAACTGAGAGAGCGTCGGATTCTGTTCCCGGATTCGCAGCGCGGGCTGATCGTACCCGTTGATCATGGCCTGACGCTGGGCCCGATCGCGGGGCTGGATGCCATGGACGCGTTCAAGGGGTGGATCGGCAGTCCGCACATCAGCGCGGTACTGGGGCACAAGGGCTTGATCGAGCGGCTGATTGTGCACGAGCGGCTGCACCCCGCGACTGGGGTGATCGTGCACCTGAATGGAATGGCAAGCCTGTCACCGGACGCGGATACCAAGGTGATGGTGTCGGATATCGAGACGGCGCTGAGGCTGGGGGCGGACGCGGTGTCGGTGCAGGTGAACTTCACAGAAGAGAACTTCGCGCACAACTTCACGATGCTGGGCGCGGTGACGGACGCGGCGCACGAGGCTGGCCTGCCATTGCTGACGATGCTGTACGACAAGGTCAAGGCGGCGACGGCAGCGGAGCGGTTGGGGCGGCTGAACCATTTGGTGCGGGTGGTAACGGAACTGGGTTCGGACGCGGTGAAGCTGGCGTATCCGGAATCGCTGCATGAAATCGGGGAACTGGTGCGGCGGCATGGCGGCGATATTCGGATGTTCTTCGCGGGTGGGGAAAAGACGAGCGAAGAAGGGCTGGTGGCAATGACGCGGGCGGTGGTGCAGCAAGGAGCGAGCGGGCTGTGTATCGGCCGCAACGTGTTTCAGCATGCGCGGCCGCAGGCGTTGCTGAGGCTGCTTGCCGGCTGTGTGAAGGGAGAGGAAACCGAGCGGGTGCTGGAGCTCGACGCAGTGTGAGTGCCGCATGCGGGCGAAGGTGAATCCGATATGAGTCTGATCTCCGCGCCCGGGACGGGCGCGGTTCTTGAGGGCGGAACCGATGAATACAACGAATCACCAGGGAACAGGCTGGCCAGCTCCGGTCGCACATGAGCTCTCGCCGTTGTGGGTGGACATGTTTCCGGCGGGATTGCTGGAGGATCTGAGCGCGAACCCGTTCCTGGCGGCTTGCCGGGCGGGCACGGTGAGCGAAGCGCAACTGCGCGGCTTCCTGATTCAGCACCATCATTATTCGCAGTACTTCACACGTTACCTGTGCTCGCTGATGGGGAGCCTGACGGACCTGGGCGAATTCAAGGCGCTGTCGCACAACCTGGCGGAAGAGCTGTCGGGCAATGACACGGACCAGGTCTCGCATGCGGAGCTGTACCGCGAGGCGATGGACGAGCTGGGCGCTGTGCCGCGCAGCCTGCCGGTGCTATCGAGCACGAGGGCGCTGATCGACGCGATGTTCCGCTACTGTCGCGGCGCGGATCCGCTGGATGGGCTGGCAGCCCTGTGCCTTGGCGCGGAGGCGATCGTGCCGATCGTCTACGGGCCGATCCTCGATGCGTTGCGGCATCGGCACGCGTCGACGCGAGCGTTGCGGTTCTTCCAGATCCATGTGGAAGAAGACGAGCAGCACGCAATCGTGATGCGCGAGATCATCGATCGGATGATCTGCGAACGACCCTATCTGCGCGCTCGGGTGGTGGCGGTCGGCGAGGAGATGGTGCGGCTGCGGATGGCAATGCTGAGCGAGCTGCTGGCCTACGGTACTGACGGCGGCGCGCGCCTTCCTGAAGCGGCGCTAGCCGCATTGCGGGCGGATGCGTCGCTGGGCAGTGGCAACTTCCTCGACTTGTGCCTGGGGCTGAGCCCAGTGAAGGGTGTCGAGTTCCTGTACCTCGACAAGCCTCTGAGCTATGCGGACGGTACCCGGCTCCACGCGCTGAGCCTGGAGACGCTGCAGCAGTACCGGCGTTCGCTTGCGGACTGGTATTTGCGCCAAGGCGTGGGCCGCGACGACGTTGTGGCGGTCTGCGTGGAAGATGGCATCGCGCCGTTCCTGCACTACCTGGCGCTGACGAGCCTAGGCGCGGCGATCGCGTTGATCAATCCGGCGATGCCCGCCGATGTGGGCCTGGCCTACATGCGCGAGAACGGCTTCGGCAAGCTGGTGGTAGACGCGCAGACGCAGGCGTCGAGCGGCTTCGTGCAGCAGTGGCGGGAGCTGAACGCGGCGGCCCTCGTCGATGTATCGCTGGTGCGCCTCGAGCCGGTGGTCGAACTGCCCGCATGGTGGCCGGTCGCGCCGGAAGATTCGACGCTGGTGATGCTGAGCCATACGTCGGGGACAACCGGTGTGCCGAAGGCAGTGCGCTTCGAGCACCGGCAGTTCTTCATGGGCAAGCGGGCGCGCATCGGCCGCTTCGCGGAAGGTCCGGACGAGCGCCTGTTGACGGCACTTCCGCAGTCACATTCGGCGGCGATCAGCCATCTGGAGACGGCGGTGCTGCACGGGCTCCCGACCTTCGTGATGGGCACGCAGGACGGCGAGATGGTGCGCGCGGCGATCAAGGCATTTGCGCCGACCACGGTGGTGGCGTTTCCGAAAAGCTACATGCAGTTAGTGGAGGGCGGCGTGGCGGAGCGCGAATTCGCCACGGTGCGGCGCTGGTTCAGCATGGGCGACGCTGCCCACCAGAGCCACACGCGCCGCCTGCTGGTGGGAGCGCCGGCGTCGCGCTTCATCGATGCGTTTGGCAGCTCCGAACTGGGCATGGCGCTGTTTCGTAGCGAATCGACGCTGGGCGCGCTGGCACCGCAGCGTGCGATCGGCCGGCCGGTGGACATCGCGGTGGCGAAGATCCTGCACTCGGAAACGGGCGACGAGATGCCGCCAGGCCAGACAGGGTTGCTGGCGGTGCGCTCGCCCACGATCACCTCGGGCTACTGGCAGCAACCGCAGCGCACCCAGGGCGCGTGGCGCGACGGCTACTTCCTGACTGGCGACGTCGCGTACTGCGAGGGCGGCGTGTTCTATCAGATCGACCGCGAAGTCGATGTGGTGACGTCGCCGTTCGGTGTGCTGTACACGCTGCAGCTGGAGGAGGTCGCGCAGCAGGTGGATGGCGTGTGCGACGTGGCTGTAGTCGGCGTGGAAGGCGCCGCGCTGGGGGATCCAGCGCTGCTCGCGCTGGTGCTGCCGGAGCGCCGCGTGACGGATCCCGCCGCGCTGGCTTCGGGTGTACGGGACGCGTTGCGCGACGCGATCGGCGCGCAGCTGCCGGAGGAGGTGGTCGCGGTGGCCGTGGTGCGCAGCCTGTCGTTCCTGCCGGTGGGCGCGACTGGGAAAGTGCTGAAGCGGCTGCTGCGCCACTCGGCGGGGGCCTTGCTGCAGCAGGCGGCGGACGGCGGGGCGGCGAGCCGCGACGTACTGCATGTGACGCGTCGGGCGAAAGCCAGCGTGGGGGTCTGAATGGAGAGGTCAAGGCAGATGGCTGATCAGGGCTATGAATCCGACGCCGTCGCGTCGGTACGGCGGCGGCTGGCCGCCGCTGAGGCGGAGCGGTTGACGCAGTACGAATGCGACGGGCGCATCTTCGAGGTCCACGACGGCGTGTTTCCGCCAACGCATTTCCAGTCGACGCGAATCTTCACGCGGCACCTGCCGTATCCGCACGGCGGCGCGTTCCTGGAGATCGGTTGCGGTACAGGCGTGACGGCGGTGACGGCTGCGTTGTCGGGCTGCGCGCGGGTGGTGGCGTCGGACATCAGCGAGGCGGCTGTGCGCAACGCACGGGCGAACGTGGAGCGCCACGGCGTGACGGAGCAAGTATCGACGCGCCACGGCGACCTGTTTGACGTACTGGACGACGGTGAGCGGTTCGACATGATTTTCTGGAATTCGAACTTCGTGTTCGTGCCGGAAGACTACGCGTTCGAGCAGCCGATCCTGCGCGCGTTTTGCGACGCGGGCTACGTCGCCCATCGCCGCTTCCTGCGGGAAGCGCCGTCGTACCTGAGTCCGTCGGGCCAGTTGCTGATCGGCTTCAGCAGCCAGGGCGACGAGTCCGCGCTCAAGGCGCTGCTGACGGAGCACGGCTATGCATCGACGGTGGTTGCGTCGGCGTATGGCGAGGGTCCGGGCGCGCACCGTTACGATATTTTGCGGCTGTGGCCCGGTGGCGCGCCGTCCGGTCGCGACGTGGGAGGGGGCGGCGCGTGATGGCGGATGCATTCGACGCGCCGTCGCAAGACCGACAGCGCCCCGTGGCGATCGTCGGCGGTGGTCCGGTAGGGCTGATGCTGGCGCTGTTCCTTGATCGTCACGGGGTGGCGAGCGTGGTGTTCAACCTGGAAAAGGACAGCCGCTGGCATCCGAAGGGGAGTACCCACAACACGCGGACCATGGAGCACTATCGGCGGCTGGGTGTATCGGAGGCAGTGCGTGGGCTGGGGTTGCCAGTGGATCATCCGCGCGACATCGCCTACTTCACACGGCTTGCGGGCTGGGAGCTGGCGCGGTTCGGCATGGGCACGGAGCGCGAGCGGTCGCGCGCGGCTCACGAAGGCGGTGAACTTGATCAGCAGCCCGAGCCACTGCTGCGTGTCAACCAGATGTATGTGGAGCGCTTCCTGCTCGCGCATGCGGGTACGCGCTCGAACATCACGCTGCGTTATGGCTGGCGGGTAAGCGGCTTCGAGCAGGATACGACGGGCGTGACGCTGTTGGCGGAACCGGCCGACGGAGGCACTGGCGAGCTCTGGCGCGTCGCCTACCTGGCGGGCTGCGACGGCGGCGCGAGCTTCGTGCGCCGTACGCTGGGGATCGCCTACGAGGGGCCTGGCGGCGCGCACGATGGTTTCCTGGGCGGGCGCATGTTCTCGAGTTACGTGCGGATCCCGGCGTTGCACGGCGAACTGCTTGGGGACCGCAAGGCCTGGATGTACAACGTGATGGCACCGGGCGCGCGGATGCTGCTGGTGAGCCTGGACGGTGGCGACGAGTTTCTGCTGATGTCGAAGCCGGCGGTCGGGGAGGCGGAGCCGAACGATGCGACGGTGATCCGGCGGATCCAGGAAGGCGTGGGCTGCGCGGTGGACGTGGAGGTGCTCGCACATGCGCCGTGGCAGGGTGGCGTGGCACTGGTGGCGGAGCGCTTCTCGACAGGGCGGGTGTATCTGGCCGGCGACGCGATTCACCTGTTCTCGCCTACAGGTGGGCTCGGGATGAACACCGGCATCGACGGCGCGGCGAATCTTGCGTGGAAGCTCGCGGCGGCGGTGCAGGGCTGGGCGGGAGATAGCCTGCTGGCGTCGTACGAGGCGGAGCGCCGACCGATAGCACAGCGTAACACCGCAGCAGCGCGCTTCCTGACGCAACGGGTCGGCGAACTGCGGGTGCCGGCGCAAGTAGAGGCCGACGACGCGGCTGGCGAGGCGGCGCGGCGTGAGCTCGGCGAACAGCTTACGGGGTTTCGTCGCCAGTTCGAGGCGCCTGGTGTGGAACTGGGCGCGCGCTATGACGGTTCGCCGATCGTGTGGCCGGATGGCGTTCCGCCTGAGGATGACCTGCTGGCCTACCGGCCGAGCAGTGTGCCGGGCGGCCGACTGCCGCATGTGTGGGTGACGGGGGCGGACGGCGTGCGGCGTTCGATGTTCGACCTGCTTGGTACGGGTTTCACGTTGCTGCGGGTCCGCGCGTGCGACGCGACCGGCGGGAGGGACGACGACGCCACGCGGCTGGCCGATGCAGCGCGTGCGCGGGGGATCCCTTTGGCGATCGTCGATGTGGAATCGGATGCAGCGCGCGCGTTGTACGCGCGGCGCTTGGTTCTGGTACGACCCGACCAGCACATTGCGTGGCGCGGCGATACGGCGCCGCGCCACGCGGGCGCGGTGCTCGATCGTGCGGTGGGCCGGATCTGACGGCCGCGCAGGGTGGATGGGTTTTCTTGGCACAGGAGAACACGATGATTGAAACAGAAGTGTTGATTGTGGGGAGCGGCCCGTCTGGGGCTGCGGCGGCGCTGTTCCTGAGCAGCTACGGTATCGAGGTGATGGTGGTGACCAAGCACCGCTGGCTCGCCAACACCCCGCGTGCGCATATCACAGGCCAGCGGACGATGGAGATCCTGAACGAGTTCGGCGTCGGCGAATCGCTGATGGCGAACTCCGTGCTCAACGACATCATGGGCAACACCGTCTTTTGCGAGACGCTCGCGGGCAACGAGATCGCCCGCCTCAAGTCCTGGGGCGCGCACCCCGAGCGGATCAGCGACTACCGGATCGCGAGCCCTTTCCTGCTGTGCGATATTCCGCAGACCTACCTTGAGCCGATCGTGCTTGGCAAGGCCCTGCAGAACGGCGCACACGCGAAGTTCTCGACCGAGTACGTCCGTGCGGTGCAGGACGCGGACGGCGTGACCGTGACTGTGCGCGACCGTCTCGACAATCGCGAATACGCGATTCGCGCGAAATACGTGATCGGCGCCGATGGTGCACGTAGCCAGGTCGCGGCCGACGCGGCGCTGCCGATGATCGGCGAGGAGAACCAGGCTGGTTGCATCAACATCTTCTTCGATGCGGACCTCGCGCCGCTGGTGCAGCACCGGCCGAGCGCGATTTTCCTGATCTTCAGCCGCGCGGCGATGGCGGGCGGCATAGGCGTCGGCGCGTTGCGGATGGTGCGGCCGTGGCACGAGTGGCTTGGCGTATGGAACTACGACATCGATCGCCCGCCGCCGAAGCTGAGCGCCGACGATGCGACCGACATCCTCAAGCAGATGATTGGCGATTACGACACCGAGATCCGCGTGCGCTCGATTTCGACCTGGACGGTCAATAGCCGCTACGCGACGCGCTATTCGAACGGCCGGATGTTTTGCGTCGGCGACGCGGTGCATCGTCATCCGCCTAACAACGGGTTGGGCTCGAACACCTCGATCCAGGATTCGTACAACCTGGCGTGGAAACTGGCCTACGTAATCAAGGGGCAGGCCGGCTCCGGGTTACTCGACACCTATAGCGACGAGCGTGCGCCGGTTGGGCGCGGGATCGTCGAGCGCGCGATGAAGAGCATCGACGAGAGCCGCACTCTGAGTGCGGCGCTCGGCCTGGACCGCGCGGGCGGGCTTGACGACGACTACCTCATGCTGGGCGGCGAGGCCGGGCAGCGCCGGCGCGAGCATTTTTATCGTGCGCTGCGGGCGAAGAACTACGAATTCAACGGACATGGCACGGAACTCAATCACCTGTACCGGTCCGCGGCGATCGCGCCGGATCCGCAGGAACCTCCGCCAGCCGAGGACCCGGACCTGTTCTATCGCTTCCATTCGTCGTTTGTCGCCGGTGCGCGCGTGCCACACGTGTGGCTGTCGTCGCGTGGCACGCAGGTGTCGTCGCTCGAGCTAGTCGGGCACGGCGCATTTACCGTGCTGACCGGCATCGCCGGTCGCGCGTGGGCACAGGCCGCGGCGCGCTGCGCGGTGCAACTCGGCCTGCCGCTGCGGGCCCAGGTGATCGGCCCGGGCGAGGCGGTCGAGGACCTGTACGGCGACCTGCATGCCCGCTGCGGTTTCGACGAGGCGTCGTGTGTGCTGGTCCGTCCAGACGGCCACATCGCATGGATCGGCGCTGCGTCAGGCGACGAGGCGGCCTGCGTGGCGCGCTTGCGCGAGGTGCTGCTGCCGCTGCTTGGCCTGTCGCGCCCGGTCGCGCACGTCGCGCAGCCGGCCCCGACGGTACAGTGAGAGGCTCCATTTGCTTCATGGGGACTCGATGATGGCCCAGACGACCGACTCCTCGAAGGATTTCGTGGTGGTACCGGACAAGTTGGCGGTGGCTACGTCGAACGGTTCGTCCATCGCGAAGTGCTGGCCTCGGTGACCACCGAGTTCAGACACACGCGCCGCCATGCGGTGGGCGTGGACGATCTGCCGGCCCGGCCAATTGGCGCGGCTGCACCGGCACAGCTATGAAACCCTGATCTACGTGGTGCGCGGCGTCGCCCCGTTGTCGATCAATTAAAGGAGGATGCATGGAAAGGCTCAAAGGAAAGTATGCACTGGTCACGGGCGGCACGACGGGGATCGGGTTGGAGACCGCCCGGCAGTTTCTCGAGGAGGGCGCGATCGTCGCGATCACCGGCCAGAACCCCGAGACCCTCGCGGCGGCGCAAAGCCGCTTCGGACGGAACGTGTGGGTGATCCGCAGCGATGCGGGCTCGGTCGCTGCGCAACACGCGCTCGCTCAGGAGTTGCGCGAGCGCTGGCCGCGCGTCGACGCGCTGTTCGTGAATGCGGGCATCGTCACCAGTCACGGACTCGACTTGGAGAGCGAGGAAAGCTATGACCGGCTGATGGCGATCAACGTGAAAGGGCCGCTGTTCCTGATCCAGGCTCTGGCGCCGTTGCTGGCGGAGCCGTCGTCGATCATCCTGTGTGGGTCGGTCAGCGGCCATCTCGGGCGTAGTGGCGTGAGCGCGGCCTATGCGACCAGCAAGGGGGCGCTGCTGTCGATGGGGCGCGCGCTGGCGGGTGAGTTCACCGGCCGGCGCATCCGCGTCAATAGCATCAGCCCGGGCCCGATCCGCACGCCCGCGTTCGACAAGCTCGGGATAGACAACACCGAGCGCGTGTTTGAGGAGGTCAAGGCGATGATTCCGGCCGGCCGGGTCGGGCTGCCGGAGGACGTGGCGCGTGCGGCCGTCTATCTGGCCTCAGACGAGTCGAGCTTCCTGCTCGGCGCTGAAATCGTCATTGACGGCGGCATGGTCTACGTGTGAACGCGTAGCGTCGGGCCTGGTGAACAGGTTCGCATGCAGGAACTCGACGAAGACCCGTAGCTTCGGCGATGGATGCTTGCCGGATGGCCACAGTACGTGGAACGCGCCGGAATTCTGTGTGTATTTGTCGAGCACGATCTGCAATTCGCGCGCGCTTAACGCGTCGCGCACCGCGAAATCCGGCAGGCACGCGATGCCGTGGCCGGCTTTCGCGACATGCAGCAGGGTCTCGATATTGTTGCAGGTCATCCGCGCTGGAAGTTGCAGGCTTTCGTCGAGCGAGTCCGCGCAGAGCGGCCACTTCTCGAGCTTGCCAGTGGTGGGGAAACGGTGCTGGAGGCAGTCGTGCTCACGCAGGTCGGCAGGCCGCTCCGGCACGCCCTTGCGTGCAAAGTAGTCGGGTGACCCGACCAGCAGCAGGCGGTAGACGCCGAGCCGGCGTGACATCAGTCGCGAATCGTTGAGCGTGCCGGTGCGTACCGCTGCGTCGAAACCCTCGTCGATCAGGTCGACGAGTCGATCGGTAAAATCGATGTCGAGTTCGATCTCGGGATAGCGCTGCATGAATGCGGCGATCACGGGCAGCATCAGGTCGCGCACCAGCGGCAGGCTGACACGGAACTTGCCGCGCGGCGCGTCGAGTGTATGCGACAGCTCCGATTCCGCCGCGGTGGCTTCCGCGAGGATGTGCTGGCAGCGCTTCAGGTAGAGCGCGCCTTCGGCGGTCAGATTCATACTGCGGGTACTGCGATGCAAGAGCCTGACGCCGAGGCGTTTTTCCAGGCGCGCAATGCTTTTGCCGACCGCGGACGCGGACAACCCGAGCTGCTGTCCGGCGCCGACGTAGCTACGCGTCTCGGCGACCAGAACGAAGACTGTGATACCGCTCAACCTATCCATGGCTATTTCAGTGCGGAATATATTTCCCGTGACAAAGGAATTGTATGTGATTTTTCTCTCACGTTGAATCTCGTACGCTTGGATCAAACCGGGTGAATCGGTTTATAGGCAATCCGTGCATTCGCATGCGCGACTGCGCAGGGCGTGTCAGCCCGCGCTACAACCCTCATTCCTCTTTCCTACCGAGCCACTGACATTCTATGAGCCAATCCGAGCATCATCCGAAGCGGGGCCACACGAACCTTCTGTTGCTGACCGCCTGCATGACTGCGGTGCTGATTCCGCTCAGCATCGCGGGACCTGTCGTGACCGTGCCGTCGATCAGCCGTGTGTTGGGAGGCTCCGCGGTCGAACTGAACTGGGTTTCTAACGCGTACCTGCTGACTTATGGCAGTGCGACGATGGCGGCGGGCAGTCTCGCCGATGTATATGGGCGTAAGCTGCTGTGGCTGCTTGGCATGCTGGTTTATGTACTGGTGACGGCCGCAATCCCGCTGGCGCCGACCGTGCTGGTGCTCGATGTGCTGCGACTGGTGCAGGGGCTCGGCGCTGCCGCCGCGTTCGCGGGCGCGATGGCAGCGCTCGCACAAGAGTTCCACGGCCGCGACCGTACCAAGATGTTCAGCATGATCGGCACGACCTTCGGGCTCGGTGCCGCATTCGGCCCGCTGGTGGCGGGCTTCCTGGTCGATACGCTTGGTTGGCGCTGGGTGTTCTGGCTGCCCGCGCTACTCGGCGTGCTGGTGGTGCTGTTCGTGCAGATCAGTGCACGCGAGTCGCGCGACCCGAACGCGGCCGGGCTCGACTGGCCCGGCGCGATCAGCTTCACGACCACGCTCGGGCTGTTCACCTATGCGATCTTGCTGGTGCCGGAAAACGGCTGGGGCAGCCGTGTCGTAATCGGCTCGCTGCTGGCGTCGGCGGTGCTGCTCGCGATCTTTATCGCGATCGAAACCCACGTGCGTCGGCCAATGCTCGAACTGTCGCTGTTTCGCAGTGCGCGCTTCATCGGCGTGCAGGTGCTCGCGGCCGCGCCGGCCTATACCTATGTGGTGCTGATCCTGCTGCTACCGATGCGCCTGATGGGCATCGACGGGCAGAGCGCGTTCGAGGCCGGATGCTTCATGATCGCGCTGTCCGCACCATTGCTGGTGCTGCCGTTCGTCGCAGCGTATCTCGCGCGCTGGCTCACGGCCGGGGTGATTTCCGGCATTGGCCTATTGATCGCGGCGGTTGGGCTCGCGTGGCTCGGCGTCGCGATGGCGTCCGGTACGCTCGCGAACTCGGTTGCACCGCTGATCGTGATCGGGGTGGGCATTGGCCTGCCATGGGGGTTGATGGACGGGATGGCGGTCAGCGTCGTGGAGAAGGAGCGGGCCGGCATGGCGACCGGCATCTTCAACGCGGTGCGCCTCACGGCGGATGGGGTGGCGATCGCGGTGGTCGGTGCAATCCTGTCGGCGCGAATCCTCGGTGACCTGAGCCGCGCGGGGATCGCGGGTGCTGAGCCCACCGTGCTGAAGGAGGCGGCGAACCGGCTCGCGATCTCGGATGTAACGCACGCCGTATCGCTGCTGCCGGGCGCGGCGCGTGAGCTGCTGCTGCAGGTATATAACGCGGCCTTCGAGTTCCAGTTCTATCTGCTGGCAGGGGCGGCCGTGATCACGGCGCTCGTGGTGTTCGCTGCACTAGGATCAGTACGGACGCACGAGGAATCCGAGATGCCGTTGCCGGACTCTTCGTTGAGCAAAGACGTCGGCTGAGCGTTGCCCAGGCGTCGAGGGCGCCTGAATAGGCGACGGGGCGACCATCTGCCTTGCACGTTCGGACAAGTATTTTTAGTGTCAACCTACAAGAATAACGAGACACATCATGGAAGAAGTGCAAGAGATGCGTACGGAGGCGTGGGGCACGCCGTGCATGCCCGTGCTGGCGCTCGAGACCGGCCGGCGCAGCCTCGCTGAGCCCCCAGCCTGGATAGGGGGCAAGCGCGACGGCTACCAGTTTTCCACGCGAGACTATCCGAGCGAGCAGCGGGTCGAATCGTGGGTTGGGCACAATCGGCTGCTCGAACTGACGATGCACGGCGTGCAGGCGGGCTGTTTCGCGTTCGATCAGGTCGATGTACCGTTCGGGTCGATGGTGCTCGGCTTCCGGCGTTTCGAGAGCACCACGGCGGCCGCGCCATTGAGCTATCGCTTCGAACGGACCGTGGCGTTGATCCGGCAGGACGGTTTCGATTTCTTCTACCTGCTGCTGAATCCCGTCGGCACGTTGCGCTATGAAATCGACGGGCGCGGTTTCGAGCAGCCGTGCGCGTGCCTGGCGCTGCTGGACATGTCGAAGCCATTCAGCGCCACGGTGCCGGAGGGTGAATCGGTGATCCTCATCGTTCCGCGCAGCATGATTCCGGTATCGGCGAGCTTGCTGCACGGCCAACTACTGAATTGCCACGCGAGCCTACTGCTCATCAGCCAGTTGCAACTGGCCGTGCGCTACCTGTCGGTGCTGCGCGCGGAGCAGATCGCGCACGTCGCGCAGGGCACGCTGAGCCTGCTGCACGCCGTGTTCCAGGATGCCGACACGATCGAGCAGTCTGCACAGGGCGTCGATCACCTGAAGCACGAGCGCGCGCGGCAATACATCGAGACGCACCTGGACTCGCCCGACCTGAACGTCGAGCAGATCTGCCGCGAGGTCGGGCTGTCGCGATCGGCGCTGTACCGGCTGTTCACGCCGATGGATGGTGTCGCCACCTATATTCGCCGGCGCCGGCTCATCAAGATTCGTACGCACCTGCTCGCGCATCAGGTGTCGCACCGGACCATTTCCGAACTGGCGTATCGATATGGGTTCAACAGCCCGACGCAATTCTGTCGCGCCTACAAGCAGTATTTCGGCTATACGCCACGGGAAAGTCGCCTGATGGCGGCGGTAGGGCGTGCCGATCCGTCGCGGGGCTATAGCGCGTGGTTGCGCGCTAGCGGCCTGTGACGAGCTGCTCGACGGTGAGTTGGAGGTCGAGGAGTGCACGCCGATGTTCGTGCGCGATGGCGCAGTCGCTGGAGGTGGGCGAGCGTGTCGAGCTGGCCAAGGTCGGACTGTTCGCGGACGATCACTGCTGAAGCGCGTAGGCGAGGAAACCTACCGGCTGTGCGGCGAAGACCTCGATGGTGTCGTGACGCTCAGCACAGGTTGTGTGCGGCGATCAAGCACTGCCGACACAATACAGGCCCTCGCACCGTCTGGTGCGGTGTTTGGTCGAAGTATCGACCCAAATTGACATGTGGCTGCACCTGACAAGTCACGTGTCTCGACTCCCTGGGTATTGCGCCTGCTGCCCCATTGTCCTCCTTCTGCGACCTTCCTCCAGCCGGCCTGGCCGCCGGTGATGTCGGATATTGCCCACCAGCTCAGAAGCTGTATTTCATACTTGCCATCAGGTTGCGTGGTTCGCCATGGAACGTGGAGGTGTAGCTGCCCATGCCACTGAAGTACTTGCGGCCGGTCAGGTTGTTCAGGTTGAACGTACCGCGCAGCTTGTCAGTGAAATCATATGCGGCCATCAGCCCAAGCCGCGTGTAGGGCTTTTGCTCGAAGTGGGCATCGATGGCATTGGCACCAAAGCCCAGGCTGGTGTCGTAGTAGATCTTGCTCTGCCAGGAGATGTTGCCACCCACGGTCATGCGGTTGAATGCGCCCGGCAGTCGGTAGGTGGTGACCACGCGCAGTATCTGCTCGGGCTGAGTGGTGCCGACCTTGTTGCCGTCCTGGTCTTCGGAGTGGCGGTAGGTATAGCCGCCATGCATGTTCCAGTCGGGCATCAACTCGCCGGAAACCTCGACTTCGAAGCCGCGGGTGGAGACGCCAAGGCATCGAGGCAAGCTCGGTGAAGTTCGGTATGCCGCCAAAACGAGCAGAGTACGCGGCTGGCGATCAAGCATAGAAACGCCCTGGGCTCCTCAATGCTCGCCAGTTGGGTGGGTTTCAAGGTTCTCAGGAAGGTGTCTTGAGTCAGGTCTTCGGCATTGGCATGGCAGCCCAATCGGCGCCATAGCCAGCCTTGCAACCAGCGATGGTTTTCACTGTAGAGGCGGTCAAAGTGTCGAGTGTGCTGGAGGCTTGAATCGGGCAGTGCTGATAGCCCCAGCCAGACGACATTTTCCCAATCCCGCCTAGGCGATAGACCCGACATCCTGCGCTCCGCCGACGTCATGCAGACCAGGCGGTGGCATGGCCAGTGCCCAAAGCCTGCTAGGCAATGGAGACGTCTGTGCGAGCGGCAAGATAAACCCGTGGCGAGGCTGTAGAGTGGCCCCCTCTATCGGTTTGGGGGCACAGCATGGCTGTCTTGTACCGCGATGCGGCTTGTTGAGGCCCCTCTGTACCGCAAACATCTTTTCCACTGGCGGAATACTCATCAATGACTGATCAGTTGATCTCGACCTTCATCGAGAAGTGGCTGGACTTTGACCTGCAACTGCGTGAAAAACGCGGCCTCGATTGTGGTTCGCTCGAGGTGCTGATGGACTTGCTGGAGCAGATCGAGATCGGGCTGGAGGGGCAGGGCAGCAATCCCAAGAACCTGGCGGGGATCTTCCTCGATATGTGGGGCTCCATGACGAGCAGCGCCGATATGTACGATCAGGATATGCAAAGCAAGATCTATCAGGCGGCCGATCATCTGGCCGATTGTGCCAGGGGCATCTGTACGGGGTGATCTGCGTTGGGGGTTGTCGGCGCGCTGCGCCGCTCTTTCATGGGGCTCGCGACCGGTGGCTCTCACACGCTGGCGTGGTAACCACCGGCTGCAGGATCAGAACTCGTACTGGGTGGTAAGCAGGAAGTTGCGAGGATTGCCGTACGAAGCGCTGCGGAAGTTCTCATCCAGCGCGCTGTAGTACTTCTTGTCGAACAGGTTGTCGACAGTGGCGGTGGCCGACAGTTTCGGGGTGAACTGGTAGCGGGCCATGACGCTGGCGACGGCATAGTCATCCTGCTTGACCTTGACCGGGCTGTTGAGCTGCCAGTTGTCCGCAGTGAAGTGCATGCCGCTCTGCCAATTGACTCCGCCGCCGATGGTCAGCTTGTCCAGTGGGCCTGGCAGCTGGTAGGTGCTCCACAGCTTGAACATGTCGGTGGGGATGGTGGTCTTGGCCCGCTCGCCATTCTTGTCCTTGACCTGCGAGTAGGTGTAGCTGGCCAGCAGGTTCCAGCCTGGGCTCAGTTCACCGCTGATCTCCATGTCGATGCCCTTGGTCTTGGTCTTTTCCGCCTTGTAGGCCGTCACGGTGCCGCCGCTGCCTTCGATCGTGCCGTCGCCGACCGCGTCGTTGTCCAACTCGATCTCGAACAAGGCGATGGCGGTATTCAGGCGTGCGCCGAAATATTCGCTTTTCAGGCCGATCTCGTAATTGTCGCCCTCGCGTGGGTCCAGCAGCTTGCCTTGCCGGGTGCGGTAGGGCTGGGGCTTGAAGATGCTGGTGTAACTGGCATACACCGAGTGCACGTCGTTCAGGTCATAGACCACGCCGGCATAGGGCGTCACTTCACCGGAGACCTTGACCGAATCGTCGGTATTCCACTTCACCATGTCGTAGGTGTTGTAGTGCAGCATCGCGCCGTACTTGTAGTCGCTGACACGAGCGCCGAGGATCACCGAGAGGTCGTCGGTGGGCTTCAGGCGGGTGGCCAGGTAGGCCCCGGTCTGTCGCTGGTCGATGTTGTCGTCTTCGCGGGTGAAGTTGTACGACGCGCTCGGGGCGTGGTTGTCCCAGCTCCAGACGTTCACCGGCTTGCTACTGACGCCGTTGTCGCTCTTGCCGTTGGCCAGCAGGTTGCCGAAACCGTTGCGGCGGTTTTCGTAGGTCTGGTAGTTGAAGCCCATCACCAACTCATGCTCGCGGCCAAGCAGCTCGAACGGGCCGCTCAGGGCTATGTCCACGCCGCGCTGCTGCTGGGTGTTGTCGCCCTTGGTGGCGGTGTAGTTCAGGCCGCTGCCGGTTGCAGGATTGAGGAAGCCGGTGGTGGTGCCGACGATGATCGAGTCGTAGTCACGTGTGCCGTACAGGTAGTTGGCTGCCACCTTGAGGGTCCAGTCATTGGCAAGCTTCTGCTCGAGCGAGGCGAAGGTGTTGACCGACTCCTGGCGGTTGCTGCTGTCGCGGCTGGCGCCGTTGTATGAGCGCGGCATGTTGTACTGGAAACCATGGCGACTGATGCTGCCGACCACGGGCAGGCCGGTGGTGGAAAAACCGCGTTGGTCATTGTTGAGGTACTCGACGCCCAGGGTGAACAGGGTGTCGGGGGACAGGTCCATCTCGGTCACGCCGTAGAGGATGGTCTTTTCCTGCTGCAGGTGGTCGGTGAAGCTGTTGCCTTGCTGGTAGGCAGCCACGGCGCGGCCGCGAACGGCGCCGTTGTCGGTCAGCGGGCCGGATACATCGACCTCGGTACGATATAGATCCCAGGAGCCGAGCCCGGCGCTGACATGGCCCTGGAAGGTGCTGGTGGGCTTCTTGCGTACCATGTTCACGGTACCGGAGGGATCGCCAGCGCCGGACATCAGGCCGGTGGCGCCCCGGACTACCTCGATCCGGTCGTAGATGGCCATGTCCGACAGCGCATGGGGCATTGCCTGGCTGAAGGCGAAGGAGGTGGTCGGCACGCCGTCGTACTGGAAATTGTCGATGGGCAGGCCACGAGAGTACACATACAGGCGGTCGCTGCCGGGGCTCTGCACATTGAGGCCCGGGGTCTGCTCGAGCACCTGGCCGATACTGCGCAGGTTCTGGTCTTGCATGCGCTGCTTGGTCATCACGCTGACCGACTGCGGCGTCTCGCGCAGGCTCAGGTCGAGCTTGGTCGCGGTGTTGGTCTGGCCGGTGGTGTACGAGCCGGTGCCTTCGGTCGTCGCGCCGAGGCCGGCACCGGTCACCGTCGTTGTCTTTAGCTGCAGCGCTCCTGCGTTGTCCGGCGCCACTTCCACGGCATAGTTGCCCCCGCTGTTAGTCGCCCGCAGACCCGTGCCGGCTAGCAGGTGGGACAGGCCCTCTGCCACCGGATAGCTGCCATCGAGGCCTGGGCTGCGCTTGCCGGCGGTGAGCTGGGCATCGACGGAAAGCAGGATGCCGTTCTCGCTCGCGAAGCGGTTCAGGGCTTGATCCAGGTTGCCCGCGGGAATGGCGTAGCTGCGGGTTTGCTCGCTGGCGCAGGCCGGCGTCTTGGGTATGGCAAACAGCAGGCCACCGCTGAGCAAACCGGCGAACAGTACGCGCTGAACCGCAAGGCTCAGCCGGGAACGGGGAGTGAGGGGCAGATGCGGCATTCTGGATAATCCTCTTGAGAATGCTTCTTAGTTGAGTTCAAGAGGTATCCCGGGCCAGTTGGCAAAACCGACAAGCTGCAGCGGTTTTTTTTAACCTGTGGCACAGAAAGGGCGGGTGACTCACCGGATAACGCGCGTTAAGCGTGCAGCACCCTCTAAGCAGGGCCGACGACCACCCAATAGCGTGTCAAGCTGCGGACCTTCACTGGCAGCGACTGCTGCAATGCAGCCAGCACGCGGTCGGTGTCTGCCAGGGGGAAGACCCCGGTGAGCGGCAGGCTGGCGACGGCCGGCTCGCAGCGCAGCATGCCGGGACGATGGCGAGCCAGTTCAGCGATGAACCGTCCCAGCGGCATGCGCTCGGCGATCAGCCGGTTATCGTGCCAGGCGATGGCGTTGCGGTTCGCCGGGGTCATATCGCCCAGTCGGCTGGCGTCGAACCAGCGGCTCTGTCCAGCTTGCAGGCGTGTGGCGGGTGCTTGGCGGGGACGCAATTCCAGTTCGCCTTCGAATAGCTCGACCTGGCAACCGCCATCATGCTGGTACACGGAAAAGCGTGTGCCCAGTGCCTGGATTTCCCCGGCGACGGTTTCCACGATCAATGGGCGCTTGGCCGGATCATGGCCGCTGTCGAGCAGCAGTTCACCAGCCAGCAGTCGAATGCGCCGTTCGCTGGCGCTGAACAGGATGTCCACGGCGCTGCCGCTGTTCAGGCTCAGGCTACTGCCATCGGACAGGGTGCGCTGCAGGCGCTCGCCCGTGCCGCTTCGCAGGTCTGCCATGGCCTCGCGCCAGGGGAGTTGCGACTGGACGAGATAGCCACTGCCTCCGGCCAGCAGCAAGGCGCCGACGAGCTTGAGCGCATGTCGGCGGCGCGCATCGGGCAACTCACTCAGAACAACTCGAGCGGTGTCTGCTGGTACGCTGCAAAGGGTGCTCTGCAGATGTTCCAGGCGTAGCCAGGCGCGCTCATGTTCGGGGTCGGCGGCACGCCATGCAGCCAGGCGCCGCAGCTGTTCGTCATCCAGTCCGCCGTTCCATTGCAGCATGAGCCAGTGGCTTGCCTGCTCGACGATGGCGGGGAGGATAGGCGCTTCGCTGGCGGTTTTCATTCGGCGTACAGCACTTGGTAGCAGGCGGTGATGGCCCGCAGCATGTATTTCTGCACCGAGCTGACGCTGACCCCCAGACGCTCGGCGATCTGGGCATAGGTCAGCCCTTCGAACTGCGACAGCAGGAAGGCCTTGCGCACCTTGGTCGGCATGCTGTCGAGCATGGCGTCGATCTGCATCAGAGTTTCGATCACGATCGCGCGGGTTTCCAGCGAGGGGCTTTCCGGTTCGGCCATGGCGGCCAGGCTTTCCAGATAAGCCTGTTTGATGCGTTGGCGACGCCACTGATCGATGACCAGGTTGCGGGCGATCTGCGCCAGGTATCGACGGCCCTCGCCCTGCTCCGGCAGGCGTCGCTGCACCAGCAGGCGCAGGAAGGTGTCCTGAGCAATATCGGCTGCCCGCTCGCGATCGCCGAGGCGGCGGCGCAGCCAATCCTGCAGCCAGTTGTGGTGGTTGCGGTAAAGACTATCGAGCGGTTGCAACAGGGAGTCCGTGGGCACTTTCCTCTTCCCATGAATGAGGTGCAGATAAGAATGAGTCGCGATTGTAGGAGGGCGTTCGGTTTTTGGAAACAGGCGCAATAGACATCAGTTGAACATCACGCAAGAAAAAACTGGATGTGAGCCCGATCCAATGAAGGCGGCCGGAATCCTCTGCGGGCGGCGCTGGACTTGAAGCGGTCCGCTGAATGCCCACTGGGCAACAGGTTCGAGTTGCCGTCCAGGGGCAGGGGACGGCTTTGCGCGAGGAGCGAGGGGGGGCGCTCGCACCTGCAAGTCATCCGGCGCACTCTGGCAAATATTGCGCTGCGCCCCCCAAGCCAGTGATCATGGCCGTTCGAGGTTCCATACCAACGCCTATCAAGGATCGATACATGAAACTGTCCTGTCCGCGTTTTACCCTGCCCGCTGCACTGCTTCTCTCTCTTTCCCTTTCCGGCTGCGTGTCCGACCTCGGTTCGGGCGCCTACGGCAGCATGGACGATCCGCGCTACGCGCAGTTGCTGGACCAGGTGGACGCGGCGCTGAAGGCGAACATGGCGGTGGTGCTGGTGGCCGACGTGATGCCGCACAAGTCGCTGAGCGATGCGCTGACCATGACCCAGTGGACGCCGACAGCGATCTGGGAATACGAGAAGGACCCGAAGATCACCTTCGGCCGCAAGTTCCAGACCAACGCGCTGCAGAGAAAGCCTGGCGAGACCTACCTGTTCAAGGCCTTCGAGGTGCATATCCTGCCCCCCGGCAAATACCTGCTGACCGGTGGCGACGACTACCAGATCCACGGCTTGCTCGACCAGATCGGCGCCCGTAGCGGCCCGCCCGGTTCGGGTCGTGGCGCCAATGGCACCGCCTACCTGTCCCCCGAACTCTATCGCGAGTACTACCGGGAAGAGGTCTGGAAGGACGCCACCTATGGCAGCGAGATCAAGACCGAGAAGGTCTGTACCACCGTGCACGTGGCGTCTGGCGCCTGCGTGGCCTGGGGCGAGCAGCAATATACCCAGACGACGCAGGGCTCTGGGGCCGGGTATTACCAACAGACCGATTCCCGCGATGTGCCGTCGATCAAGGTCCAGGCGCGCCTGCCGGTCGACAAGGCGCTGGCCAGCTTCACCCTCCAGGGCGGGCAATTGCTGCTGGCCCCGCGCATGCACCTCAAGACCCCTGGCTACAAGTACCAGCAGTCCAAGTGCCGGGCGATCGATCCGAAGAAGATCGAGTGTCCGCTGGACAACCTGACCGTCTACACCTGGCCGGCGCCCATGAGCTTTACGCAGAATCTCATCGAGCAACGGGTCCTGAGCGACAAGCACCGGCAACTGCTGTCCAGGCTCCAGCCCATGCAGATCACGCCGCTGGGCAAGCAAGGCATGGAAGACCCGATCTGGGGCGTACCGTTGTCGTTGTCCAAATAGCGGCGTCGAGCCCAGGCCCTCCAAGGCCGCCGCAAGACGACCTTGAAGGGCTTGCCAGCGCAGTGCAAAGGCCGGGTTTTTTTCATCTGCCCCGGCCCTGGCAGCAGGTCCTTTCGCTTCCCTTCGCCAGGTTGTGTCTCGAGTACCGCGGCAATCTCCACCCGCAGCAATCATCGGGGCATCGACCCGCAGGCCGGGTATCCCGGCCCCGGGGTCAAGGCACCTGGCCAAATGCTTCCCTGAGTGCCTTGGCGCCACTCACCAGCAACCCCACATCGGAGCCCACGGCGACAAACACGGCACCCAGCTGCAGGTAGCGCCGGGCCATGGCCGCGTCGCTGGTGAGAATCCCGGGGGCCTTGCCGGCCGCGCGGATTTCCCGGATGGCCCCTGCGATGGCCTCCTGCACCTCGGGATGTGCCGGGTTGCCCAGGTGACCGAGGGAGGCGGCCAGGTCGGCAGGCCCGATGAACACGCCATCGACCCCCGGGACCCCGGCAATCTCCGCCAAGGCCTGGATGCCGGCCCGGCTTTCCACTTGCACCAGGGTGCAGATCTGTTCATCGGCCGTCGCCAGGTAGCCAGGGATCTGCTGCCATCGCGAGGCGCGGGCCAATGCCGCTCCCACGCCGCGGATGCCATGGGGAGGGTAGCGGGTGGCGGCAACGATACTGGCCGCCTGCTCGGCGCTTTCCACCATGGGAACCAGTAACGTCTGGGCCCCCAGGTCGAGCAAGTGCTTGATCTCCACGGCATCGTCGCTGGCCGCCCGGACCACCGCATGGGTAGGGGACGCCGCCAGGCACTGCAACTGGGCCAGGGTCGATTGCAGCGTATTGGGAGCATGTTCGTTGTCGATCACCAACCAGTCATAACCGATGCCCCCGAGCATTTCCGCGGTGTACCCGTTGGCCAGGCCGAGCCACAGGCCGATCAGGGGAGCCCCCGTCACCAGGGCCTGCTTGAATTCGTTATGCATGACTATCTCCTGCACATGCAGTGCTCAGATAAAACGGCAGCCCACGCTGCCCAATGGACCGAAGTCGGCGTGGAATGTATCGCCGGCCTCCGCCCGCACCGGGCGAGTGAAGGAGCCGGACAGCACGATGTGTCCTTTTTCCAGGGCGGTGTCGAATACCGCCAGGCGCCGGGAGAGCCAGGCAACGCCGTTGGCCGGATGGTTCAGCACGCCAGCCGCCAGGCCGGTTTCCTCGATCACGCCGTTGCGCAGGAGCATGGCGCCGATCCAGCGCAGGTCCAGGTCGTCGACGCGCACCGGGCGCCCGCCGAGGATGATCCCGGCATTGGCGGCGTTGTCGGAAATGGTATCGACCACCTTGCGCGGCCGCTGGGTGTCGCGGTCGAGCTGTTCCGAACGTGCATCGATGATCTCCAGCGCCGGCACGACATAGCGCGTCGCATCCAGCACATCCAGCATCATCACCTCCGGCCCCGCCAGGCGACGATCGAGGATGAAGGCCAGTTCGACCTCGACCCGGGGCAATATCAGGCGCTCGCGGGCAATCTCGCCGCCATCGGGCCAGAGCATGTCGTCGAGCAGCACGCCGTAGTCGGGCTCGTCGATCTGCGAGGCCATCTGCATCGCCCTGGAGGTCAGGCCGATCTTGTGCCCGATGATCCTCCGGCCACGGCCCAGTTTCGTCTCGACCCAGGCACGCTGGATGGCGTAGGCATCGGCGATGGTCATGTCCGGATGGCTCAGGGAAAGCTGGCGAATCTGTTCGCGCGAGCGTTCGGCGGCATCCAGGCGATTGGCGCATTCCTGTATTTCATGGGCATTCAGCATCGTTCTTTTGCGCCTGTTTGCGAGGTGGATGGTTCCCGCCAGGCCAGCAGTTCCTGCTCCCGGCCCTGGGCCTTCAAGGACTGCCAGGCCTGTGGCGTCGGTGTCGGCATCTGGAAATCCGCAGACACTTCGCAGTACCAGCCGGGGCTGTGCAGCCGGCCGATCAAGGCCATGGACGTCGGGTCGATGAACATGCGGGTCACGTCGATGATCGCTTCCTCGCACAGGTGCGTACCGACGATGTCGGCGAGGATGAAGGTACGCACGCCGTCGATGTCGATCAGTTGGCGAACCCGGCACTCCATCGAGCAAGGGCTCGAGGCGATGCGTGGAATGCTCACTTGCTGGCCGGGCAGCATCTGCAGGCCGGCCTCGAGGGCCTCGTTGACCTGGGCATCGAAATCGATGGAGGTGACGGTCATGCGCCCGGCCATCGGGGCCGAGACCAGGTTAACCACGAACTCCCCACGCTCGATGATATTGCGCGCGGTGTCCTTGGGTTCTCCCGAGCGCGAGCCGATGCACAGGCACAGCAGCGGTGGGTCTCCCGACATCACGTTGAAAAAGGAAAATGGTGCGACATTGACCGCCCCCGATCCATCGCAGGAACTGACCCAGGCGATGGGGCGGGGGATCACGGTGGAGTGCACCAGGTTGCTGCGCTGCTCCGGGCTCAGCGCCTTCATATCAAAATACATGGCTATGTCCTGAACGGTTTCAGCGATTGGCGGTGGGGGTCTTGTCCTGGTTGGCCGAGTCGACGCCAGGGCGCCGCTCGCTGGCCTGGTGCAACTCGATGAGGTTGCCGGCCGGATCGCGCAGGAACAGCTGTTTCAAGGAGGGCGAGGCCACATTGTCGAGGGTGAAGTACTCGATACCCCGCTCCACGAGCACCTTCTCGGCTGCCAGCACATCCTCCACCGCAAGCGCGAAGTGGTTGGAGACCGGGTCCTGGTCAGGGCGCTTGGCGTATTGCGAAACGCCATCGCACCCGAGGATGTGCAACTGGGTGCCATTGGGCAGGTTGAACCACGAGCCGTAGATACCCGGGATCTTCCAGCGGGCCGGGTCCTGGGGCAGTGAAAGGACATCGCGATAGAAGTCCAGCATGGCATCGGCCTGGGCGTTGTTCACGCCGAAGCCTACGTGGTGAAGCTCAACAACTTTCACGGACATTGCGTTTTCCTTGTTGGTTTGCACGCGCTGGCCCCGGGAAGGGGCGTGATAGCAATATCGAAATATAGTACGAGTGACGTACTATACGAATAAAATACTATTTCCCCTTGGTATGATTGGCAACCTCCTCATTGACCCATGTCGCCCATGTCCCGCTCAAAACCACCTGCATCCAAGCCTGTCGCCAGTCCCGAGCAAGGCTCCGGAACATCTTTCGCCGCATCCGCCGCGACCCGTCCCCACCTCGCCCTGATGCGCGATACCGCCGAAGGCGCGACCGATCGATCCCGTGCCGGATTGGGCCTGCTGATGCTTTGGCTGTGCGATGACATCGAGCAACGCGCCAATGCCAGCCTGGCGCCGTTCGGGCTATCGGAAAGCAAGTTCGACCTGCTGATGTTCTTCGGCCTGGCCGAGCGGGGCCTGATAGAAAGCCAGGCGGTCACGCCGTCCTACATCGCGGATTACTTTGGCGTGACCCGTTCGACGGTGACTGGCCTGCTGGATTGGCTGGAGAAGCGCGACCTGCTCAGGCGCCGCCTGAGTACCGAGGACCGGCGCAGCTTCGCCCTGGAGTTGACCGAGCAGGGGCGCGAGTTGCTGGAGCGGTCCTTGCCGGTGTTCTGGGGGATGTGCGAATCCCTGACCAGCAGCCTGGACCAGGACGAATGCGCGCTGCTGCAAAAGGTTCTTGGCAAGCTCTGGGTGCAGTTGAAAGCGGATTGAGATCAGTCGCCCGCAGGGCTGCAAGGCCATCCGCTGTCGCCTGCGCCTGTCTAGCGCCCCCAAGGCCAGATGGCGTAGCCTCGCCCTCATTTCGCACCAGGGATCGCTTCGATGATATGGAAAAAGCTGGCCGCACTCCCCGAGCATAAGTTCGTCGGTGCCTACGGGATCCAATACTGGGCCATTCGCGAGGGCAAGGTCTGGCATCAAGGGCGCAAGCTGGCGGCCGCTGATCCGCAGACATTCGAGTTCTGCGAAGAGCAGTATTTCCTGGGCCGGGATGCTTCCTGCATTTACCACGCCTGGAGCCGCTTGCCGAAAATAGACCGCGACAGCTTTCGCCGAGTCGGCCTGTATTGGCTGGACCGGCAGCATGTCTACTTCGAATATGAAACCTCGTTCAAGGCCCTGCGGGACGTCGATCCCGGCAGCTTTCGCCATGTGGGCGGCAGTTACGGCGCCGACGACCACAGCGCCTGGTACTACGGCCGGAAGATGAGCGGCAACCCACGCTGCATGGCCTTGCGGGTCATTGCCGAGAACGACCTGTATGCCTGTGATGGCGAGGCCGTCTACTACGATGGCAAGCCGCTCAAGGGCGTGCTCGCCGCACAATGGCGAATCCTCACCGAGGAGTTTTCGGGTGATGGCAAGAACCTCTATTTCGCCGAGAGAAAACTGGCGCGGGCCGACTTTGCGACCTGGCGGCATGTTCATGGCGCCTGGTCGAAAGACCAGCACCGGGTCTTCCACATGAATCTTGTGATCAAGGACTTGGCGCCCGAGGGCTTCGATGAAACCCAGGCCAGGCAATTGTCCAGATGATGGCGCCTGCACTCCAGGCCCTGCGCCCATACCAGCCAGGATGATCCGCCGTATGTCCAGCACCGACCAGGACCACCTCCCTGACCCCATGCCGGGCGAGGTCGCAGAGTTCATTGCCGCGGCCATCGTCACCGGCGACCTCGAGTTGCCGGATAGCTATCCGACGCTAGGCGAGTGGGCGCGCTTCCAGATCGGCTATCGCTCCCATGGCCTGACCGGCGAAAGCCTTGTCGCCTCTACCTGCGGCGCCTGGCAGCCGGGCTGGTACGTGATCGCCAGGAACTACTTCGACGATCCGTTCTTCATCGATATCCATGAGCAGGCCGCGGGCTTTCCCGTGTACTTTGCCCGGCATGGAGCGGGTCATTGGGAGGCGACGATGATCGCCCCCAGCCTGCAGGGTTTCGCCCAGTTGCTGTCGGCATTGCACGAACTGGCCCCGGCAAGTCCGCAAGCCCTGCGCTTGATCGAGAATGAAGCCGACCTGGCCCTTGAGCTGTGGCGCGAAGTCCATCGGCAACGCAGCGAGTGCGACCAGCCGGCAGAGCCGGACGCCGAGCAGCAAGTGCTGGACCAGAGCCTCTACCAATGCGGCCAATTGCTCATCACCGGCATCGGTCCGCAGAAGATCAAGGTGGTGAAGATTTTCCGCGCCGCGCTCGATGTGCCCCTGGCACAGGCCCTGGCATTGGCGCAGCTGGACGAAATCCTGGTCGGCAGTGGCTTGCGCATATGCCTGCTGGCGCTGCAAGAGCAACTGCAGGCAGCAGGGGCAACGGTGGAGTTCCGGCCCGATGGCGAGCCGGTTCCCTAGGCCGGGTGCGGTGCGGCGACGGGTCTACTTGCCTGGTTTCTTAAGGCTGACTGGCAGGCCCCACACCAGGTCCTCCATGCCTTTCTCACCCAGTACCTGGGTCTTCATCGGCTGGATGCGCGCCAGTACCTGGCGGCCTGTCTCGGAGAGTTTCGGTTGCTCGTGATCGATGAACTTCTGCGTAAATTCCATGGGGGCGGGGCGCATGTAGACCTGGATGTCCCGCAGGGCGCACTTGATGTTCTGCGTGTCCACGGCCTTGCAGGTTTTCGGGTCGTAGTGCACGCCCGGAGTCTTCAGGTGGAAGCGGTCGCTGAGCAGGATCTGGCCCGGCTTGATGGTGAAGGCCAGCGGGGCATAGGCGTCGGGTATCTGCGCTTGCAGCTTGATGGACTGGACGTCCTGGATCTTCGTGCCTTCGGTCCAGCCGCCCTGGGAGACCTGCTCGCGCTGGGTGTAGTTCTGTTGTGACCAGCTCACGCATTGGCCGGACGCCATGTGCACGGCACTGCAGACGTTCTGGGAGTAGGTCCTGTCGGCATAGGAGGCATCACGCCAATAGTCTTCCTTGACGAACCGGCGATACAGCACGGCGGACAGGTTCACCGCGCCCAAGGGCGTGGCCCCCGGCTGGCCCTTGGGCGCCTTGATGTCGGCCAGGGTGCTGTCGATCTTGTAGTCGATCCCGCCGGACAACAAGTAAGTCCCCGGCGGGATGATGTTGACCTCGAGGAAGTCCCACAGATAGACCGCCTCCTTGATCTTCTCCAGGTCGTTGTTGGCGAAGGCCTGCATGTAGGCGATGCCGGGCATGTCCTTGTTCTTGAAGATGACCCGGTGCGAATAGCTGGAAAGATCGGTCACGCTCTTGTTGGGCATCAGCGCCGGCACCAGCACCACGGACATGCCTTCGCGGGTGGCCTGGTCGAGCATGTCCAGCAGCTGGTTGGTGGGGTTCTGTTGCGGCGGGCTGGCAGGGCCGCCAATCGAGGCACAGGCTGCCAACAAGCTGGCGGGGGCCAGGATCGCCAAGGAACGCAGGCTTTTTAGAATTTTCATTGGATGTCCTTATCGGCACTAGGCCATGTCTGGGTACTGGGGTTGCGGCGACCGAAGTTAGTGGATGGGCAGCACCGTGAGTTCCAACCTGCCGTCGACTGGATCACTGTCGAACAGCCTGATCGGCGTTTTCAATAGCACTAAAGCCCTAGGGATGGAAAGCGCAAGGCGCCCTTGTCGTCCGGCCTGCCAGCAGGCACCACGGGACAAACAAATCGCCAATTGCCATGGACAGTGAATTTTTTCGGATTCCTGGCTATCTGATGGCATGGAGCCCCGGCCGGTAGAACACTGGTCATCTCGCTGTCAGCTCGTACCTGCCACCATTCGGGCCCGGGGCAAAGGTATGCATGAGCACAGTCCAGCCATAGGGAAACTGCTATGAAGTCGCGCAAGAAAAGGGTCAAGCCGATCGGCTTGAAGGACATCACCATCGTCGACGACGCCAAGATGCGCAAGGCGATCACCGCCGCCGCGCTGGGCAATGCCATGGAGTGGTTCGACTTTGGTGTCTATGGTTTCGTCGCCTATGCGCTGGGCAAGGTGTTCTTCCCCAATGCCAGCCCCAGCGTGCAGATGATCGCCGCCCTGGCGACCTTCTCCGTGCCATTCCTGATCCGGCCCCTGGGCGGGTTGTTCTTCGGGGTCCTGGGCGACCGCTACGGACGGCAGAAGGTCCTGGCGGCGACCATCGTGATCATGTCCCTGAGCACCTTCGCCATCGGCCTGATCCCGTCCTATGCCTCGATCGGCATTTGGGCGCCGATCCTGTTGTTGCTGGCCAAGATGGCCCAGGGCTTTTCCGTGGGCGGGGAGTACACCGGCGCCTCGATCTTCGTCGCCGAATACGCCCCGGACCGCAAGCGCGGGTTCCTCGGCAGCTGGCTGGACTTCGGCTCGATCGCCGGCTTCGTCCTTGGCGCGGGCCTGGTGGTGCTGATCTCCACCATCCTGGGTGAAGAGAAGTTCCTCGAATGGGGCTGGCGCCTGCCGTTCTTCCTGGCCTTGCCACTGGGCCTCATCGGCCTCTACCTGCGCCATGCCCTGGAGGAGACCCCGGCCTTCCAGCAGCATGTCGAGAAGCTCGAGCAAGGTGACCGCGAAGGCCTGGCCTCGGGCCCGGCGGTGTCGTTCAAGGAAGTGGCGACCCAGCATTGGCGCAGCCTGGTGACCTGTGTCGGCGTGGTGGTGGCGACCAACGTCACCTACTACATGCTGCTGACCTACATGCCCAGCTACCTGTCGCACAACCTGCACTACAGCGAAGACCACGGGGTATTGATCATCATCGCGATCATGGTCGGCATGCTGTTCGTGCAACCGCTGATCGGCTTCATGAGCGACAAGATCGGACGCCGGCCCTTCATCATCTTCGGCAGCGTCGGCCTGTTCGTGCTGGCCATCCCGGCCTTCATGCTGATCAACAGCGGGGTGCTGGGGGTGATCTTCGCCGGCCTGCTGATCCTGGCCGTTTTGCTCAACTTCTTCATCGGCGTGATGGCCTCCACGTTGCCGGCGATGTTCCCCACGCGTATCCGCTACAGCGCCCTGGCCAGTGCGTTCAACATCTCGGTGCTGATCGCCGGCCTGACCCCGACGATCGCCGCCTGGCTGGTGGAAACCACCCAGAACCTGTACATGCCCGCCTACTACCTGATGGTGATTGCGGTGATCGGCTTGATCACCGGTATTTCCATGCGCGAGACGGCCAACAAGCCATTGCGTGGCGCGGCTCCGGCGGCGGCCGATATCGAGGAGGCCCGGGAGTTGCTGCAAGAGCACCACGACAACATCGAGCAGAAGATCGAAGACATCGATGCGCAGATCGCCGAGCTCGAGGCCAAGCGCAAGAACCTGGTGCAGCAGCACCCGCGGATCGACTAGGACCTGGGGCCCGGCTCGGCGCCGGGCCCACGGCTGGACGTCGTGCCCCAGGGAAGAAGCAGGAGGGCGCTTCAGTCGCGGTCGCGGTGGTCGGCGACGCCGCGCATCCAGTAGCCCTTGCTGCGTACCAGGCGGCGCTGGATCGAGCAGGCGTCGGTGAGGTAGTCGCGGACTTCGTTGATCGCCTGGGCTTCGGCGGCGATCCAGAACTGCCCGACCCCCGAAGGCAGCTGGAGCTTGTCGATGCCTTCGAGCAGCAGGTTGGTGGTGTGCGGATGCTCGTCGCGGAACATCCATTCGTAGTTGACCGTGGCCAGGGTGTCCATGGCCTGCAGCTCGGTCATGCTCGCAGCTTCCAGCACCACCACCGCGCGGTCGCCGGGGGCCAGGCTCTCGAGGATGCTCATCACCGCCGGGGTGCCGGTTTCATCGGCGGCCAGCAGCAACCATTCGGCCTCTTCCTGGGGCTGGAAACCACCACGCAATGCCGAGCAGCCGATCCAGTCGCCGACCCGGGCCTGTTCCGCCCAGCGTCCGGCCGGGCCATGGCCATGGCGGACGAAATCGATATCGACGCTGGACGCTTGCCGATCATGCCGGCGGATGCTGTAGGCACGGCTGGCGGGGTTGCCGCCATTGGGCAGGAACAGCTTCAGCCATTGGGCCGGCTGGCACTCCAGGTCGCCGCCGAACAGCTCGCCCCTGAAGGTGACGCGCCGTACCAGGGGGGTGAGGTCATGGATGGCGGTGACTTCGATGTCGTACTTCATTTTTTTACGCAGGAACATGAATACTCCGGATCTACTTGGCTTTCGCCTTGGGTGAATGAGCCAGCCAGACGATGCCGAGCACGGCGAAGAACAGCCATGCGCTGGCCAGCGAGAAGTCGTTGAGCGCCAACATGTGGGCCTGCCGATCGATGGCCCGGCCCAGCCATTCCAGGGCGCCCTCGGGTGACAGGCCGAGGCTGTCGAGGTTGGCCCGGGCCTGGCCGCTCCAGTGATCGAAAGGGCTCATGCGTTCGGCCAGGTCGACCTGGTGGCCGCGGGCCCGGTGGTCCCAGAACGCCGGGCCGAGGGACACGGCGAAGCTGGCGCCGGTCATGCGCAGGGCGTTCTGCAAGCCAAGGGCCGCGGGGATCTTTTCCGATGGCAGGCGCGACAGCGAAATGGCCACCAGCGGGGTGAACAGGAAGGCCGTGCCGGCGCCCATCAGCACCGAGTTCCAACCGATGAACTGGATGTCCAGGCCGGTCTCGAAGCCCATGCGCCACAACGAGGCGCCGATCCAGCAGATGAAGGCCATGCTCGCCAGCATCCGCGCATCCAGGTGCTGCATCAGCCGCCCGATGAAGGGCGCCAGCACCACCCCGGCGATCCCCAGCGGCGCGGTGGCGATCCCGGCCCAGGTCGCGGTGTAGCCCATCTCCGTCTGCAGCCACAGCGGCACCAGCACCAGCGAGGCGAAGTACAGGGAAAAGCCCAGGGTCACGCACAGGGTGCCGATGGCGTAGTTGCGCTCCTTGAACAGGCGCAGGTCGAGTATCGGATGCTGCTCGGTCAGTTCCCAGCTGATCAATGACGCAAAACCCAGCACCGCCACCACCGCGAGTACGCGGATCGGCGTGGAGGCGAACCAGTCCAGGTCCTGGCCCTTGTCGAGGAGGATCTGCAGCGAACCGACCGCGACCATCAGCAGCAGCAAGCCGACCACATCCACCGGCAGCTTGCGGGTCGGGTTGTCCCGGCCATGCAGGACCTGGCCGAGGGTCAGCAGGATGAACGCCCCGACCGGCACGTTGATGTAGAAGATCCACGGCCAACTGATGTTGTCGGTCAGGTAGCCACCCAGGATCGGGCCGCACACCGGCCCGAGGAAGGTGGTCATCGACCACACCACCAGCGCCGAGGTGCGTCGTTCAGGCGGGAAGATCGCCACCAGCAGGGCCTGGGACAACGGGGCCAGGGGGCCGCACACCGCTCCCTGGAAGATCCGGAACAGCAGCAGCGAACCAAGGTTCGGCGCCAGGGCGCAGCACACCGAGGCCAGCACGAACAGGGCGACCGCGGTCATGAACAGCCTGACCTGGCCGAAGCGCTGCACCAGCCAGCCGGTCAAGGGCAGGCCGATGGCCAGGGAAATGCTGAACGAAGTCAGCACCCAGGTGCCCTGGTCGGGGGCCACGCCGAGGTTGCCGGAGATGGTCGGCACCGCGACGTTGGCGATGGTGGTGTCGAGCACCATCATGAAGTTGGCCATGCCGATCGCCAGCGCGCCCAGGAACAGCGTGCCGCCGCTCAGTGGTTCGATGGGACGCTTGGCGATCATCGTTCGTTCCTCGACAGGCTGAGTTTCGACGCTTGCAGGTTCTGCGCGATGATCTGCTCGACCAGCGCCTGGCTACCCTGCTCGAGGTTGTCGTAGACCCCGGTGCTGTCTTGCACCTTGGCTTGCGCGGACTGTTCCCCGGGTTCACCGAGGATCGCCTTGACGGTCATCGACAGGCCGATGCGCAGTGGGTGGCGCAGCACTTCCTCGCGGTCCAGGGCGATACGCACCGGCACCCGTTGCACCACCTTGATCCAGTTGCCGGTGGCGTTCTGCGCCGGGATGGTGGCGAAGGCGGCGCCGCTGCCGGCCTCGATGCCCTGGATGCGCCCGTGGTACGTCACTTTTTGGCCATACAGGTCGGCGAACAGTTCCACCGCCTGGCCGACCTTGATCTGCCCCAGCTGCGACTCCTTGAAGTTGGCTTCCACCCAGACCTTGTCCAATGGCACCAGCCCCATCAGCACGGTGCCAGGCTCGATGTGCTGGCCCACTTGCACGGCACGCTTGGTGATCAGGCCATCGGCTGGCGCGGGAACCTTGGTCCGGGCCAGGGCCAGGTAGGCCTCGCGTACCCGTTCGGCCGCCGCGCCAACCTGCGGATGATTTTCCACCGTGGTCCCCTGAATCCGTGCCTGCAGGGCCGCCAGCCTGGCCTCGGCGGCGCGCACTCCGGACTGGGCCACCTGCGCCGCTTCCTCGGCGTGGTGCAGGTCTTCGCCGGAGACCCCGCCCTGGGCGATCACCGCGCGTCGCCGCTGCAGGTCCTGGCTGGCGCGGCTGGCCTCGGCCTGGCGCAACTTGACCTGGGCCGCCAGGTCGTTTTCCTCGGCATACAGGCTGTTGACCGCACGCACGGTCAGGGCCAGTTGATGGGTCGCGGCATCCAGGCCCAGGCGGGCGTCGACCGGGTCGATCTCCACCAGGGCGTCGCCGGCCTTCACCGTGTCGGTGTTCTGGATGTGCACTGCAGTAGCGGTACCGCGGGCCTGGGCCGAGACCAGGATCACGTCGCCGCGCACGTAGGCGTTGTCGGTGCTTTCGTAGAGGCGGCCGTAGAGCAGCCACCAGGCACCGGCCACGAGGATCAGGGCCAGGGCCACCAGGGTGATGATCAGGAAGTTCAGGCCACGGCGCGACTTGGCCGGGGTCGGGGTTGGGGAGGCGTCAGTCATGGGAAGTCTCTGCAAGTCGGGTGACGTTCTTGTCGGTTTCGGTCCGGCCGCCCAAGGCACGCAACAGGCCGGCGTGGTTCTGTTGCGCTGCGGTCTTGAGCTGGACCAGTTGCATGCGGGCATCGAGCACCCGGGCCTGGGCGTCGAGCACATGCAGGAAGTCGGTGAGGCTCTGGCGGTAGCGCAGGTATTCCAGGTCATAGGCCCGTTCGGCTTCGTCCAGGCCCTGCACGGTCTTCACCCGCTGGCCCTCCAGGGCCTGCAGTTGCGAGAGATAGCGGGCGACGTCGGCCAGGGCATCCACCAGCACCTGGTTGTAGTTCGCCACGGCCTCGGCATAGCCGGCCTGTTGGGCCTGGTACTGGCCGCGCAGGCGGCCGGCATCGAAGATCGGCAGGGTCAGCGCCGGGCCGACGCCGTAGGTGCGGCTGTCGTGGCGGAACAAGTCCTGGAAGCTGAAACTCTGGAATCCGGCGAAGGCCAGCAGGTCGATGTTCGGGTAGAACGCCGCGCGTGCCGCGCCAATGCGCTGGGCCTGGGCTTCGACGCGCCAGCGCTGGGCGATGACGTCCGGGCGGTTGCCCACCAGGTCGGCTGGCAGCTGCCCGGGCAATACCACGCTGCGTCGCAGGTCCGTGCCGCGAGGCCGCCATTGTTCGCCCCAGCCCGGTCCCTTGCCGGCCAGGGCCGCCAGGCGCAGTTGATACACGCGGGCAGCACCCTGCAGCCGGGCCTGCTCGGCCTCGAGCAAAGGGATGGGGCCGCGGGCACGGACCACGTCGACCTGGGTGCCCAATCCGGACTGCAAGCGTTGTTCGCTGATGCGGTAGATGCTGCGCCGCTGCTCCAGGGCCTGGTCGACCACGGCCTGCTGCTCCAGCACGCCGGCCAGGGCGAACCAGGTTTCCACCAGGCTGCCGCTCAGGGCCAGGCGCGCCACCGCGCGGTCGGCCTCGGCGGCCCGCAGGCTACCCACCGCCGCTTCGTTCAACGCGCGGTTCAGGCCCCAGAGGTCGAGGTTGTAGCGACCTTGCAGCAATGCCTGGCCGTCGCTATGCCAGGTGCCGGATTCGCTGGCGCTGGTCTTGTAGTGCTCGGAATCCTGGCTGCGCAGGATCTGGGTCATGGCCGACAGGCCGGGCCGGGTATTGGCCTGGGCGACGTTGGCCTCGGCCTCGGCCCGGCTGATGCGCGCACTGGCGAGAGCCAGGCTGGGCGAATGGTCCAGGGCCGCGTCGAGCAGGCGATCCAGGTCCGGGTCCTGGAAGGTTCGCCACCACAGGTCGTGGTCGCTGGCCGGTCTCCGGGTGGTGGCCAGGGTGAGGTCCTGGCCGGCCGCGAGGGCGTCGGCGGACAGCAGCTTGGGCGGTTCGGGCGTGTGCCCGGGGCTGATGCAGGCCGGCAGCGTCAGTAGCAGGCCCAGCAGGGTTGCAGACTGGAGCAAACGATAAGGAGCCATCACAACGTCCTTGAACGATTAGGTTGTGACGGGATGCTAGAGAGGCTCAGGTGTATTGAAAATTGCAAATAACGGAGTTTAGATTTGCACCAAATGCAAACGAGACGCCACGATGAACTTCCCCGACCTCAACCTGCTCTTGACCTTCGACGCGATGCTGCGCGAAGGCAGCGTCACCGGCGCCGCCGAACGCATGAACCTGAGCATCCCGGCCATGAGCCGGCGCTTGGCCAACCTGCGCGAGACCATGGGCGATCCGCTGTTCGTCCTGGCGGGGCGGCGCCTGGTGCCCACGCCGCTGGCCCTGGAGCTGGCGCCTCAGGTCCATGACCTGCTGGAAGACGCGCGCAATGTCCTGGGCAACAAGCAGCAGCTCAACCTGGGCACCATCAAGCGGGTGTTCACCCTGCGCGCCGAGGACGGTTTCACCGGTGCCTGGGCCTTGCGCCTGAGCCAGCGGGTCGCCGAGCAGGCGCCCCATGTCACCCTGCGCTTCATGTCCCAGGGCAACGAGGATGTCGCTGCCCTGCGCGATGGCTTGAGCGATCTGGACATCGGCATCGCCGGGCCGCTGGGCCCCGAGGTGTACAAGCAGCGCTTGTACATCGACAGCTTCGTCGGGGTGGTCAACAACCAGCATCCGCTGGCTCGCCTGGCCCATGTCAGTGCCCAGGACCTGGTGTCCTATCCGCACCTGTCGGTCTCGCGTCGGGGGCGAACCCGCGGGCCGCTGGACCTGGAGCTGGAGAAGATCGGCCTGCAACGCAAGGTACCGCTGGTGGTGCCCGGCTTCCAGGCGGCCATGCAGTTGGCCAGCACCTCGGAGCTGGTGGCGGTGATTCCCCGGCGTTTCGTCGAATGGTCCTTGCCGCTGCTGCCGCTGAGCATCTTCACCCTGCCGGTGGTAACCCCCAGCGGCGAGTTCTCCCAGGCCTGGCACCCACGGGTGAACAACGACCAGGTGCATCGCTGGTTGCGCCAGCAAGTGCAGGAGTGTTCCAGCAGTTGAACGGGGCGCGGCTTGCCGCTGGTTGGTCCTGGCGCTTAGGCAGAGGGCCGATATGGCCTCCGTGCAAGTCGCCAAGAGATTCCGTCAGGGTTTCGGGAAGGGCGCTGGGTTGTCTACCATGGCGCGCCCCTGCCGCTGATCGCGGGGCGCCTGGAATTGGAAGCTTGAGCGGGAGAGTGGCTGCAATGATGTTCGACCATGGAAGGCTGCAGGGCATGCCCAGGGCGCAAGCCGGGTTGTTCTGCCTGCTGGCTGCAAAGCGGCTGGTGCCGGTCTACCGGGCTTTTTCCGAGAAGTACCGTTCGGGCACGGACGTCAATGCCGAGGTGCTGGAGCTGCTGTTCCAGCAGGTCGGTCGCTGGCACGGCTTGCCGTTGCAGGCGCTGCACCAGCGGTTGTACGAGGCGATCCCGGATACCCGGGACTTCAGCGACGAGTTGGCCGACCAGGCCCAGTGCGCGGTGATCGGTACTTGCTACTGCATCGAGTACCTGCTTTCGGGCGAACCTGACAAGGCTCGCTGGGCCGTCGGCAAGGTGCTCGAGGCCATCGATGTGCTGGATGAACCGCTGGAGCAGGAAATCGCCCATGAGCTTGCCTGGTGTTCGAGCCTGCTGGAGCTTCTGGAGTGCGGCGAGCAGGACGATCCGCGCTCGATCGCGCGACTGCGTTGGGACAACCAGCAGCACTGTGTGCCAGTGGTGGCCAGCAATGGCCAATGACCTGCCAGCCCGGATATCGGCGATGCCCCTTCGACAGTTCGCGGCAGGTGCCTGGAATGCATGAGCGCAAATTGCGCAATCTCCTGGCCCTGGGGCCCGAGGAGCGGCTCGACTATTTCGTGCGCAAGCTGGTGGATTTCGAGCAGGCATGGGGACTCTACGACAGCGGATGGGCCACCTCGGCTTGCGATGCTGGCGAGGCCGTGCCCTTCTGGCCCGAGGCCGCGCTGGCCGAGTCCTGCGCCACCGGCGCCTGGGCTGGTTTTAGCGCGCGGCCTATCGCCCTCGACGAGTTTCGTGGCAGATGGTTGCCGGGGTTGCAGGCGGACAACCGCGCCTGCCAGGTATTCCCCGTGCCGACGCATCCAGGAGTACTCATCAGCCCCGATGACCTGGCAGGCTTGATCCACGACGAGCTGGATCAGTATCAGTAAGCCCGGGAGCGAAGAGATTTTATGCAAGCACAAGAGCGCATCCAGCTGTACGTCGTCTTGAAGTCCCTTGATCGACTGGCAAGCCTCCAATTGCCGCAGCCGCTGGCGGTTCCCGGGTTCTGCCGGGACTTTCTCGACCAGGCCTGGATCTGCCTGGGTGGAGGGGCGTCGCCGGACTGCGAAGGCCTGGAAGCGGAGCTAGATGCCGTGGTGGTGGACGAGCAGGATGCCAGTGGCGCCCAGGTGCTGGGCAACCTGTACCTGTATGCCTTCTCGGACCTGTTGCTGTACTTCGAGGAGGGGCAGGAGGCGAGCCTGGAGTGTGCCCAGGCATCGATCATCGACCTGCATGATTATCTGGCCGCCCAGGCATTCCTCGAGCAGGCGGGGATCGACCATGGCATCGCCCTGAGCCCGGCCCAGGAGCGGCAGATCGCGGCAGACCCGGTCTACGCCCGGGAGCGACAGTTGCAGGAGTCCGATCGGGTCCACGCGGCACAGTACAGCGATTGGGCGACCGTGGTCCGTTGAGCCTGGTACTCGCTGTCCACCCGCGTCGATGAACGAGGATATGGGCTGGCCTGTTCGCGCATCCTGTGAATATGAACGAGCTTGTTCTTACTTATATTTACAGATATCACTTTTCCTGATTGTTAATGTAGCGGGCTCAATAGCCCGCGGCTTTCATTGCAATTCCGACATGTTCGAACAAGTGCTGCGGCGATATGCCGGGGTTTATCGATTTTTTACCAAGATTTAACTTCGATGAGGTTCTTATGAGCCCCGATGCAAGTTGCTGGTTGAAGGCCGACGCCAATGAAATAGCGCTTATGGTTGGTCTGGTACGTGCAGTCATACTGCTTTTTGATATCAAGTAGATATTGAGTTAACCAGATGGGGAAGTTCAGGCTGGGTTCTGCTGTGCTTCCGGTCGGGTAGTTGCAAGTTGCCGGCTATTGTTTGAAGCCTCGATAAGTCTGCTGCGTGGAGCATGGGACCTCGAGGCCCAATGAATACAAGTTTCTGCATGGTACAAGGCTGGACCATTCGGATTGTTCAATCCTGGAGTTTGGACCATGCCTGATTTTTCTCGTAGAACCCTGATCAAGTTGAGCCTGCTTGCGGCATCGCCATTGGTGGCTCCAGTCATTGCCAGGGGCGCGCCAGCTCCCGCTGCCAAGAGCGTCCTGGTGATCGGTGCCGGTATTTCCGGGCTGGCCGCCGCCAGGATGCTGCATGCGGCCGGTCATCGTGTGACGGTGATCGAGGGCCGTGACCGGGTCGGTGGGCGGATATGGACCAATCGCAGTTGGCGGGATACTCCGGTGGACCTGGGGGCCTCCTGGATCCATGGCGTCGATGGCAACCCGGTCGCCAACCTGGCCCGGCAGTTGGGGATCCAGACCGTGGTGTATGACGTGGAAAGACCTGCGTCGAACCTGGTCTACGACGCCGATGGACGCAAGCTGGGCAGCAAGGAGCTGGAGTGGCTCACGCAACTTCAGGACCAGGCGAACAAGCTCCTCGGGCGCAAAGTGCAAGGCGCCGCGCCGGAGCGCAATGCACGGGATGAAATGCTGCAGGTACTCGCCGGGTTGGCCGGTACGCAGGCCGAGAAGGCCACGGTCATGGAGCTGTTCAGTCGCGAACTGGAGGACGGGCTCGCCGCCGACCCGCAGGACATCGCTGCCTGGGGGTTGCAGGAAGGCAGTGGCTTCGATGGCCATGAAGTGATCTTTCCCAAGGGCTACGGACAACTGGTGGACCGGTTGGCCGAAGGCCTGGAGATTCGCTTCAACCATCGGGTCACCGGCATCCGGCATGACCCATCGGGCGTGCGCGTGGTTACCAGCCATGGCGAGCTGGCGGGGGATATCGCGATCGTCACCTTGCCCCTGGGAGTACTCAAGGAAGGCGGAGTCACGTTCTCGCCGGCACTGCCTGTGGCCAAGCGCGGTGCCATCGAGCGCCTGGGCATGGGGGTCTACAACAAGGCGGTGTTCCTGTTCCCGGAGGTGTTCTGGGGCCAGGCCGCGATCATCAGCCAGTTGAATACCGACAAGGGCCTGTGGGCCAACTGGTACCCCTTGAACCACTACGCCAAGAAACCCGTGCTCTGCGCCCTGCATGGCGGCACCCCGGCCCGGTTGCTCGAAGGCATGTCGAACCAGGAGATCCAGGACGACGCCATGGCCCACCTGCGCCAGATGTTCGGTTCCTCGATCCCGCTGCCGAGCGATATGCACATCACTCGCTGGCATGCGGATCCCTTTGCCCGCGGCAGTTATTCCTTTCCCCAGGTCGGGGCGCGGCCGTCCGACCGCCAGGATCTTGCGGCCCCGGTCGGCAATACCTTGCTGTTCGCCGGGGAGGCTACCCATCCGGACTACAGCGCGACGGTCCATGGCGCGCTGCTATCGGGCTGGCGCGAGGCGCGTCGGGTGCTGGGCGAGCCGGTCTGAACCTGCCGGCGGCTCAGGGCAGTTCGCCGATTCGTTCGCGCAAGACCCGGGCCAGCTGTCCTGCCTGGGCCTGCTTGTCGGACCAGTCGTCCATCAGTTGCCCCAGGGGCCGAGTACTTGCTTGAGGAGCGCCAGCGCAGCTTGTAGCTGCGGATCGTTGGTCAAGCAGTGGTGCATGTTCAGTGCGCTCCTGAAGTATCCGCGGCAGGTTCCTCGGCGGCCTGGCAAGCCTGGGCCTTGAGAAAGGCCAGGCAGGTGGCGACCGCGGGGGTGCGTGGCCCGTGGCTGGTTTCGAACAGCACGATGTCACGTTGGATCCGCGGCTTGACGATGGGCAGCCAGGTCAGCTCGTTGCACAGCAGGCCTTCTGCGGTCAGGCGAGGCACGATGCCGACACAGAATCCGGCGCGGATCAGGCTGTACAGGGTTTCGGTGAAGGAGACCCGGTACGCCGCCTTGACGATGACTTCCTGGGCCTTGGGCGAACCCAGCGCCAGGTCGGCGACGCTGCCCAGCAGGAAGTGCGCCACCGGCCGGTTATCGAGCTGGGCCCAGCTCGCGCTACGGGCGGCACATAGCGGATCGTCCTGGCGCACCACCACCACCAGTTCGTCGACCAGCAAGCGGTGCATGGGCAATGCGGCCGTCGCATCGCCGGCACCGATGCCGAAGTCCACCTTGGCGCTGCGCACATCATTGATCAGCGCCCGGGTGGGCAGGTCGATGAAGTCGAAACGCAGGTCGGCATGTTGTCGTTGCAGCTCCTGGAGCTTGGGCAGGATTCGGTGGGCCACCGACGGAACCAGGCCGATGCGGATGGTCTGCTGGCGTTCCTGGCTGATGTGGACCATGTCGGCCACGGCATTGCCCGCGGTGTTCAGCAGGTGCTCGGCGATGGGCAGGATCGCCGCGCCGATCTCCGAGAGGGTGACCTGGTGGCCTTTGCGAATGAACAACTGGGCGCCGATCAGGCGTTCGGTCTCCTTGATCGAGGTGCTCAGGGCGGAGGCGGTCAGGGCCAGTTCCTCGGCGGCCAGGCGAAAGTGCAGGACCCGGCTGAGGGTGGCGAAGTAGTGCAGGTGGCGCAACGACAGGGCAGCGAGCAGGCGCTTGGAGACGCCACTGGTTTCCTTGGAATTCATGGGGGGTATTCCTGGCGCGAAGGACTGTCGGAGAGTCTGCCAGCTCATTAATGAAAATCTAATGAACATGCAGAATTAACAACTTTTTCCATTGATTTGCCGGCATATACTCGAAACACCAAGCCGTGGCCACTGGCCCGCCAGAGCCTGCTGGATGACAGAACAACAATAATGATCAGAGGGGCGCTCGACCATGATTCAAGATCCTGTGCTGGGTGATTTCCTGCGGCGTATTCCCAAGACCGACTTGCATATCCACCTGCTGGGCGCCATTCGCCCGGACACTCTCGCTGCCCTGGGGCGCAAGCATGGCCTGTCTTTGCCCGCCGGGGATGCCCGGCAGATCTACCAGTACCGGGACTTTCCGGGCTTTTTGAAGCTCCTGCGCCTGGCCGGGCAGTGCCTGGTGGACCGGGAGGATTTTGCCCGGGTGGCCTACGAACTGTTGGAAGACGCCCAGCGCAAGGGCAATTGCCGGCACCTGGAGCTGTCGTTCAACCCCACGGTGTTCCTCGATAACCAGGTGCGTTATCCCGTGGTGGTGGATGGCCTGGTCGATGGCATGCACGCCGCCCGGCGCGATTTCGCCATTTCCAGCTTGCTGGTTCCCTGTATCGACCGCGAACGTCCGGCAGGGGTGGCCCGGGCCATGGTCGAGCAAGTGCTGGAGCATCGACGTGACGAAGTGGCCGGCATCGGCATGGACTTCGCCGAGGGCAAGGGCCCGCCGCAACGGTTCATCGAGGCCTACCAGCTGGCTGCGCGCCATGGCCTGCGGCGCACTGCCCATGTCTGCGAGGACAACCAGCCCCTGGCGCTGGCACCGCCCACTCACCTGCGGACCTGCATCGAGGCCCTGGCCTGCGATCGTGTCGACCATGGCTACAACCTGCTGGCCGACCCGGAAGCGGTAATCGCGGCGCGGGAGCAGGGCATCGCCTTCAATGTCACCGTGTGCACCGCCAAGAAAAGCAACCTGGGCAACCGCATGGACGCGATCAAGCTGATGCACGATGCCGGCCTGCGCCTGAACATCGGCACCGACGATCCCTACCTGCACCACACCGACCTCGAGCATTCCTGGACCAAGCTGTTCAGCCACTGCGGCTGGGGCATCCACCAGGCTCGCCAACTGGCCCTGGCCGGGGTCGATGCCTGTTGGCTGGACGCTGGCGCCAAGAGGACGTTGCACCAGGAGTTCTCCCTGGAAATCGACCGGCTCACCGTCCAGGTCTGGCCACGGATCAAGCCGTCCTACATCGGTGAGCGGGCCGCCTAGTCCAGGCTGTCGCGACGCTTGGGAGTCATCGTGATGAGCCATGCCAAGACCCGGCACCTGCGCCGCTCGCAGTGGACGGCGGTGGTGCTGCTGATGCTGATGGGCATCGTCAATTATTTCGACAGGAGCACGGTGGCGATCGCCAACCATTTGTTGAGCGCCGACCTGTCGCTGTCCGCCACGCAGATGGGCTGGATCTTCTCGGCCTTCTCCTGGGCCTATGCCTTTGCGCAGTTGCCCAGCGGTGCCCTGGTGGATCGCAAGGGCGCGCGGCTGGTGCTCGGTTGGGCCCTGGCGGCATGGTCGGCCGCCCAGGCGGTCTGTGGCCTGGCCACCTCGATGTTGCAGTTGCTGGTGGCGCGGGTCTGCCTGGGCGTTGGCGAGTCACCGCAATACACCGGCGGGGTCAAGGTGATCAGCGACTGGTTCCCGGTGAGCGAGCGCGGCCTGCCCACCGGCGCGTTCCTGGCTTCCACCACCCTGGGCTCGATGATCGCGCCGCCGCTCTTGACCGGCCTGATGCTGGCTTTCGGCTGGCGTGGGATGTTCGTCATCATGGGCCTGGTGGGTGGCCTGCTGGCGCTGGTGTGGCTGGTGTTGTACCGCGATCGCCAGCCAACGCAGTGCACCTGCGCAGACCTGGACTGTTTCCAGGTCGCCAGCACGGCCGATACCCCAGCGTCCCAGGCCAGCTTCGCCGACTGGAAGGGGCTGTTCCGGCACCGCACCACCTGGGGCATCGCCCTGGGTTTCATCGGCGTCACGTACATGGTGCTGCTGACCTTGGCGTGGCTGCCCGGTTACCTGGCCGGCGAACGCCAGCTGAGCGTGGCGGGCACCGGCTGGGCACTGACCGTTCCTTATCTGTTCGCGACCCTGGGCATGTTCAGCAGCGGGTGGCTGGCCGATCGACTGATCGCCGCCGGGGCCAGGCCGATCGCCAGCAGGAAGTTGCCGTTGATCGTCGGGCTACTGGGCGGCGCCTTGTTCAGCGTGCCCTCGGTGTTCGTGGATAGCATCGTCGCCTGCATCGCCTGCCTCTCGCTGGCGATGTTCTTCGTCAACCTGGCCGGAGGCTCTGCCTGGGGGCTGGTGAGCGTGGCCGCACCGCGCCAGCTCGTGGCCTCGCTGGGCAGCATCCAGAACCTCGTCGGCTTTTTCGGCGGCTCCTTCGCCCCCGTGGTGAGCGGCTGGATCATCGACCGTACTCATTCCATTGCCCTGGCTTTCGTCTTGGCGGCCTGCGTGGCCTGTGTGGCGGCCCTGGCCTACTACACCCTGGTCCACCAGCCGATCGGTGGCGAGGGCGAACCCGCAAGTGCGGGATCCGACGTGACAATAAAAACAGGAGGCTGACCCGATGCTACCGACCACCATTACCCACGACTTCGTCAAAGGCTTGCCGAAGGCTGAATTGCACCTGCACCTGGAAGGGACGCTGGAGCCCGAGTTGAAGCTGGCCCTGGCGCAGCGCAACCGGATCGATATCGGCCAGGGCACCATCGAGGAGATCAAGCGCAGCTACAGGTTCGATTCGCTGTCGTCGTTCCTGCAGGTGTACTACCCGGCGATGAACGTCCTGCAGCAGGAGGAGGACTTCTACCAACTGGCCATGGCCTACCTGCACAAGGCCCGGGAACACAATGTCCGCTATGTCGAGCTGTTCTTCGATCCCCAGGCCCACACCAGCCGTGGCATTGCTTTCGCGACCGTGATCGACGGCTATCACCGGGCCGTCCGCGAGAGCCCCGCCCTTGGCGTGGAAAGCGCCCTGGTCATGTGCTTTTTGCGGGACATGTCCGCGCAATCGGCCGCCGATACCCTGGAACAGGCCCTGCCGTACCGCGAGCAGATCCTGGGCATCGGCCTGGATTCCGACGAGAACGGCAACCCGCCGGGGAAATTCAAGGAGGTCTTCGAAAAGGCCAGGCAGGCGGGTTTCCACCTGACCATGCATTGCGACATCGACCAGCACAATTCCATCGGCAACATTCGCCAGGCCTTGCTGGATATCCAGGTCGATCGCCTGGATCACGGCACCAACATCGTCGAGGACCAGGAACTGGTGGCGTATGTGCGGGACAAGGGCATCGGCCTGACCTGCTGCCCGGTGTCCAATGGTTTCGTCGGCGACATGAAGGGCAATGAGATCCTGCAATTGCTGCGGGCCGGGGTGAAGGTCACGGTCAATTCCGATGATCCGGCGTACTTCCAGAGCTATGTGTCCGACGACATGTTCGCCCTGGCGCAGAGCTACTCGATGACCCCCGCCGAGATGGTGCAACTGGCGCGCAATTCCTTCGAGGTCAGCTGGTTGCCGGCCGACAGGAAAGCTGCGTACCTGCGGCAAATCACCGATTACGTGGACGCTTGGTAGGGGGGAGGGTGGCCAGGCGCCGATCATCCGAGGCGCCGGGACTGCGTTCCCGGGCCTGGTGATCAGTCGTCGTCAGCCGCTGTGCGCTTGCCGCCGCGGTAGGCGCCGGGTGGCAGGCCGGTCCATTGCTTGAAGGCACGCTGGAAAGCGCTGGGTTCGGAATAGCCGAGCAACTGCGCCAGGTCCGCGACGCTCATCGAACCGCGCACCAGCAGGCTGCAAGCGAGGTCGCGCCGCAGGTCATCGCGGATGCCAAGGAAGCTGGTGCCCAGTTCCGCCAGCTTGCGCGCCAGGGTTTGCCGCGACATGCCCAGGGCCTCGGCGGCCTGGGGTTCGGAGAGGCCGGCAAAGGGGTCGGCGACACTGAGCAAGCCGCGCAGATGAGCTTCGAAACTGGCCGCCTGGCCGGGGGAGAGCAGGGTTTGCAGCAAGTGACGGGCAAAACGCGCGGCCTCCTCGGGGCGCCGCAGGAGTGGCGCTCGCAGGCTCGCCGCGGGCAGCTCCAGCAGGGCCTGCGTGCCGCACAGGGGTTGGCGCCCGAACAGGAAGCGGGTTTGGGCGGCGAAGCCGACGAGGGCCTCGGGCAGGACCACCTGGCGCAGCGCCAGGGTCTGGCCCGCCAGCCAGCTGCCGGTGTGCCAGAGGGCGAGCAACAGCATGTGCGGCCACAAGGCGGAATCGGCCTGGATTGCGGTCCGTGGAGTCAGTACCAGGCGGGCGCTCTTGTGGTCCTTTTCCAGGTGCCAGGGCAGCGAGTCGTCGAACAGCCGATAGAAGCGCGCCGCTTCGTCGAAGGCATCGGCCAGGGTCGGCAGGTGCACCAGTAGCCGCAACAATTGCGCGAAGCTGCCCGGGGGCACCGGGCGGGCGAAGAAACCGAAGGCCTCGTCATGGCCGCTACCCACGGCCAGGCGACTCAAGGCCCGGTAGTGCCGTGGGGCGATGCGTTGCCCGTCACGCAGCACTTGCGCCGACAAGCCGCTGCGCTGCAACAGCGCAGCCAGGGCCGGTGGCTCGAGGCGTAGCTGGGCCAGCATTTCGCGGGCGAAGCGCGCGGGGATGGTCGGGGCAACGATCCAGTCGGTCATGTCAGTTGAGGCAAAGCGTCATTGGCGATGGCTCCTCTAGTCTTGCACATTGATGCGACCTACCACCCGGGAGTGCAGCGATGACTGACAAGACCTTGCCCGAGCAGCATGACTTCATGAGCAGCGGCTATGCCAGAACCTATCCCTCGACCGCCGGCACCCAGGAGCCCGTGCCGGCGCAGCGCCTGGACTCGCTCCTGGAGGATCTGCTGCGTGATGGTTTCGTGGTGCTCGAACGGTTGTTCGATGAGCAGCAGGTTACCCGCATGCGCGAAGAACTGCTGGCGCAGTTGTCGCCCCATACCGGCCGCAATGCCTTCGAAGGCTTGCGGACCCAGCGCCTGTATGCGGTGATCGCCAAGACCCTGGCCTGCAACCCGCTGGTGGAGCATCCCCTGGTGCTGGGCTTGCTGGATCGAATCCTGGCGCCCAATTACCTGCTTTCCCAGTTGCAGGCCATCAATATCCTGCCGGGGGAGGTCGCCCAGAGCCTGCACTACGACGATGCCTTCTATCCCATGGCTCGCCCGCGTCCGCCCTATGGCGCGGCGACGGTGATGGCCATCGACGATTTCACCGAGCAGAACGGCGCGACCCTGGTGATTCCCGGCAGCCACCTGTGGGACGCGCGCCTGCCCACTGCGGCCGAGCGTGCAGCGGCGCGGCCAGTGGTGATGCCCAGGGGATCGCTGGTGTTGTTCCTCGGTACTCTCTGGCATGGCGGTGGGGCCAATCGCAGCACGGCACCGCGCCTGGCCTTGACCGCGCAGTACTGCGAACCCTGGGCGCGCCAGCAAGAGAACTTCAGCCTGTCCATTCCCCGCCATACCGTGCGCCAGTGCAGCGAGCATATCCAGCGCCTGCTGGGGTATTCGATCCATGCGCCGTTCATGGGCATGGTCAACGGCATGCACCCCAAGCGGGTCCTGGAAGAGTCTTCCGAGCAAGGCATCGACTGAGGTTCGAGCATGCCCTGCCAGCCAGGGCCCGGAGCGCTCGCGCATCGGGCCTGCTGGAGGGCTTGGCCGTCAGTCGGCTCGGGTGGTGAAGGGCAGGCACCGGGCAGAATAAGCTTTTGAATACCCGGGATATTCTGTAGCCTTGCGCGGCTCCAACGTTGTCCGTGCCTGATGCATCCACTCTCCCGGCGGGGCCCTGAGCGGTCCGGAGCCGGTGGTATACTCGACTTTCGCGCCCAAGCGCCTGCAGGTCTTGCGAACATGACGCAAATTTCCGAACGCCTTCTGGTTCAAGCCCACCTCGACGCCAAGCAACCCGTACCGTTGAGTGCCGAGCAAGAAGCCCATTTCCGTACCGCCATCGCGGCTGAGCTCAAGGCCCAGGACGCGGTGCTGGTTGCCCACTTCTATTGCGATCCGGTGATCCAGGCCCTGGCCGAAGAGACCGGTGGCTGTGTTTCCGACTCCCTGGAAATGGCCCGCTTCGGCAATGCCCATCCGGCCAAGACCGTGGTGGTGGCCGGAGTGCGTTTCATGGGCGAGACGGCGAAGATCCTCAACCCCGAAAAACGCGTGCTCATGCCGACCCTGGACGCCACCTGCTCCCTGGACCTGGGGTGCCCGGTGGATGAGTTCTCGGCATTCTGCGACCAGCATCCCGAGCGCACCGTGGTGGTCTATGCCAACACCTCCGCGGCGGTGAAGGCCCGGGCCGACTGGGTGGTGACTTCCAGCTGTGCCCTGGAGATCGTCGAGAGCCTGATGGACAACGGCGAGAAGATCATCTGGGGGCCCGACAAGCACCTGGGCACCTACATCCAGCGCCAGACCGGTGCCGACATGCTGTTGTGGGACGGTGCCTGCATCGTCCACGAAGAGTTCAAGTCCAAGCAGTTGGAAGACATGCGGGCGCTGTATCCGGATGCGGCGATCCTGGTGCATCCGGAGTCGCCCAGCTCAGTGATCGAACTGGCCGATGCGGTGGGTTCCACCAGCCAGCTGATCGCTGCGGCGCAGCGCCTGCCGAACAAGACCTTCATCGTCGCCACCGACCGCGGCATCTTCTACAAGATGCAGCAGCTGTGCCCGGACAAGGTGTTCATCGAGGCCCCTACTGCCGGCAATGGCGCGGCCTGCCGCAGTTGCGCCCACTGCCCGTGGATGGCCATGAACACCCTGGAGCGCACCCTGCATTGCCTGCAGCAGGGCAGCAACGAGATCCATGTGGACCCGGCGCTGATCCCCAACGCTATCCGCCCGCTCAAGCGCATGCTGGATTTCACCCAGGCCGCGCGGATGAAGCTGGCTGGCAACGCCTGAAGCTTGTCCCGGCAAAAAAACGCCCCGATCTGTCGGGGCGTTTTTCATTGGGGGCGAATCATTTCTTCCGCTTGGGGATGCGCACCAACTGGGTGTTGGAATAGATGTCGTGCCAGCTGCGTTTCTGCTTGTCCAGCAGCACCCAGAAAAAGCCCAGGCCGGCACACAGCCAGGAAGCGATGGACACCATGAAGCGCAGCAGCGCCTGCCACAGGCTGATACGGCTGCCGTCGGCGTTCTGCACCCGAATGCCCCAGACCTGCATGCCCAGGGTCTGCCCGGAGTGGGTCCAGAACTTGGCGAAGAAACCGAACAGCACGAACAGCAGGACCGTGGAGTACAGCGGGTCGCCATCCAGGGCCCCGGACTCGGTCAGGGCGCGCATCTTGGCTTCGCCAATGATCTGCATCTGGATCAGCTTGTAGATGCCGCCCGTGACGATCAGCAGGGCGACACATAGCAGGAAGTCATAGAACATCGCTGCCAGGCGACGGCCCAGGCCGGCGGCGGGGAATTCGCCCTGGGGGCTTAGCAGGTGTTTGGGCATGACAGGCTCTCATCTGGAAAAAAGAAGCCATTTTACGGATTTGCGCGCACAAAAAAGCCCCTGATGTCAGCATCAGGGGCTTTTTCGTTGCAGACGATTAAGCTTCTGCTTGTACTTCGTCAGCCTGCATGCCTTTCTGGCCTTGCACAGCGATGAAGGTCACTTTCTGGCCTTCTTTCAGGCTCTTGAAGCCGTTACCTTGAATGGCGCGGAAGTGTACGAACAGATCCGGACCGCTCTCTGGAGTGATAAAACCAAAACCTTTCTCGTCGTTAAACCACTTGACGGTACCGCTCTGACGTTGGGACATTTCTTATTTCCTTTGACGCTAAAAAATTAATGACAGTCTCTTCCCTGGGGAAGAGTACTGGGCTGGGTTGCAGGAAAGTAAGAGACGTCGAACGGGTGTAGCAAACTTGTTAGCTACTGCCCAGGTCACGATTCCAAGCGACCCATGCAAACACAGTGGGGAGACTCTACGCCAACTACGGGAGAAAAAACAAGCCCCGCGAAGCCCCGGTTTTACACAGCTTGCCGAGGTTTGGCGGAACTAGCGTGCACGGCTTATTCGATAGAGTTGTTCAATTGTTTTCGAGCGTTATAAGTGCCTTTCAGTATCGAAAATATGCACTGTTTTATGGCGGTTGCGTTACAGATTAGTGCACTTCTAACGCAACCGCGTTACTTATAGAAACAGTCGTTTAGCCGCGATAGTAGCGTTGGGGCACGAATGGCATTTTGCTTACAAGCATTGGCACCTTTTTCCCACGAACTATTGCGCAAACCTGCGTGTCGAGCGCCGTGTACCGGATATCCAGGTAACCCATGGCCAGCGGGCCGCCCAGGGTCGGGCCGAAACCGCCGCTGCAGACGCTACCGATGATATTGCCGTCGGCATCGACGATTTCCGCACCTTCGCGAACCGGCGTGCGTTCCTGGGGCAGCAGGCCGACACGCTTGCGCGCCACGCCCTCCTGCTGCTGGGCGAAGATCACTGCGGCGCCGGGGAAGCCACCCGCCCGCGGACCATCGGCCCGACGGGCCTTGGAGATGGCCCAGAGCAGGCTGGCCTGGATCGGCGTGGTCTGTTCGTTCATGTCATGGCCATAGAGGCACAGGCCGGCTTCCAGGCGCAGCGAGTCGCGGGCGCCGAGGCCGATCGGGGCCACTTCCGGTTCGGCCAGCAGGGCGCGGGCGATCTTCTCGGCCTGGGCCGTGGGGATCGAGATTTCGAAGCCGTCTTCGCCGGTGTAGCCTGAACGGCTGACGAAGCAGTCGACGCCCAGCAGCGTCACCGGCTTGAACTGCATGAAGGTCATCTGCGCCACTTGCGGCGCCAGGCGCGCCAGCACGCTGACTGCCGCCGGGCCTTGCAGGGCCAGCAGGGCACGCTCCTCGAACAGCGGCTGGATCTCGCACTGCTCGCCAATGTGCCGGCGCAGGTGGGCCAGGTCCTGGTCCTTGCAGGCGGCGTTGACCACCAGGAACAGTTGCTCGTCGCCCAGGTTGGCCACCATCAGGTCGTCGAGAATGCCGCCTTGTTCATTGGTGAACATGGCGTAGCGCTGCATGCCCACCGGCAGGTCGATGATGTCCACCGGCACCAGGGTCTCCAGGGCCTTGGCGGCGTTGGCGCCGCGCAGCAGGATCTGGCCCATGTGGGATACATCGAACAGCCCGGCCTGCTCGCGGCTGTGCTGGTGCTCCTTCATCACGCCCAATGGGTACTGCACCGGCATGTCGTAGCCGGCGAACGGCACCATGCGCGCGCCGAGTTCCAGGTGCAGGCTGTGCAATGGGGTTTTCAACAGTGTTTCGGTGGACATGGCGACTCCTGAAAAATGGACCGATACCAAGCGTGGGTATCAGCACTCGATGATGTTCACGGCCAGACCGCCACGGGCGGTCTCCTTGTATTTGCTTTTCATGTCGGCGCCGGTCTGGCGCATGGTGCGGATGACCTTGTCCAGGGACACGAAATGCTGCCCGTCTCCGCGCAAGGCCATGCGCACCGCGTTGATGGCTTTCACCGAACCCATGGCGTTGCGCTCGATGCAGGGCACCTGCACCAGCCCGCCGATGGGATCGCAGGTCAGCCCGAGGTTGTGTTCCATGCCGATTTCCGCGGCGTTCTCCACTTGCTGCACGCTGCCGCCCAGGACTTCGCACAGGGCACCGGCGGCCATCGAGCAAGCCACGCCCACTTCACCCTGGCAGCCGACTTCGGCGCCGGAGATCGAGGCGTTTTCCTTGTACAGGATGCCGATGGCGGCGGCAGTCAGGAGAAAACGCACCACCCCGTCCTCGTTGGCCCCGGGAATGAAGCGCATGTAGTAGTGCAGGACCGCGGGGATGATGCCGGCCGCGCCGTTGGTGGGGGCGGTGACCACCCGACCGCCATTGGCGTTTTCCTCGTTGACCGCCAGGGCGTAGAGGTTGACCCAATCCAGTACCGACAGCGCATCGCGCAGCGCGGCTTCCGGGTGTTTGCACAACTGCCGGTACAGGGCCGGGGCCCGGCGCTTGACCTTGAGCCCGCCCGGCAATATCCCTTCATGCCGGCAGCCGGCATCCACGCAATCCTGCATCACCTGCCAGATCTTCAGCAGGCCCTCGCGGGTCTGGGCTTCCGGGCGCCAGGCGCTTTCGTTGCCCAGCATCACCTGGCTGATGGACAGGCCGTAGGTGCTGCAATGCTGCATCAGTTCCCGGGCGGTCTTGAACGGAAAGGTCAGTGGCGTGGCGTCCTCGACGATGCGGTCGGCGCCGGCGGCGTCTTCATCGACGACGAAACCACCGCCCACGGAGTAGTACTCGCGGCTGCGGATCTGCAATCCGGCGCTATCGAAGGCACGGAAGATCATGCCGTTGGGGTGATAGGGCAGGGGCTTGCGGATCAGCGCCAGGTGTTCTTTCTCGTTGAACGCGATGCGCTGTTCGCCGAGCAGGTTGATGCTTGCGCTGCTGCGTATCGCTTGCAGGCGAGCACCGATGCTTTCGGTATCCACGGTGTCCGGGTGTTCGCCTTCCAGGCCCAGCAGCACGGCCTTGTCGCTGCCGTGGCCCTTGCCGGTGGCGCCCAGCGAGCCATACAGCTCGACCTTGACGCTGGCGGTGGCGGCTAGCAGCTGTTCACGGCGCAAGCCCTCGACGAAGCGCGCGGCTGCGCGCATCGGGCCGACGGTGTGGGAGCTGGAGGGGCCGATGCCAATCTTGAACAGGTCGAACACGCTCAGGGACATGTTGGTTCTCCGGTTTCTTGTTATAGCGGCAGCTGTAAGCCGCAAGCTGCAAGTCAGAAGTCGGGCAACTCTTGCTTGCAGCTTGAGGCTATTAGCTTGTGGCTGCCTTAAGCGTAGTTTTCGATCGACGGGCAGGCGCACACCAGGTTGCGGTCGCCGAACACGTTGTCGACCCGGCCCACCGGTGGCCAGTACTTGCCTTCGACCAGCGACGCCACCGGGTACACCGCCTGCTCGCGGCTGTACGGGTGCGTCCACTCGCCAACCAGTTCCGCCGCAGTGTGCGGAGCGTTCTTGAGCGGGTTGTCGTCCTTGTCCAGGGTGCCGTTCTCCACGGCGCGGATCTCTTCGCGGATGCGGATCATGGCGTCGCAGAAACGATCCAGTTCTTCCTTGGACTCGCTTTCGGTCGGCTCGATCATCAGCGTGCCGGCCACCGGGAACGACATGGTCGGGGCGTGGAAGCCGAAGTCGATCAGGCGCTTGGCCACGTCGTCGACGCTGATGCCGCTGCTGTCCTTGAGTGGACGCAGGTCGAGGATGCACTCGTGGGCCACCAGGCCGTTGCTACCGGTATAGAGCACGGGATAGTGCTCTTCCAGGCGCCGGGCGATGTAGTTGGCGTTGAGGATTGCCAATTGCGAGGCACGCTTGAGCCCGGCACCGCCCATCATGCGGATGTACATCCAGGTGATCGGCAGGATGCTGGCGCTGCCGAACGGTGCGGCGCTGACGGCTCCCTGCTTGTTGTCCAGCACCGCGTGGCCCGGCATGAACGGCGCCAGGTGCGACTTGACGCCGATCGGGCCGACACCAGGGCCGCCACCGCCATGGGGAATGCAGAAAGTCTTGTGCAGGTTCAGGTGGGACACGTCGCCGCCGAACTTGCCCGGGGCGCAGAGGCCGACCATGGCGTTCATGTTGGCGCCGTCGATGTACACCTGGCCGCCGTTGTCATGAATGATGCCGCAGATCTCGCGAATGCCTTCCTCGAACACGCCGTGGGTCGATGGGTAGGTGATCATCAGCGCGGCCAGGTGCTCACGGTGCTCGATGGCCTTGGCTCGCAGGTCCTCGATATCCACGTTGCCCCGGGCGTCGCAGGCAGTGACCACCACGCGCATGCCGGCCATGTTGGCGGTAGCCGGGTTGGTGCCGTGGGCCGAGGATGGAATCAGGCAGATATCGCGACGGCCTTCACCACGGCTCTGGTGATAGGCACGGATCGCCAGCAGGCCGGCGTACTCGCCCTGGGAGCCGGCGTTGGGCTGCAGCGACACGGCGTCATAGCCCGTGGCGGCGCAGAGCATCGCCTCCAGTTCGTCGGTCAGTTGCTGGTAGCCGGCGCTTTGCTCGGTCGGGGCGAAGGGGTGCAACGCGCCGAACTCGGCCCAGGTGATCGGGATCATCTCGCTGGCGGCGTTGAGCTTCATGGTGCACGAGCCCAGCGGGATCATGGTGCGATCCAGGGCCAGGTCCTTGTCCGCCAGCTTGCGCAGGTAGCGCATCAGCTCGGTTTCCGAATGGTAGCGGTTGAACACCGGATGGCTGAGGATCGCCGACTGGCGTACCAGCGCCGCTGGAATGCGGCTGGAGACGGCCTGGGCCACACTGGCGAAGTCCGGTACCGGCTTGCCTTCGGCCAGCAGCTGCCACAGGGTTTCGACGTCGGCCTGGGAGCAGGTCTCGTCCAGGGACAGGCCCAGGCGCTCGGCGTCGATCACCCGGAGGTTGATGCGCTGCGCACGCGCTTGTTCATGCAATGCGCCAGTGCGGGCGCCGGTGTGCAGGCTCAGGGTATCGAAGAAGTCCTGCTGTTCCGGGGTCAGGCCGAGTTGCACCAGGCCCTGGGCCAGGATCGCGGTCAGCTGGTGGATGCGCTGGGCGATCTGCACCAGGCCCTTGGGGCCGTGGTACACGGCATACATGCTGGCGATGTTGGCCAGCAGGACCTGGGCGGTGCAGATGTTGCTGGTGGCCTTCTCGCGACGGATGTGCTGCTCGCGGGTCTGCATGGCCAGGCGCAGCGCCGGCTTGCCGAAACGGTCCACCGAGACGCCGACCAAGCGGCCGGGCATGTCGCGCTTGAACGCATCGCGGGTGGAGAAATAGGCCGCGTGCGGACCACCGAAGCCCAGTGGCACGCCAAAGCGCTGGGCGCTGCCGATGGCTACGTCGGCGCCGAATTCGCCCGGCGGGGTCAACAGGGTCAGGGCCAGCAGGTCGGCGGCCACGGCCACCAGGGCATTGGCCCCATGGAAACGTTCGGCCAGCTCACGGTAGTCGAACAGGTCGCCGTTGCTGGCCGGGTATTGCAGCAGGGCGCCGAAGAACGGGCTGACATCGGTCAGCTGGCGTTCGTCGCCCACCACCACTTCGATGCCCAGGGGTTCGGCGCGGGTGCGCAGTACGTCCAGGGTCTGCGGGTGGCAATGCACGGAGGCGAAGAAGGCATGGCTGCCCTTGTTCTTGCTCAGGCGCTTGCAGAAGGTCATGGCCTCTGCGGCGGCGGTGCCTTCGTCGAGCAAGGATGCGTTGGCGATCGGCAGGCCGGTCAGGTCGCTGATCAGGGTCTGGAAGTTCAGCAGGGCTTCCAGGCGGCCTTGGGAGATCTCTGGCTGGTATGGGGTATAGGCGGTGTACCAGGCCGGGTTTTCCAGCAGGTTGCGCAGGATCGGCGAAGGCGTATGGCAGCTGTAGTAGCCCTGGCCGATGTAGGTCTTGAACAGCTGGTTGTTGGCGGCGATGGCCTTGATCGAAGCCAGGGCCTGGGCTTCGCTCTGGCCGGCGCCGAGTTCCAGCACGCTGGTGCCCTTGATGCTCTCGGGGATCACGCTGGCGCTCAGGGCTTCCAGGGAGTCGAAGCCCAGGCGGTTGAGCATGGCTTGCTCGTCGTCCTGGCGCGGACCGATATGGCGGCTGATGAATTCGTTGGCGGTGGTGAGGTTGACGGTCATCACGGATTCCTCAGGCTTGGGCGTTGGCTTTGATCAGGCGGTCGTAGGCGTCCTGGTCGAGCAGTTGGCCCACAGCGCCGGCATCGGCAGGAATGAAGCGGAAGAACCAGCCTTCGCCCAGCGGGTCTTCGTTGACCAGCTCCGGGCTGTCTTCCAGGGCCGGGTTGATGGCGACCACTTCGCCGTCCAGGGGCATGTATACGCCGCTGGCAGCTTTCACCGATTCCACGGTGGCGGCTTCGGCGCCCTTGTCGTAGCCCTGCAATTCGGGCAGTTGCACGAACACCACATCGCCCAGGGCGTTCTGCGCGAAAGCCGTGATGCCAACGGTGACGCTGCCATCGGCTTCAGCACGCAGCCATTCGTGATCTTCGGTAAAACGCAACTCGCTCATGGAAACTCCTCAGGGGCCAGATTTCGTCTGGTGGACGCGATTGAATGCTCGTGTGGGGCCGAGCCGAATGGCGATATCCATAGCAAGAACATGGCCAATTCTTATTTATTCTTTATAAATCAATGGCTTGAGTTATTTGGCCGAGCAAGTGACTTGATCGACTGTAGCGAAATCGCTACAGCCTGGAGTTCGGAAAAAAGGCTAAGGGGATCAAAGCCTTGGAGAACAGGGGGTTGGTGCGGCTGTAGCGAAATCATTCCGCTGTAGCGCTTTCAGTACAGATGGAGGTCGCTTTTCGCCCGTTTTTGGTAGGAGCGAATTTCGCTGGCGATGACCCCGCAGGTGCTACGCAGGCTCCAGGCGCTGCGGTGTGGTTGGGATTTGTCGCCAGCGAGCCTGGCTCTTGCAGAAGCAGCGCCGCAGCCTGCTTCAGGCCTTGCCGGGGATGCCGTACTTGCGCAGGCGATGGGCAATGGCGGTGTGGGAGGTCTGCAGGCGGTTGGCCAACTGCCGGGTCGAGGGGTAGTGGACATAGAGGCTTTCCAGCAGCTCTTTCTCGAAACCTTCCACGGCCTGCTCCAGGCTTTCGACCTCGGCATCGTTCTGGCGCGCCACCGAGGTCCCGGCGATGTCCAGGTCGCCGATGTCCACCAGATTGCCGTCGCAGATCGCCGCCGCGCGAAAGATCACGTTCTGCAACTGGCGCACGTTGCCCGGCCAGCGGTTGCCCAGCAGCGCCGGGTAGGTGCCCGGGGTCAGCCGGCATACCGGCCGCTGGATCTGGGTGCAGGCCTGCTGCATGAAATAGCGGGCCAGCAACAGGATGTCCTGGCCGCGTTCGCGCAATGGCGGTACTTCGATGTTCAGCACATTGAGGCGGTAGAACAGGTCTTCGCGGAAGCTGCCCTCGGCGACCATTTTCTCCAGGTCGCGGTGGGTGGCGCTGAGGATGCGCACATCGACCTTGATCTCGCGGTCGCCACCGACCCGGCGAAAGCTGCCGTCATTGAGAAAGCGCAGCAGCTTGGCTTGCAGGTAGGGCGACATCTCGCCGATTTCATCGAGGAATACCGTGCCCTGGTTGGCCAGCTCCATCAGCCCTGGCTTGCCCCCGCGCTGGGCCCCGGTGAAGGCGCCGGGGGCATAACCGAACAGTTCGCTCTCGGCGAGGTTTTCCGGCAGCGCCGCGCAGTTCAGGGCCAGGAACGGTGCGCCATGGCGAGCGCTGATGGCGTGGCAGGCGCGGGCCACCAGTTCCTTGCCGGTGCCGGTTTCCCCCTGGATCAGCAACGGCGCATCCAGGGCCGCGACCCGTTGCGCCCGGGCCTTGAGGGTGCGGATCGCCGGCGACTCGCCGAGCAGGGCATCGAAGCCCTCGGCATGATCGTGGTGCAGGGCCGACAACTGCTCGCCGATGCGATTGGGCTGGTACAGGGTCAGCAGTGCGCCGGCGTCGGTGATGGGCATGGCGTCGAGCAACAGGGTCTGGCCATTGACCGTGACTTCCCGCAGCGGCAGGCGAAAGCCCTGTTCCAGCAGCGTAGCCAGCAGGCCGGGGTCGGCGAACAGCTCGGCCACGCTTTCCCCCGCAGGCTCACGGCCATACAGGGCCACCAGCGCCGGGTTGGCCAGCAGCACCTTGCCGGCGCTGTCCAGGGCCAGCACCGGGTCGGTCATGGCGGCCAGCAGGGCATCGAGCTGCAGGTGGCGGCGTTGTCCGGGGAGGATGTCGACCACCGTCACGGCCTGTACACCTCGTACGTTGAACAGCGCGTCGCGCAGCTCATCCAGGACTTGCGGGCTCAGGGTCGGGGCGTCGATGTAGACGTTGGGCGGCACCATTTCCACCGCATCCAGGTTGAGGTTGCGCCCGCCGAGCAGGGCCAGCACTTCCTGGGTGATGCCGACGCGGTCGATGAAACTGACGTGGATACGCATGGGGTGACGGAAGGTTCTGGGGCACTGGAGGGCTGCCAGTATGCCTTGGGCGCGGGGCTTAGTCGAAGTCGCCGTGGCCGGCGTCGGCGCCGAGCAAGGTCCGGGGCAGGTGCGCAAGACCGCCGGGCGTGACTGGCGCCGGCAGGCTCGCAGCTGCCCGGGGCTTATTCCAGGTGTTCGGGGTTCATCGGGTCGCCGGACTTGATGTCCAGTTGCTTGCGCACATCTTCGAACATCTCGTCGTAGTACTTGTGCAGGGACGAGATATTGGCGCTCTTGGGCATCCCGTGTTGCTGGGCGATACGCGCGGCATGGCGGGCGAAATCGAAGGCCTGGTCCTTGGCCAGGAAGAACTGTTCCTTGAGGGGCTTGTCCTCGATGGTGCCGTGCAGGGTGAATTGCATGCCCCGGCCCTCCTTGGGGTCATGGGCCACTTCATAGTCGATGCACAGGTTGTAGCTGTAGTCGTCCTTGTTCAGCGCATGGCGCTCGATATGCAGGTGACCGGGCTCAAACATGGCCATAGGCGTTGTCCTCCTGGGCGTTGAAGAGGGGCAGGCGATGGGCCTGCCCGTGTTCCGGCAGCGGGCGTCTACAGGTAGCTGATGCCGGGTTTCTCCGTGCTGATGCGCGTGCCGGCCTGGCCCTGGACGATGGCTTCAATGTCCGAGAGTGAACCGATCACCGCGACTTTTCCAGTCTGCCGGGCGAATTCGCAGGCCGCCTGGACCTTGGGCCCCATGGAGCCGGCGGCAAAGCCCAGCTTCTCGATTTCGTCCGGATGGGCCTGGGCGATGGCCTTCTGGGTCGGCTTGCCGAAGTCGATGAACGCCGCATTGACGTCGGTGGCGATCACCAGCAGGTCGGCTTCCAGTTGCCGGGCCAGCAGCGCCGAGCACAGGTCCTTGTCGATCACCGCCTCGATGCCCTGGAGCTTGCCGTCCTCGCCATACATGGTCGGGATGCCGCCACCACCGGCGCAGATCACGATGCTGCTTTTCTCCAGCAGCCACTTGATCGGACGGATCTCGAAGATGCGCTTGGGTGTCGGGCTCGCCACCACGCGGCGGAACTTGTCGCCGTCCGCAGCGATGGCCCAGCCTTTTTCCTTGGCCAGGCGCTCGGCTTCTTCCTTGTCGTAGACCGGGCCGATGGGCTTGGTCGGGTTCTTGAACGCCGGGTCCCTGGCGTCCACTTCCACTTGGGTCAGCAAGGTGGCGAAGGGCACCTCGAAGTCCAGCAAGTTGCCCAGTTCCTGTTCGATGATGTAGCCGATCATGCCCTCGGTCTCGGCGCCGAGCACGTCCAGCGGGTAGGGCGAGACCTGGGTGTAGGCCGCCGCCTGCAGCGACAGCAGTCCCACTTGCGGACCATTGCCGTGGGCGATCACCAGCTGGTTGCCGGGATGGATCTTGGCGATCTGTTCGGTGGCGATGCGGATGTTGGCGCGCTGGTTGTCCGCGGTCATGGGTTCACCACGGCGCAGCAGGGCGTTACCGCCCAATGCAACGACGATACGCATAATGCAGTCCTTCTAGAGTCCGGTGCCGGCGCTACCTGGGCAGCGCCGGTGCCGAAGGGGAATTACAGATCGGCCAGGGTCGAGACCAGGATCGCCTTGATGGTGTGCATGCGGTTCTCCGCCTGCTCGAAGGCGATGCAGGCCGGGGACTCGAACACGTCATCGGTGACTTCGATGCCGTTGGCCAGGTGCGGATACTGCTCGGCGATCTGCTTGCCGACCTTGGTATCGCTGTTGTGGAAGGCCGGCAGGCAGTGCATGAACTTGGTCCGTGGGTTGCCGGTGGCCTTCATCAGCTGGGTGTTGACCTGGTAGGGCAGCAGTTGCTCGATGCGCTCGGCCCAGGCTTCCACCGGCTCGCCCATGGAGACCCAGACGTCGGTGTGGATGAAGTCCACGCCCTTGACCGCGGCTTTCGGGTCTTCGGTGAGGGTGATGCGCGCACCGCTTTCCTCAGCGTATTTCTTGCAGCGCTCGACCAGGTCGTCATGGGGCCACAGGGCCTTGGGCGCGCAGATGCGCACGTCCATGCCGAGCTTGGCGCCCACCAGCAGCAGCGAGTTGCCCATGTTGTTGCGAGCATCGCCCAGGTAGGCGTAGCTGATCTCGTGGATCGGCTTGTCGGCGTGCTCACGCATGGTCAGCACGTCGGCGATCATTTGGGTCGGGTGGTATTCGTCGGTCAGGCCGTTGAACACCGGCACCCCGGCGAACTTCGCCAGTTCCTCGACGATCTCCTGCTTGAAGCCGCGATACTCGATGGCGTCGTACATGCGCCCCAGCACCCGGGCGGTGTCCTTCATGCTTTCCTTGTGGCCGATCTGCGAGGAGTTGGGGTCGATGTAGGTGACGTTGGCCCCTTGGTCATAGGCCGCTACCTCGAAGGCGCAGCGGGTACGGGTGGAGGTCTTTTCGAAGATCAGGGCGATGTTGTTGCCCTTCAGGTGCTGTTGCTCGGTGCCGGTGTACTTGGCGCGCTTGAGATCGCGGGACAGGTCCAGCAGGTAGCGCAGCTCGCGTGGGGTGTGGTGTTCCAGGCTCAGCAGGTTGCGGTTGTGGATATTGAAGGCCATGGTGATTTTCCTCGAATTCGGTGATCGGCCCGACCGGCGCCGGGCAGGCGCGGTCGGACAGCGGGTCTTCTAAAGGCTCAGTAGTCGATCGGGTCACGCACGATCGGGCAGGTCATGCAGTGGCCGCCGCCACGGCCGCGACCCAGTTCGCCGGCGCTGATGGTGATGACTTCCACACCGGCCTTGCGCAGCAGGGTGTTGGTGTAGGTATTGCGGTCGTAGCCGATGACCACGCCGGGCTCCACGGCCACCACGTTGTTGCCGTCGTCCCATTGCTCGCGTTCGGCGGCGAAGCTGTTGCCGCCGGTCTCCACGACCCGCAGGGCCTTGAGGTTGAGGGCGGCGGCCACGGTGTCGAGGAAGTTGGTCTTCTCGCGCTGGATATCGATGCCGTGGGGCTTGCTCTCGTCAGGGCGCAGGGTGAAAGGAACGATCTGATTGACCACTTCGGGGAAGATGGTGACCAGGTCGCGGTCGCAGAAACTGAACACGGTGTCCAAGTGCATCGCCGCGCGGGACTTCGGCAGGCCGGCAACGATCACTCGCTCCACGGCCTTGTTCTTGAACAGGTTGCGCGCCAGTTGGCCAATGGCCTGGTGGGACGAGCGTTCGCCCATGCCGATCAGGACCACGCCGTTGCCAATGGGCATGACGTCACCGCCTTCCAGGGTGGAGGCGCCATGCTCCTGGTCGGGGTCGCCGTACCAGATCTGGAAGTCGGCGTTGGTGAACTCGGGGTGGAACTTGTAGATGGCGGTGGTCAGCAGGGTTTCCTGGCGTCGCGCCGGCCAGTACATGGGGTTGAGGGTCACGCCGCCATAGATCCAGCAGGTGGTATCGCGGGTGAACTGGGTGTTGGGCAGCGGTGGCAGGATGAAGCTGGCATGGCCGAGGAAGTCGCGGAACATCTCGATGGTCCTGCCGCCGAAGCTGCTGGGCAGGTCATCGGCCGAGACCCCGCCGATGAGATATTCGGCGATCTTGCGCGGCTCCAGGCTACGCAACCACGAGCCGACTTCCTCCACCAGCCCCAGGCCAACGGTGTTGGCGGTGATCTTGCGCTCCAGGATCCAGTCCAGGGCTTCGGGGATGGCGACGATGTCGGTCAGCAGGTTGTGCATCTCCAGCACATCGATATCCCGCTCGCGCATCTTGGTGACGAAGTCGAAGTGATCGCGCTTGGCTTGGGCCACCCACAGCACGTCGTCGAACAGCAGTTCATCGCAGTTGTTCGGAGTCAGCCGCTGATGGGCCAGGCCTGGGGAGCAAACCATGACTTTGCGCAGTTTGCCGGCTTCGGAATGGACGCCGTACTTAACTTTTTCCGTGGTCATTACTGTGATCCTCCAGAGACAAAACAATCAGGGGGTAATGCAGGTGCAGCTACAGGGTCAGGAAGCCGTCGTAGAGGCCGTAGGCCGCCGCTGCGGCGCCCAGGAGCACGGCCGCGAAGATCAGCTTCTCGACACGGGTGAAAACCGGTTTGTGCAATTCCATCTTGGCCTTGGCGAAGAGCACCGCGCCGGGGGCGTAGAGCAGGGCCGAGAGCAGCAGGTACTTGACCCCGCCGGCGTACAGCAGCCACACCGCGTAGAGCAGGGCGATGGCGCCGATCACCAGGTCCTTCTTGCGCTCGGCCAGGGCTTGTTCGTAGCTTTCGCCACGCACTGCCAGGAGCACCGCGTAAGCCGCCGACCAGAAGTACGGCACCAGGATCATCGAGGTGGCGAGGTAGATCAGCGACAGGTAGGTGCCCTTGGAAAACAGGGTGATGACCAGGAAGACCTGCACCATGACGTTGGTCAGCCACAGGGCGTTGGCCGGTACGTGGTTGGCGTTCTCGCGGCGCAGGAACTCCGGCATGGTGTGGTCCTTGGCGGCGGCGAACATGATCTCGGCGCACAGCAGGACCCACGACAGCAGCGCTCCCACCAGCGAGATGATCAGGCCGATGCTGATCAGCAGCGCGCCCCAGTGGCCCACCACGTGTTCCAGGACCGCGGCCATGGATGGGTTCTGCAGCTTGGCCAGTTCCGGCTGGGTCATGATCCCCAGGGACAGCACGTTCACCAGCACCAGGAACAGCAGCACGGTGATGAAGCCAATGACGGTGGCCTTGCCCACGTCGGAGCGTTTTTCCGCCCGGGAAGAGAAGATGCTCGCGCCCTCGATGCCGATGAACACCCAGACGGTGACCAGCATCATGTTGCGTACCTGGTTCATCACGCTGCCCAGGTCCGGGTTCTTCACGCCCCAGATGTCAGCGGTGAAGATGTCCAGCTTGAAGGCGAAGAGCGCGATCAGTACGAACAGCAGCAGCGGCACTACCTTGGCCACCGTGGTCACCAGGTTGATGAAAGCCGCTTCCTTGATCCCGCGCAGCACCAGAAAGTGCACCGCCCAGAGCAGGACCGAGGCACCGATCACCGCAGCAGGAGTGTTCCCCTCCCCAAATATCGGGAAGAAGTAACCCAGGGTGCTGAACAGCAGGACGAAGTAGCCGACGTTGCCCAGCCAGGCGCTGATCCAGTAGCCCCAAGCTGAGGAGAAGCCCATGTAGTCGCCGAATCCGGCCTTGGCGTAGGCATATACACCGCCATCCAGGTCAGGTTTGCGATTGGCCAGGGTTTGAAAGACGAATGCCAATGTCAACATGCCGACTGCAGTAATTGCCCAACCAATAAGAACTGCCCCGACATCGGCGCTGGCTGCCATGTTCTGCGGCAGGGAAAAGATCCCCCCGCCAATCATGGAACCCACTACCAAGGCGACTAATGCGCCCAGTTTTAGTTTTCCGGGAGATTCAGACATCGCATGACTCCAATGCAGGAGAAGAGAGACTTCAGATTAAGTCTGTCGCCAATCCAAACTGCTGACTTGGATCAGTCAATTGCTGCATTTCGTTGTGAATGAATGACTTAAGACTTATAGCGAGAGGTAGAATGCAGTCCTGCAAGGCCCATCCCATAAGGCTTTGATCTCCTTTCAAGAGGTGGCTTCCATTATCGATGTCGATTGACGCTAGACCCTTTCAAAGAATATGCAAATCATGCCACTTGCTAATTAAGGCGAGAGTGATGATGGCACTTGGCACATACTCTTAACAAAATACTCGGTTATTCAGTGTGTTCTGGCGGGTAGTCGCGGAGTGCCCGAATAAAGGATGATTAATTGACTGTTACTATCAGAATCAAATTCCTAGAAAGTTATTTAATTGCGTCTAATTTTATCGCCAGGGCGACTCGCTGATATAAGGAGTAGGGATGTCACAACCGGCACAGAAGCTTCAATTGGGTGCGCTGATCGCGTTGGTGGTGGGCTCGATGATTGGCGGCGGGATCTTTTCCCTGCCGCAGAACATGGCGGCCCGGGCCGACGCCGGGGCGGTACTGATCGGCTGGGCGATTACCGCGGTGGGCATGCTGACCCTGGCCTTCGTGTTCCAGACCCTGGCCAATCGCAAGCCTGAACTGGATTCCGGGGTCTACGCCTACGCCAAGGCTGGCTTCGGCGACTACATGGGTTTTTCTTCGGCCTGGGGCTACTGGATCAGCGCCTGGCTGGGCAACGTCGGTTACTTCGTCCTGCTGTTCAGCACCCTGGGCTACTTCTTCCCGGTGTTCGGCCAGGGCAACACCCCGGTGGCCATCGGCTGTGCCTCGCTGTTGCTGTGGGCCGTGCATTTTTTGGTACTGCGCGGGATCAAGGAGGCCACGTTCATCAACCAGCTGACCACGGTGGCCAAGATCGTGCCCTTGGTGATGTTCATCGTGATCGCCGCAGTGGCCTTCAAGGCGGAGATCTTCACCCGCGACATCTGGGGGCGCGCCAACCCGAATTTCGGCGGAGTGCTGGACCAGGTGCGCAACATGATGCTGGTCACGGTATTCGTGTTCATCGGCATCGAGGGAGCCAGCGTGTATTCGGCGCGGGCGCAGAAGCGCGCGGATGTCGGGCGGGCCACGGTGATAGGTTTCCTCGGCGTGCTGGCGCTGTTGGTGCTGGTCAACGTGCTGTCGCTGGGGATCATGAGCCAGCCGGAGCTGGCCAGTTTGCAGAATCCGTCCCTGGCGGCGGTGCTGGAGCATATCGTCGGGCCCTGGGGCGCCTTGCTGATCAGCGTCGGCCTGGCGGTATCGCTGCTGGGGGCCTTGCTGTCCTGGGCCCTGTTGTGTGCGGAGATCCTCCACGCCACCGCGAGCGACCGGACCATGCCGGCCTTCTTGCGCAAGGAAAACGCCAACCATGTACCGGTCAACGCCCTGTGGCTGACCAACGTGATGATCCAGGTATTCCTGCTGATCACCCTGGTGTCCGCCGGCACCTACACCAAGCTGATCTACCTGGCGTCGTCGATGATCCTGGTGCCCTATCTGTGGTCGGCGGCCTATGCGGTGCTGCTCAGTGGCCGTGGCGAAACCTACGAGCAAGCCTCGGGGGAACGCCTCAAGGATCTGTGCATCGCCGTGGTCGCCCTGAGCTATGCCATCTGGTTGTTGTATGCCGGCGGGGTCAAGTACCTGCTGCTCTCGGCGCTGCTCTACGCTCCGGGAGTGATCCTGTTCGCCAAGGCCAAGCATGAGCAGGGCGAGCCGTTGTTCACCCTGCCGGAGAAGCTGATCTTCAGTGCCGTGATCGTCGGTGCGCTGCTGGCGGCCTACGGCCTCTACAGTGGTTTGCTGGCGCTATGAACCCGCAGCAGCGGCTCTTGCTGCCCTACCAGGGGCCCTATGACTGGCAGGCCATGCTGGGGTTCTTCGCGGTGCGCGCCATCGGCGGCCTGGAGGTGGTGCAGGACGGTGTCTACGCTCGCAGCTTCGAGCTCGATGGGAGACAGGGCACCCTGAGCCTGCGCCCCGGGCCTGGCGAGCAGTTGGATTTGCGCTTGAACCTGGGGGCGCGGCACCGTCCCCGTCGCTGATCGGCCAGGTGGTGATGCGCGTGCGCCGGCAGTTCGACCTGGGTGCCGACGTACTGCGCATCCACCAGGAGCTGGCCGCCGACCCGCTGTTGCAACCCTTGCTGCTGGCCCATCGCGGGTTGCGTGTACCGGGCGCCTGGGATGGCTTCGAACTGGCGATCCGCGCGGTACTGGGCCAGCAGATCACGGTAGCGGGTGCGATCCGCCTCGCCACTCGGCTGGTGGCGGTGCATGGCCAGCCACTGGCACTCCCCGATCCCGGTTGGCCGGGCCTGACCCAGGTGTTCGCCACGCCCGCCGCCCTGGCGGTGGCGGACCTGGCTGCCCTGGGCATGCCCGCCAGCCGTGGCCGGACCTTGTCCACCGTGGCCCGGGCATTGCTGGCGGATCCGGGCTTGCTCGACCCCAAGGCCAGTTTGCAGCAGGGGCTCGATGGCCTGCTGCGGCTGGTAGGAATCGGTGACTGGACGGCGCATTACATCGCCTTGCGGCACATGCGTGAGATGGACGCTTTCCCGGCGGCCGATGTGGGCCTGCTCAATGCCATGGCCACCCTCCAGGGCCAGCGGCCCAGTGCCCGGCAACTGCTGGCCCGGGCCGAGGCCTGGCGGCCCTGGCGCGGTTATGTGGCGCAGCAGCTGTGGACATTGGGTAGCTGAGGAGCCAGGCGCCTACCACCAGCGGGCGCGATGGGCACCCAGGGGGCCGGCCGGGCAATCCCACTGGATCGGCGTGCCGCTGATCTGCAGGGGCACGCGCAAGCGATGGGCCGGACCCCAGGCGGTCTGCTCCAGCACCAGTCCCTGGTCGTCCTGATCTTCCCCGCGCAACCCGCTGGTGGCTGGCCCCTGGCCTGAATGCTCGACCAGCAACTGCGCGGTACGCGCCAGGGACAGGCGCGCCTGGCCACCGTGGCGCCAGGACGGATCCAGGGCCCGCAGGGCACTGGCGGCCATCAGGTAGCCGGTGGCGTGGTCCAGGGCCTGGACCGGCAATGGCGTGGGGCGTTGCGCAGCCTTCCAGGCCATGCCCGCCTCGGCGATCCCGCTGCTCATCTGCACCAGGCTGTCGAACCCCCGGCGGTTGCGCCACGGACCGCTCCAGCCGTAGGCGTTGAGGCTCACCTCGATCAGGCCCGGGGCCAGGCGCTGGCGCTGCTCGCTGTCATAGCCCAGGCCGTCCAGGGCGTCGCCGCGGTAGCCATGCAGCAGCAGGTCGGCCTGGGCCAGCAAGCCTTCGAAGGTGGCGCGGTCTTGGCGATCGTGCAGGTCCAGGCGGGCGCAGCGCTTGCCCAGGGTCATTTCCGGTTCGACGGCCGGTTCGTTCCACCAGGGCGGATCGATGCGCAGCACGTCGGCGCCGAGCCCGGCCAGCAGGCGGCTGGCCACGGGACCGGCCAGGACCCGGGTCAGGTCCAGGACCTTGAGCCCGGCCAGTGGCCGTTCGCTGCAACCGCTCCAGGCCTTGCCCCGGGGTTCGCCACCGGGCAGCCAGTGCACCAGGGGCTCGCCGGCCACTGTCTGGCCCTGGGGGTGGGCCTGCCATTGGGCCCAACTGCGCATCTGCGCCGCGCAGCCACCTTGCTCGACCATGGCCTGCTCCAGTTCCAGGGCGTTCCAGCCGGCCACCCGGGTGGCCATGGTCGCGCGGTCGCTGGCGGCGCCCAGGACGTGTTCGGCCACGGCTCGATGATGGGGAGCATTGGTATGCAGGCGAATCCAGCCGTCGCGGGTGGCATAGTCGCCGGCGATCGGGTCCCAGAGCGCCGGCGGGTTCCAACCCTGGGGACGCAGCGAGCTGGCGAACCAGAACGAGGCCAGGCGCCGATCGACGCTGACAACGGGCCGACGGCCAGTGTGGCTGTGCAGCAGTTCGGCCAGCGCTTGCCCGGCGGCGCCGATGCTGGCGCTGGCCAGGTCACTCACGGCGAAGGCCGAGGGCAGGGCGCCCTCGCCTTGTTCGTTGAGATTGGACGGCGGCAGGTCCAGGGCGGCTTGAATGGATGCCAGTAGCGGGGACATGGACGGCTCCTTGAGACAAGAGGAGGGCATTGCACCCTGAAATCCCCTGGCCTGTCGAGGCGCAGGCGCGGGTCTTGTGACGCGGGTTGCCGCGTCACAAGGGCCTGGCTCAGACGCGGAACTGGTCCATCAGCTGCATCTGCTGGGTGGCCAGGGCATTGAGCTGGCTGCTGACCTGGGCCGACTCGCTGGCCTGTTCGGTGAGGGTCTCGGTGACGCTGCGGATCGCCGAGACATTGCGGTTGACCTCTTCGGCCACCGCGCTCTGTTCTTCGGCGGCACTGGCGATCTGCAAATTCATGTCGCTGATCACCGTCACCGCGTCGCTGATCTTGCCCAGGGCCTGGACCGCTTGCTGGATCTGCCCGGCATTGCTCTGCGCCTGGCTCTGGCTGGCATGCATGGTGGTCACTACGTCGCGGGTGCCGCTCTGGATGCGTTCGATCACCACGCGAATCTCTTCCACCGAGTCCTGGGTGCGCTTGGCCAGGTTGCGTACTTCATCGGCCACCACCGCGAAACCACGGCCGCTTTCACCGGCGCGGGCAGCCTCGATGGCGGCGTTGAGGGCCAGCAGGTTGGTCTGCTCGGCGATGCTGCGGATCACCTCCAGCACCGAACCGATCTGCTCGCTGCTCACCGCCAGGGCCTCGACTTCGCCCACCGCCTTGCTCACCTCGTCGGCCAGCAGGCTGATGTCCTGGGTGCTGCGTTCGATGATGGTCATGCCTTCCCTGGCCGACTGGTCGGCGCCGCGGGCGGCCTGGGCGGCATTGGCCGCACTGCTGGCGACCTCGTGGGCGGTGGCGCTCATTTCGTTGGAGGCAGTGGCCACCTGGTCGATTTCGCGGAACTGGACCTGCATGCCTTCGCTGGTCTGGCGGGCGATTTCCGAAGACTGGTCGGCGGTGCCGCGGGCTTCGATGATGCTTTGCTTGATCTGGGCGATGGTCGGTTGCAGCTTGTCGAGGAAGCGGTTGAACCAGCCCACCAGCTCACCCAGCTCGTCCTTCTTGCTGTAGTCCAGGCGCTGGGTCAGGTCGCCATCGCCGCTGGCGATGGCCTTGAGCATCTGCGCCACGCCGTTGATCGGCTTGGTCACGCCCGACGCGCTGAGCCAGATCAGGGCCAGGCCCAGCAGGCCGGCGCCGATGGCGACCAGCACGGTCTTGAGCGTGCCGCTGGTCTGGGCTTCGTCCAGCAGTGTCTGCAGCTTCACCGAGTCGGCCAGCAGCACCTGCCGGGGCAGGTCGATGGTCACGCCCCAGGGCTTGGCATCGGCGATCGGGCTGAAAGGGTAGACCGAGCGGATCAGCTCGCCTTGCTGCAGGGTCTTGGCCTGGTTGCCGGTCACCGCCGCGAGCAGGTCCTTGCCCTCTGTGCCCAGGGTATCGTTGATGTTCTTGCCCACCTGGCCGGCATCGGCGCCGACCGCCGCCAGCAAGCCGCTGCCGGCGACGATCATCATGTGCCCGGCGCCATCGAACAGGAATCGCTGGGCTTCGCCGGCGGCAGCCTGGAGCGAGTCCAGGGCGATGTCGATGCCCATCACCCCGATTACCTTGCCGTCTGCCAGCAACGGCAGGGAGATGGTGGTCATCAGTACCTGCTTCTTGTCCTCGCCGATGGTGTCGGCATAAGGATCGAGCAGGCAGGTGCGGCGGTTGTCCCGGGGGCAGGTGTACCAGATGTTGTAGGGCGTGCCGCTGAGGTTGAGGGTGGTCCTGGTCAGGTCACCCTCGGTCATCACGGTATTGAGCCCCTGGCCGCCGGAGCGGCTCCAATAGGTGGCGAAGCGCCCGCGCTCGTTGGACGAGCGAGCCGCATCATTGGTGAACTCGTTGTCCTTGCCATCCAGGGCGTTGGGTTCGTAGGCCAGCCAGATACCGAGCACCTTGGCGTTGCGCTCGAAGGCGGTCTTGAGGCTGTGGTTGAGTTCCTCGCGCAGGGCCGAGGCTTCCAGCCCGCGCTTGCTGGCCATCTGGCGCAGGTCGCGGACCTGGTCCGCCAGGGCGTTGAGCGCCAGTTGGCTCTCGCCGAAGGTCTTCTGGATGCGCACCGCCTGGTCGGCCGCCTTGGCCTGCAGCAGGTCTTCGACTCCGGCGGTCAGCATGCGGGTGCTGGAGGTGTTGACCAGCTGGTTGTTCTGCCGGCTCTGGTACAGGTTCATGCTGACGATCAGGGCCACGACCCCCAGCAGGCACAATCCGGACAGCAGCACGATCTTCAGGCGAATGGAGAGAGAGTCGAACATGGGGCGATCTCGCGAAAGGACAGATGGAAAGCACGGAGTCGGATGACTCCGCTCGCCAAGTCCATTTCAGCGCCATGCCCGGAACATCGGCTAGGGCGATCTTTGCGTGAGGCGCCGCCGACGAACGGTCATGCCCTTGACATAAATGCCCCAAGGCACAGGGCATAGCAGCCAGATAAGGGGCTTCAGGAGGCCTGCGCCAGGCTCTCGGGACGTGACCAGATCCACAGGTTGCCCAGGGTCATCCCGGCGATGGCGGCATACAGGGTCCAGTGGTGGTTGAGCAGGCCCAGCATCAGGCCGGCGCACAGCAGCATGCTGATGGTGGCGCTGACCTTGGCCTTGCGGCTGACGATCCGGCCATTGCGCCAGTTGCTCAGGATCGGCCCGAACAGGCGATGGTTCTCCATCCAGGCGCTCAGGCGCGGCGAGCTCTTGGTGGCGGCCCAGGCGGCCAGCAGGATGAACTCGGTGGTCGGCAGGCCCGGTACCACGATGGCGATCAGGCCGATGGCCAGGCTGACATAGGCCAGCGCGCCGAACAGCAGGCGGGAGATTTTCGAAGCGGGGGGGCGAATGGGGGTCATGGCGTCGATGCTGAGGTAACGCGTGGTACGGCTGATCCGCGAGACGGGCCGCGGCAGAGGATACCGCTGTGGGCCAGGACACTCCACCGTGCCCTGGCCACAGTCGCGGGGATCAGGCCGGTTGTGCCGCGCTGGAGTAAGCCTGTTCCAGCAACACGGTGAAGCGATTGAAGGCATCCAGGGCGCCTTTTTCCGCCGCTGCTTCTTCCTCGGCGCTGAACTCCAGGCCGTCGAGGATGCGAGTGAAGGTCTTCCAGCCTTCGGCACGGCCACCGGCCGGTTCGCCCAGGTGGCGGGCACCGAAGGTTTCGCTCAGGCCCAGGCCCACGGCGCGCTTGATCAGGAACGCGGCACCAAGCTTGGAGCCCTCGGAAACGAAGATCCAGCCCAGGGCCTCGGCCTTGCTCGGGTTGCGCACGGCACCGGCAACCGGCGCCGGTACTTCGGTGTCCAGGTCGGCGAGGTCGGCCTTGGCCGCTTCGGCGCGGCAACGCTCGGCCAGGTCAGGGACGATCGCGATCAGCTCGGGATCGTTGTACAGCTCCACCAGTTCCGACTGGAACAGGTACTGGGCCACCACGAAACGGGCGAAGGCGCCCTGGGTTTCGAAGGGCGCGTGGGCCTTGACCAGGGCATCGAGCTTGGAATGCGGCTCGTGGGTGATCTGGTTCAGGCGTTGGGAACGCAGGTGGTGAGGTTGGGCGCAAGCCTGGGCGGTCATACCGATGTCCTTGAGAATGAGAGGCAGTTATAACTAGACGAACAAGAAGACGCGACACAGTAAAAAATCCTCACTGCCCTTGATGAAAAAGAGCAGTGAGGAGCAGCTGGGTCAGATATCCCAGACCAGGTTCACCGAGAAGTTACGGCCCGGCATGGTCAGGCGGTCGAGGTTGGCCGGGGCCGTGGCGCCAGCTTCACCCGCACCGTCGTAGCCGCGCACGTCGTCCCAGTTCCAGTATTTCTTGTCGGTCAGGTTGTACAGGCCGGCATTGACGGTCAGGTCGTCGGTGACCTTGTAGAAGCCGGTGAGGTCGAGGATGCCGAAGCCGGGCGTCTTGAACTGGCTACTGGCGCCATCCGGAGCCTTGAAAGTGGTGCTGTCGACCCGGTCCTTGCGCTTGACCAGGGTCCAGCTCAGCAACGCGCCGTAGTCGTCCTGGTCGTAGCCCAGGCCGAACACGCCCTTGAGCGGGTTGACACTGTTGATCGGCTCGCCATTGTCATTGTTGCGCCCGTGGGCATAGGCCACCGAACCGATGCTGTACAGGCCCTGGGGTGCACCGAGGGCATCCAGGTTCAAGCGGCCCTTGGCCTCCGCGCCCTTGATGGTGGCGCGCTTGATGTTATTGCTCTGGATGACCGCCGTCTGTTGCGCGCCTGGGTTGATCGCATCTTCGTTGATGAAGTCGCGGTACTGGTTGTAGAACACCGATACATCGAAGGAGCCGGCAGCGAAGTTGCCACGCAAGCCGGTCTCGATGCCCTTGCTGGTTTCCGGCTTGAGGTTGGAGTTGGGCTCGACCACATAACCGTCCGCGAGGTTTTCAAAGCGCCCGTAGAGCGCCTTGGCCGACGGCGTGCGGAAGCCCTCGGCATACTGGCCATAGGCTGTGTAGTGCTCGTCGAAGGCGTAGGTCAGGCCGAATTTTGGCGAGACCCGGTGCCAGGTCTTTTCCTCGACATTGACCTGGGTCGTACCTTTGGGATTGACGGCATTGAGGAACTCCTGGGTCATGTGTGGCTTGAGCTGGATGTGGTCGTAGCGCAGGCCCGGGGTGAAGGTCCAGGCATTCCAGCTGATCTGGTCCTGGGCGAACAGCGCGTAGCTGTTGATGGTTGGGTCAGGGAAGTCACTGGACTTGTTCAGCACGTCGGCAGTGCTGATGGCTCCAACGCTCGGGCAACCGCGACCGACGCTCAGGCAGACACCGTTGCCAGTACGCGAACCGGTGACTTTCTGGCGTTTGAGCGTGGTGCCGTAGGTCAGTTGGTGATCGGTTTCAGCGATAGCGAACGCCTTGTCCAACTGAGCATCGAACACCCATTGTTGTTCCTCGTATTTGGTTTCACGGGTGCGCAGGACCTTACGAGTAATGGGGTAGTAGAACTCCTCTGTGCCCTGGGTGGTCTTGGCGACCTGATGGTTCAGGCTCCACTTGATGTTGTCCGCCAGGAGGCTGTCCAGGGCGAAGTTGTGCTCCAGGCCGAACCGCTCGCGGGTGAGGGTGTCGTTGCCCTTGCGCCATTGATACATGCCTCCGGGCAGGATATTGCCGGGAATCGCAGGTTTGCCTTTGTCGAAGGGGCCGCCATAGGAGCTTTTCTGATCGGTATCACGATCGTCCTTGTATCTTTCGTAGGTCAGGCCCAGGCGTGCATTGTCTGCATAGTTCCAGCCGAGCTTGGCCAGCACATTGGTGGTGCGGGTGTCTTCCGGGTTGGCGGCGGTGCGCGCCAGGCCCGTGCCGTTGTTGCCGCCATAGGATTCGGTTTCGTGGCCGTCACGCTGGCTCAGGTGCAGCAGCCCGTCGAACTCGTTTACACGGCCGGCAAAGGTCCCGGATTTCAACCAGCTGTCATTGGCCGAGCTGTAGCCGGTCTTCAAGCGGGCACCGAAGTCCTGGCCGGGCTTGATGATGTCGTCGGGGTCCAGGGTGTAGTAGCTGACCGCGCCGCCGATGGCGTTGCTGCCGTACAGCACCGAGGCCGGGCCGCGGAGGATTTCCACGCGCTTGACGATTTCCGGGTCGACGTAGTTGCGGTTGGTCTTGGCGTAGGGGCCGCTGAAGAACTGGTTCGGGACTTCGACGCCGTCGACCTGGGTCAGGATCCGATTGCTGTCGATGCCGCGGATGTTGTAGCCGCTGATGCCGGCGCGCTGACCGGCACCGCCCACCGAAACCCCGGGTTCGTAGCGCACCAGGTCCTTGATGTTGGTGACGTTCTGGCGGTCGAGTTCTTCCCGGGTGTGCACGCTCACTGTGCTCGGTACCGAGTTGATGTCCTGTTCCTGGCGAGTGGCGCTGATGGTCACCTGTTGCAGGTTCACCGCATTGGGATTGCTGCGTTTCTCCAGGACGATGTTGTTGTTGCCCAACTTGCGATAGCTCAGGTTGGTGCCGGCCAGCAGCCGGTCCAGGGCTTTCTCCGGCGTCAGCGCACCGCGTACTCCCGGAGAAACCACGTCCTTGCCCAATTCGGCCGGCAGGCCTACCTGCCAGCCAGTGACGCTGGTGAAGGCGTTGAGGGCCGATACCAGGGGTTGTTGGGCAATGGCGAAGGTGTAGTTGCCCATGCGCTGGCTGGCGGGCGCCGCACGCTGGTCGGCCAGCGCCGGTGCGGCCTGGGCACCGGCCAGCAGGATGGCCGCGGTGAGCAGAGACAGGGTGCAGTGATGCAGGCGGGAGTGAGGAACTGAGGATCGGCTGTTGAGGCGAGAAGACATCGAAAGCGCTCCGGGTCGCACGAATCTTTTATAGGTGTGCAGATTTACATTCAAAAATGCGAATCAATTGCATTGGCTATAACGAGACGTACGACCTGTGGCTATCGCGTAAAAATAATTGTTCTCAATTGAGAATCACCAGCGCCGGCAGCTCCGACATTCGTGCCGAGGTGATGTGGGCCAGGGAGCGAACCACGTCCAGGGGCTGGTCCAGGCGGTAGTTGCCGGTCACCGCGACACTGGCCAACTGTTCGTTGGTGTTGACGATCCAGCCTGGATAGTAACGGCGCAACTCGGCCAGGACCTGGCTCAGCGGGCAGTTTTCGAACACCAGGCGACCTTCGACCCAGGCCAGCTCCTTGCCGGCGTCGAGCTTGGCCGGTTGGTCGAAACCCTGGGGGCCGACCCTTACGCTTTCGCCGGCGCTCAGGCGCAGGCTCTGGTCGGCTTGGGTGGCGCGCAGATCGACATCCCCGCGCTGGACCTGGACCTGGGCGATGCCATCCAGGTAGCGCACGGCGAAGGTGGTATCGCGCACGCTGGCGCGTACCGGGCCGGCCTCCAGTTCCAGGGGCAGCCCGCGATTGCCCGGGATCTCGAAGAACGCTTCGCCCTGGTACAACCGCGCGGTGCGCCGGTGCTCGTCGACATCGCTGGAGAACGCCGAGTTGGTGTTGAGCAGCACCCGGGAGCCGTCCTCGAGTTGCAGGCGCTGGCGTTCGCCCACCAGGGTCAGGTGGTCTGCCTGCAGGCGCAGGGGCAGGTTGCTGAAGCTGAACAATCCAAGGACCAGCACGGCGGCGGTGGCCAGCGGTTTCCAATGTGGGCGCAGGCGGGCCAGGGGCGAGGCCTTCGCGGGAGCGGCCAGGGCCAGGGCGGACTGTGCCACTTGCGGACCATCCCAGATGGCCTGGGCCTTGGTGAAGGCCTGGGCGTTGAGCGGTGACGCCGCCAGCCACTGGTGGAAGCGACTTATCTGTTCCTGGGTCGGGTGTTCCAGTTCGATCAGCCAGTCCAGGGCCTGGTCCATGGCCTGGATATTCGGATTCTGGCCGGCAGGGGTGGGGGGCTCGGCGCTGTGAAAGTCCGTCACGGGTGTTCCTCGGCCACGTCTGTGCGCAGCTGTTTTTTCAAGAGAGAGCGAAAGCCGGGCAAGGGTAGCAAAAGCCCCGGGGCCGACGCAGTCATTCTGCCTGGTCGTCGAGGCTCATTGGCCTTCGAGGCGTTCGGCGACACCGATGCAGATGGCCATGATCAGTTTCAGTTCCTTTTGTACCGTGCTCGGGGAGACCCCCAGTTCGTCGGCGATCTCCTGGTAGCTCTGGCCGTGCAGGCGGCTGAGGATGAAGATCCGTTGTTGGCGGGTGCTGAGCTGGCCCAGGCTGAGGTTCAGGCGTTCCAGCAGTTGTTCGGCATGGGCAGCATCCTCGGCGCTGCTGGTGGGCGCCGCGACGCTCTCCAGTACCTGCTGCGGTACGTCCTCGAGCAGGGTCCGGTCCTGGATGCGCCGGGCCCGCAGGTGGTCGAGCGCCAGGTTGCGGGCGGTCTGGAACACGAAGGGTTCCAGGTGGGTGATGGTTCGCTCGGCAAGCGCCCGGGTCACGCGCAGGTAGGTCTCTTGCAGCAAGTCTTCGGCGGTGCTGTGGTTGTTGACCATCCGCTCCAGCGTACGCAGCAGAGAAGTTCGTTGAGTGAGGAATACGTGGTTGAAGTGCGTCTGACTCACAGCAAGGCCTGATCCATTTTTTAGCGGATGATAATGATTGTCATATACATCCGTGGTCAAGCCTTGTGTGGGCCATCCCGCCAGGCAGTTGACAATCTCCTGGCGGGAGCCTCTGCCGTCGGCCGATGGTCAGCCGATCATTCGGCGTTGCACAGGGCCAGGCAGTTATCCAGCATGCGGTTGGAGAACCCCCACTCGTTGTCGTACCAGGCCAGGACCTTGAGCAGGCGACCGCCGCTGACCTTGGTGTGGTTGGCGTCGAAGATCGACGACAGCGGGTTGTGGTTGAAGTCGCTGGAAACCAGCGGCAGGGTGTTGTAGCCGAGGATCTTCGAATGCTGGCTGGCGCTCTTGAGCAGCGCGTTGACTTCCTCGGCGCTGGTGTCGCGCTTGAGGGTCACGGTCAGGTCCACCAGGGAGACGTTGATCACCGGCACCCGCACCGCCATGCCAGTCAGCTTGCCGGCCAGCTCCGGCAGCACCAGGCCTACGGCTTCGGCTGCGCCGGTCTTGCTCGGGATCATGTTCTGGGTGCCGGAGCGAGCGCGGTAGGGGTCGGTGTGATAGACGTCGGTGAGGTTCTGGTCGTTGGTGTAGGCGTGGATGGTGGTCATCAGGCCGTTCTCGATCCCCACCTCGCGATGCAGCACCTGGGCCACCGGGGCCAGGCAGTTGGTGGTGCAGGAGGCGTTGGAGATGATCTGGTGCGACTGGCGCAGGATGTCATGGTTGACCCCGTAGACCACGGTGGCATCGGCGCCCTTGGCCGGAGCCGAGATGATCACTTTGCGTGCGCCGGCAGTAAGATGGGCAGCGGCCTTGGCCCGGTCGGTGAACAGCCCGGTGCATTCGAACACCACGTCGATCTTCTCTGCGGCCCAGGGCAGCTCGGCCGGGTTGCGGATGGCGCTGACCGCGATACGGTCGCCATTGACGGTCAGGCTCTCCTGGTCATGCTGGATATCGGCGTCGAACAGGCCGTGGACAGTGTCGTGCTTGAGCAGGTGGGCATTGATAGCGCTGTCTCCGAGATCGTTGATGGCGACGACCTGCAGATCCTGGCGATAGCCTTGGGTATAGAGTGCGCGCAGGACGTTGCGGCCGATGCGGCCAAAACCATTGATTGCGATTCGAAGAGTCATGGGTAAGCGCCTGTCGTAGGATTTGTTGTTGGAATTACAAGATTATTCGCATAGAAATAGAAAACAAGCCTTTTTAGTGGCAGTATTTTGTCTTATCTACAACGAGTGACCTGAATCAACTGGTCCGAATGGTCAGGAATTTCCTCCTCTGCCCCCCAGCGGCGGGACTTTGGACCAGCATAGACAAACAGGTCGCCACATCCGTTAGCCTGGAGTTCTACACATGCATCCCCGCGTTCTTGAGGTCACCGAACGGCTCATCGCCCGTAGTCGCGCCACTCGCCAGGCCTATCTCGCCCTGATTCGCGGTGCAGCCAGCGACGGTCCGCAGCGCGGCAAGCTGCAATGCGCGAACTTCGCCCATGGGGTGGCCGGTTGTGGCGCCGAAGACAAGCACAGCCTGCGGATGATGAACGCGGCCAACGTGGCGATTGTTTCGTCATATAACGACATGTTGTCGGCGCACCAGCCCTACGAGCATTTCCCCGAGTTGATCAAGAAGGCCCTGCGCGAGATCGGTTCGGTGGGCCAGTTCGCCGGTGGTACCCCGGCCATGTGCGATGGCGTGACCCAGGGCGAGGCGGGGATGGAGCTGAGCCTGCCGAGCCGCGAGGTCATTGCGTTGTCCACGGCGGTAGCGCTGTCGCACAACATGTTCGATGCCGCCCTGATGCTCGGTATCTGCGACAAGATCGTCCCTGGCCTGATGATGGGAGCCCTGCGCTTCGGCCACCTGCCGATGATTTTCGTCCCCGGTGGCCCCATGGTCTCGGGGATCTCCAACAAGCAGAAGGCCGATGTGCGCCAGCGCTATGCCGAAGGCAAGGCCAGTCGCGAAGAACTGCTGGAATCGGAGATGAAGTCCTACCACAGCCCGGGCACCTGCACCTTCTATGGCACCGCCAACACCAACCAGTTGCTGATGGAGGTCATGGGCCTGCATTTGCCCGGCGCGTCCTTCGTCAACCCCAACACGCCGTTGCGCGACGCCCTGACCCATGAGGCGGCGCAACAGGTCACCCGCCTGACCCGCCAGAGCGGCGCCTTCACGCCCATTGGTGAAATCGTCGACGAGCGTTGCCTGGTCAACTCCATCGTCGCCCTGCACGCCACCGGCGGCTCCACCAACCACACTCTGCACATGCCGGCCATCGCCCAGGCTGCGGGCATCCAGCTGACCTGGCAGGACATGGCCGACCTGTCCGAGGTTGTGCCGACCCTGTCCCACGTCTATCCCAACGGCAAGGCCGACATCAACCACTTCCAGGCCGCCGGCGGCATGTCGTTCCTGATTCGCGAACTGCTGGAGGCCGGGCTGCTCCACGAAGACGTCAACACCGTGGCTGGCCCCGGCCTGAGCCGCTATACCCAGGAGCCATTCCTGGACAACGGCAAGCTGGTATGGCGCGACGGCCCGATCGAGAGCCTCGACGAAAGCATCCTGCGTCCGGTGGCCCGGGCCTTCTCGCCGGAAGGCGGACTGCGGGTCATGGAAGGCAACCTGGGGCGCGGAGTGATGAAGGTCTCCGCCGTGGCTCCCGAGCACCAGGTCGTCGAGGCTCCGGCCATGGTGTTCCAGGACCAGCAGGACCTGGCCGACGCCTTCAAGGCCGGCCAGTTGGAGAAAGACTTCGTGGCGGTGATGCGTTTCCAGGGCCCGCGCTCCAATGGCATGCCCGAGCTGCACAAGATGACTCCATTCCTTGGTGTGCTGCAGGACCGTGGCTTCAAGGTGGCGCTGGTCACCGACGGGCGCATGTCCGGCGCCTCGGGCAAGATCCCGGCGGCCATCCACGTCAGCCCCGAAGCCCAGGTCGGCGGGGCGCTGGCCCGGGTGCGGGACGGCGACATCATTCGTGTGGATGGCGTCAAGGGCACCCTGGAGCTTAAGGTGGACGCCGAACAGTTCGCCGCCCGCGAGCCGGCCAAGGGCCTCTTGGGCAACAACGTCGGCACCGGCCGCGAACTCTTCGCCTTCATGCGCATGGCCTTCAGCTCGGCAGAGCAGGGCGCCAGCGCCTTCACTTCTGCCCTGGAGACACTGAATTGAAACTGGCCCTGGTCGGTGATATCGGCGGCACCAACGCCCGGTTCGCGTTGTGGAAAGACCAACAGCTGGACGCGATCCAGGTCCATGCCACGGCGGACTACAGCTGTCCGGAAGATGCCATCAAGGCCTACCTGAAAGAACAGGGCCTGGCCCTGGGCGCGGTGGGTTCGGTGTGCCTGTCGGTGGCCGGGCCGGTCAGCGGCGACGAGTTCCGCTTCACCAACAATCACTGGCACCTCAGCCGCCAGGCGTTCTGCCAGGCGCTGCAGGTCGAGCGCTTGCTGCTGGTCAACGATTTCTCGGCCATGGCCCTGGGCATGACCCGGCTGCAACCGGATGAATTCCGCGTGGTCTGCGAGGGCGTTGCCGAGCCGTTGCGTCCGGCGGTGGTGATCGGCCCGGGCACCGGCCTGGGCGTGGGCACCCTGCTGAACTTCGGCGATGGCCGCTACATGGCCCTGCCAGGGGAGGGTGGGCATGTCGACCTGCCCTTGAGCAGCCCCCGGGAAACCCAGCTCTGGCAACACATCCACGACGAAATCGGCCATGTCAGCGCCGAGACCGCCCTCAGCGGCGGCGGCCTGCCCCGGGTCTACCGGGCCATCTGCGCAGTGGACGGCCACGAGCCGCGCCTGGATACCCCCGAGGCGATTACTGCCGCGGGGTTGGCCGGCGACCCTATCGCCCGCGAGGTACTGGAACAGTTCAGTTGCTGGCTGGGCCGGGTGGCGGGCAATAACGTGCTGACCACCGGTGGCCGGGGCGGGGTGTACATCGTCGGTGGGGTGATCCCGCGTTTTGCCGATTTTTTCATCCAGAGCGGCTTCGCCAAGAGCTTTGCCGACAAGGGCTGCATGAGCGACTACTTCAAGGGCATCCCGGTGTGGCTGGTGACCGCGCCCTATTCCGGACTGACCGGCGCCGGGGTGGCCCTGGAACAGGCATAATCGCCCTCCATTCATGACAACAACAAAGGACGGCATGGGTGAGTTCAGTCAGTAGGTCGATCTTGTTGGTCGACGACGATCAGGAAATCCGCGAGCTGCTGGAGACTTATCTCAGCCGTTGCGGTTTCCAGGTGCGCAGCACCGCCGATGGCGCGGGTTTTCGCCAGGCCCTGAACGAGGCGCCCAGCGACCTGGTGATCCTCGACGTGATGCTGCCCGACGAAGACGGTTTCAGCCTGTGTCGCTGGATTCGCCAGCACCCCAAGCGCGGCCAGGTGCCGATCATCATGCTCACCGCCAGCTCCGATGAAGCCGACCGGGTCATCGGCCTGGAGCTGGGGGCCGATGACTACCTGGGCAAGCCGTTCAGCCCTCGTGAGTTGCAGGCACGGATCAAGGCCTTGTTGCGCCGCGCGCAATTCGCCCAGGAACGGGCTGGCGGCGAAGTACTGTGCTTCGACGAGTGGCGCCTGGACGTGATCAGCCACCGCCTGTTCCACAATGACGGCGAGGAAGTGATCCTCTCCGGCGCCGACTTCGCCCTGCTCAAGCTGTTTCTCGATCATCCCCAGGAAATCCTCGACCGCGACACCATCGGCAATGCCACCCGTGGCCGCGACCTGATGCCCCTGGATCGCATCGTCGACATGGCGGTCAGCCGTTTGCGCCAACGCCTGCGGGACACGGAAAAACCGCCGCGGCTGATTCGCACGGTGCGCGGCAGCGGCTACCAGCTGGCGGCCAATGTGGTCGCTGACTGTGCTCGCTGAAACCCTCAAGGGCTGCCTGCAGCGGATGCCCATGCCGCGTTCGCTGTTGGGCCGGATGCTGTTGCTGACCCTGCTGGTGGTGCTGCTGGCCCAGGCCCTGTCCAGCGTGATCTGGGTCTCGCAGTTGCGCGCCACCCAGCTCGAGGGCCTGGTGACCAGCGCCCGCAGCCTGGCCCATTCGATGACCGCCAGCGTCAGTTACCTGCGTTCGCTACCGGTGGCCTATCGGCCGCTGGTGCTCGATCAGTTGCGCAGCATGGGCGGCACGCGTTTTGTCGTGACCCTCAACGACAAGCCGCTGGACATGCAGGTGTTGCCGGCCACGCCGCGCAAGGAGGCGGTATTGCAGGCGGTGGAGCAGGTGCTGCGCCAGTCCCTGGGCAACGATGCGGATATCTCCGTGACCTTCGTACGGCCCGACGATTTGCGGATCTTCAATGGAGGCTTGAAGCTCGACGAGCTGCCACGGTCCTGGGCCCACTACGCCCTGACCCTGGAGCCGGTGAACCCGCCAGTGCTGGTGACCCAGATCCAGATGGCCCCGGGCGAGTGGCTGTATATCGCTTCATTGCTGCCCGAGCCCTACACCAGCCTCGAGGAGCAGGGCCTGCCGGCGCAGCAGGTGTGGTTCATCCTGCTGACCAGCTGCTTCCTGTTGTTGTTCATCGGCCTCTTGGTGCACTGGCAGAGCCGGCCCCTCAAGCGCCTGGCCCGGGCCGCCCGCGAGCTGTCCCTGGGCGCCGATGTGCAGCCGGTGGCGCCGGGCGGCGGCAGCGAGGTGGTGGAGGTGGCGAGGGCCTTCAACAGCATGCGCGAGCGCATCAGCCGCTACCTGACCGAGCGTAGCCAGCTGTTCAGCGCCATCTCCCATGACTTGCGCACTCCCATCACCCGCCTGCGGTTGCGGGTGGAGCTGCTGGAAGACGAACAACTGCAAGCCAAGTTCGGCCGCGACCTCGATGAGCTGGAGCTGCTGGTCAAGGGCGCACTGCAATGCGTCAAGGACACCGACATCCACGAGAACATCGAGCCGGTGGACTTGAACCAGGTGCTCGATTGCCTGGTGGAACCTTACCTGGCGCCCGCCGGCAATGGCCGGGTGACCCAGCAGGGACGGGCCCTGGCCAGCTACCCGGGCAAGCCCCTGGCGCTCAAGCGCTGCATGGGCAATCTGATCGACAATGCCCTGAAATATGGGCAGAACGCCCACCTGCATATCGAGGATGACGCCGGCGCCTTCATCCTGCACGTGGACGACGAGGGCCCCGGCGTGCCCCAGCAGCGGCTGGAGCAGGTCTTCGAGCCGCACTTTCGCCTGGCCGGCCAGCAACAGGGCTACGGCCTGGGGCTGGGCATCGCGCGCAACATCGCCCATAGCCATGGCGGGGAAGTCAGCTTGCAGAACCTGCGCGAAGGTGGCCTGCGGGTGACCTTGTACCTGCCGCGTTTCGCGGACTGAACAACTCTTCTTCTCCTGTAGCAGCGAGGCTTGCCGGGCAAGCGTCATGCCTGGCAGGGCGCGTTATCGCGCATCGCGAGCAAGCTGCGCTCCTACCGGCGCCCGCTGGTTTGTCACGACCTGGTGACATTTGCCGTGTCCTTCGTTACCTGGGGCGAACCTTGGCTTGATTAGACTCAAGCCTTCGACAAGAACAACAACAGGTCGTCCATGGAACCTCTTTCCCTGCCGTTCAGCAGTTGGCTGAACGCTCCCGCACACCACAGCTGGCTGGCCGCCGAGGGCCTGCGGCTGCTGGATTTCGCCAAGGCTTCGCGGCTTGCCGAGGGCTTCGGCAACCTGGATGCCCGGGGCTGCCTGCCTGCTGGCGCCCGGGCCGAAACCATGAATACCGCGCGCATGACCCACAGCTTCGCCATGGCCCATATCCAGGGGCTGCCTGGCTTTGCCGAGCTGGTGGACCACGGCGTCGCGGCGCTCTTAGGTCCACTGCGCGATGCCGAGCATGGCGGCTGGTTCGCGGTGGCCGGGCAGGCCGACGGCAATGGCGGCAAGGCTGCCTACTTGCATGCCTTCGTCGCCCTGGCCGCCAGTTCCGCGGTGGTGGCCCGGCGCCCGGGGGCCGAGGCCTTGCTGGAGCAGGCGGTCGGCGTGATCGAGGAGCATTTCTGGAGCGAGCAGGAGGGCGCGGTGATCGAGTCCTTCAGCCGCGACTGGAGCGAACAGGAGGCCTATCGCGGGGCCAACAGCAACATGCACGCCACCGAGGCCTTTCTCGCCCTGGCCGATGTCACCCAGGACCCGCGCTGGCTCAGCCGCGCCCTGCGCATCGCCGAGCGCTTGATCCACGGCCATGCCGCGGCCAACGACTTCATGGTGGTCGAGCACTTCGACCTGGATTGGCAGCCCTTGCGCGATTACAACCGGGACTGTCCCGCCGATGGTTTTCGCCCCTTCGGCACCACGCCGGGCCACGGATTCGAGTGGGCGCGGCTGTTGCTGCACTTGGAGGCCGCGCGGGGCCAGGCCGGAATGCTGACCCCTGGCTGGCTGGTGCTGGATGCCCAGCGCCTGTTCGACAGCAACTGCCGTCACGGCTGGAACGTGGATGGCGCCCCGGGCATCGTCTACACCCTGGACTGGGACAACCGCCCGGTGGTGCGCCAGCGCCTGCACTGGACCCACGCCGAAGCCAGCGCCGCCGCCAGTGCCCTGCTCAGGCGCACCGCAGAGGAGCGCTACGAGACCTGGTATCGGGTTTTCTGGGAGTTCTGCCAGGCGCATTTCATCGACCGCGAGTTCGGCAGCTGGCACCACGAGCTGGGTCTGGATAACCGCCCTGCGGCAGAAATCTGGGGCGGCAAGCCGGACCTTTATCACGCCTGGCAGGCCGTGCTGATTCCACGCCTGCCGCTGGCGCCGAGCATGGCTTCGGCCCTGGCCCGAGTGCCTGCCACGGGCTCTGTGTAACCATGCGGTGACATTTCCCCATCGCTTCGTTACCCGGGCGCTGGACTAGGCTGTTTAGACTCGTTTGCAGCGCAAGCACCAGACTTGCATGCATAACAACAAGAAAGGTACTTCAGATGAATGCGATTTCTCGCCTCGCCACTGTCATTTCCCTTGCCTCCCTGTTCCCCCTGAGTGCCCTGGCCGCCGATTCCAAAGGTTCCGTGGAAGTGGTCCATTGGTGGACGTCCGGTGGTGAAAAGGCTGCGGTCGATGTGCTCAAGGCCCAGGTGGAGAAAGACGGTTTCACCTGGAAGGACGGCGCCGTGGCCGGCGGTGGCGGTTCCACCGCGATGACCGTGCTCAAGAGCCGCGCCGTGGCCGGCAACCCGCCCGGTGTGGCGCAGATCAAGGGCCCGGACATCCAGGAATGGGGCAGCACCGGCCTGCTCAGCACCGATACCCTCAAGGACGTGGCCAAGAGCGAGAATTGGGACGGCCTGCTTTCACCCAAGGTGGCCAATACCGTCAAGTACGAAGGTGACTACGTGGCCGTGCCGGTGAACATCCACCGGGTCAACTGGCTGTGGATCAACCCCGAGGTGTTCAAGAAGGCCGGGATCGCCAAGGCGCCCACCACCCTCGAAGAATTCTATGCCGCCGGCGACAAGCTCAAGGCCGCCGGCTTCATCGCCCTGGCCCACGGTGGCCAGCCCTGGCAGGACAGCACCGTATTCGAAGACGTGGTGCTCTCGGTGATGGGCGCCGAAGGCTACAAGAAGGCCCTGGTGGACCTGGACCAGAAGACCCTGGCAGGCCCGGAGATGACCAAGACCTTCGCCGAGCTGAAGAAGCTCTCCGGCTACATGGACCCCAACCGTGCCGGGCGTGACTGGAACATCGCCGCCGCCGACGTGATCAACGGCAAGGCCGGGATGCAGATGATGGGCGACTGGGCCAAGAGCGAATGGACCGCGGCCAAGAAGGTCGCCGGCAAGGATTACCAGTGCGTGCCGTTCCCGGGCACCGACAAGGCCTTCACCTACAACATCGATTCCCTGGCCGTGTTCAAGCTCAAGGCCGACCGCAAGGGCGACATCGCCGCCCAGCAGGACCTGGCCAAGGTCGCCCTGGGCAAGGACTTCCAGAAAGTCTTCAGCATCAACAAGGGCTCGATCCCGGTGCGCACCGACATGCTCAACGCCATGGACGCCGAAGGTTTCGACTCCTGCGCCCAGGCCGCCGCCAAGGACTTCCTGGCGGACGAGAAGACCGGCGGGCTGCAGCCGAGCATGGCGCACAACATGGCCACGTCCCTGGCGGTGCAGGGGGCGATCTTCGATGTGGTGACCAACTTCATGAACGACAAGGATGCGGACCCGGCCAAGGCCAGTGCGCAACTGGCGTCGGCGGTCAAGGCCGCGCAGTGAGGTCCGGGCCGCAGGCGTACCTGTGGCCATTCCCGAAACGCTCTCCCTGGCAGGAGCGAGGCTTGCCCGCGAAGGCGGTGCATCGGTGGGCATCGACTTGAGTGTCGGTGCCCATTCGCGGGCGAGCCTCGTTCCTGCGGATACTCACTCCTTCACACTGGATTATCTCGATGAGCTCTGTGGCGGTTTTCAGCAAAGCCTCGCCGTTGGATGCCTTGCAGCGCTGGTTGCCCAAGCTGGTGCTGGCGCCGAGCATGGTGATCGTGCTGGTGGGCTTTTATGGCTACATCATCTGGACCTTCATTCTGTCCTTCACCAACTCCAGCTTCATGCCGAGCTACAAGTGGGTCGGCTTGCAGCAGTACCTGCGGCTGATGGACAACGACCGCTGGTGGGTGGCGAGCAAGAACCTGGCGCTGTTCGGCGGCTTGTTCATTGGCATCAGCCTGGTGCTGGGGGTATTCCTGGCGGTGTTGCTGGACCAGCGCATCCGCCGCGAGGGCTTTATCCGCACCGTCTACCTGTACCCCATGGCGCTGTCGATGATCGTCACCGGTACCGCCTGGAAATGGCTGCTCAATCCCGGCCTGGGCTTGGACAAGATGCTGCGCGACTGGGGCTGGGAAGGCTTTCGCCTGGACTGGCTGGTGGACCAGGATCGCGTGGTCTACTGCCTGGTGATCGCCGCCGTATGGCAGGCCTCGGGTTTCGTCATGGCAATGTTCCTGGCCGGCCTGCGGGGTGTCGACCAGTCGATCATCCGTGCGGCGCAGGTGGACGGCGCCAGCCTGCCGACCATCTACCTGAAGATCGTCCTGCCGAGCCTGCGCCCGGTGTTCTTCAGTGCCTTCATGATCCTGGCCCATATCGCGATCAAGAGCTTCGACCTGGTGGCGGCGATGACCGCCGGCGGCCCTGGCTACTCGTCCGACCTGCCGGCGATGTTCATGTACTCCTTCACCTTCAGCCGTGGCCAGATGGGCATCGGTTCGGCCAGCGCCATGCTGATGCTGGGCGCGGTGCTGACCATCCTGGTGCCGTACCTGTATTCCGAACTGCGAGGCAAGCGCCATGACTGATTCGCTCGCCAGGCCGCGCCTGAATTTCAACCGGATCGCCATCTACGCCACGCTGCTGCTGGCGGCGGCGGTGTACCTGGTGCCGCTGGTGGTGATGCTGCTCACCAGCTTCAAGACCCCCGAGGATATCCGCACCGGCAACCTTTTGAGCTGGCCCCAGGTGGTCGATGGCATCGGCTGGATCAAGGCCTGGGACACCGTGGGTGGCTATTTCTGGAACTCGGTGAAGATCACCGTGCCGGCGGTACTGATCTCCACCCTGATCGGCGCGCTGAACGGCTATGTGCTGTCGATGTGGCGCTTTCGCGGTTCGCAGCTGTTCTTCGGCCTGTTGCTGTTCGGCTGCTTCCTGCCGTTCCAGACCGTGCTGCTGCCGGCCTCGTTCACCCTTGGCCGGTTCGGTCTGGCCAACACCACCACCGGCCTGGTGCTGGTGCACGTGGTCTACGGCCTGGCCTTCACCACGTTGTTCTTTCGCAACTACTACGTCAGCGTGCCGGATGCCCTGGTCAAGGCCGCGCGCCTGGATGGCGCGGGGTTCTTCACCATCTTCGGCAAGATCCTGCTGCCGATGTCGGTGCCGATCATCATGGTCTGCCTGATCTGGCAGTTCACCCAGATCTGGAACGACTTCCTGTTCGGCGTGGTGTTCGCCAGTGGCGACGCGCAACCGATCACCGTGGCCCTGAACAACCTGGTCAACACCAGTACCGGGGCCAAGGAATACAACGTTGACATGGCGGCGGCGATGATCGCGGGGCTGCCGACACTGCTGGTGTACATCTTCGCCGGCAAGTATTTCCTGCGCGGGCTGACGTCCGGCGCGGTCAAGGGGTAAGGCATGGCAACTCTCGAATTACGCAACGTCAACAAGACCTACGGTGCCGGCCTGCCGGACACCTTGAAGAACATCGAGCTGAAGATCGACGACGGCGAGTTCCTGATCCTCGTCGGCCCCTCGGGGTGCGGCAAGTCGACCCTGATGAACTGCATCGCTGGCCTGGAGACCATCAGCGGCGGGGCGATCCTGGTGGATGATGCCGACATCAGCGGTATGAGCCCCAAGGACCGGGACATCGCCATGGTGTTCCAGTCCTACGCGCTGTACCCGACCATGAGCGTGCGCGACAACATCGCCTTCGGCCTGAAGATCCGCAAGATGCCTGCCGCCGAGATCGATACCGAGGTGGCGCGAGTGGCCAAGCTGCTGCAGATCGAGCACCTGCTGGCGCGCAAGCCGGGCCAGCTCTCTGGTGGCCAGCAGCAGCGCGTGGCCATGGGCCGGGCCCTGGCGCGGCGGCCGAAGATCTATCTGTTCGACGAGCCGCTGTCCAACCTCGACGCCAAGCTGCGGGTCGAGATGCGTACCGAAATGAAACTGATGCACCAGCGCCTGAAGACCACCACGGTGTATGTCACCCACGACCAGATCGAGGCCATGACTTTGGGGGACAAGGTGGCGGTGATGAAGGACGGGATCATCCAGCAATTCGGGACGCCGCAGCAGATCTACAACGATCCGGCCAACCTGTTCGTGGCAAGCTTCATCGGCTCGCCGCCGATGAACTTCATTCCCCTGCGCCTGCAGCGCCAGGAGGGGCGGTTGCTGGCCTTGCTGGACAGTGGCCAGGCCCGTTGCGAGCTGCCGTTGGGACCGCGTGACGCCGGGCTCGAGGAGCGCGAGGTGATCCTCGGCATCCGTCCGGAGCAGATCGCCCTGGCGCCCGCCGAGGCCAACGGCCTGCCGAGCATCCGGGCCGAAGTCGAGGTGGTGGAGCCCACCGGGCCCGATACCCTGGTATTCGTCACCCTCAATGGCACCAAGGTCTGCTGCCGCCTGGCCCCGGACCAGGCGCCCGCGGCCGGGCAGAACCTGACCCTGCAGTTCGACCCGGCCCGGGTCCTGCTGTTCGATGCCCAGAGCGGCGAGCGCCTGGGCGCGGCCGGCCCTGCCATGGCCCAAGGCCACGGCGGCAATGTGGCGCAATTCAAGGGGCGATGAATTCGGGGCGGACGGCCTGTCATCCGTCGCAAGGACTGTAAACCGCGTTGGATAAACCGTTAATAACAATAAAGACGAGGATGTAGGGATGAAAAAGCAACACGGCAATACCCGCCTGCTCTGCCAGCTTTCGGCGGTGGCGGCGCTGGTCCTGTCCGGTCAGGCCATGGCCGACGAAGCGTTCGGCGCCAACTCCAAGTGGATGACCGGCGATTGGGGCGGTACGCGCACCAAGCTGCTGGAGCAGGGGATCGACATCAAGGCCGACTACGTCGCGGAGATGGGCGCCAACCTGCATGGCGGCTACAACGACGACAAGACCGGGCGCTACAGCGACCAGTTCGGCCTGGGCGTGGCGTTCGACCTGCAAAAACTGCTGGGCTGGGACAACACCCAGGCCAAGATCCAGCTGACCAATCGTAATGGCCAGAACATCTCCAACGATCGCGTCGGCGATCCCCGGGCCGGCACCTTGAGTTCTTCCCAGGAGGTCTACGGTCGCGGGCACATGGTGCGCCTGACCCAATTGTGGATCCAGCACCAGTTCCTGGACGGCAAGCTGGACGTCAAGGCCGGTTACTTCGGCGAGGGCGAGGACTTCAACACCTTCCCCTGCGAGTTCCAGAACCTGGCCTTCTGTGGTTCCCAGGTGGGCAACTGGGCGACCAACATCTGGTACAACTGGCCGGTCAGCCAGGCGGCGCTGCGCATCAAGTACCACATCACCCCCGAGTTCTATGCGCAGATCGGCGCCTACAACCAGAACCCTTCGCAGACCGAGCACGGCAATGGCTTCAAGCTCAGCGGCAGCGGCACCAAGGGCACGGTATTGCCGGTAGAGCTGGTGTGGTCGCCCAAGGTCAACAACCTGCCGGGCGAGTACCGTGTGGGTTACTACAAGAGCACGGCCAAGGCCAATGACGTGCGCGAGGACGCCAATGGCCAGGATGCCGCCACCACCGGCAGCGCCTATCGCGTGCACAACAGCAAGCACGGCTACTGGTTCGTCGCCCAGCAGCAACTTACCAGCCATAACGGCGACGCCTCGCGTGGCCTGAATATCGCCGCCAACGCCACCTTCCATGACAAGGACACCAACATCATCGATAACTACCAGTCGCTGATGTTCGTCTACAAGGGGCCGTTCGATGCCCGGCCAAAGGATGACGTGGGCATCGGTTTCGCCCGCATTCATGTCAACGACGACGTGAAGAAGAACGCCCAGCTGGCCAACGCCGCCATCGGCGTGAGCGACTACGACAACCCGCTGTACTCGCCGCTGCGCGAGACCGAGTACAACTACGAGATCAACTACGGTTTCCATGTGACCGACTGGCTGACCGTGCGCCCCAACCTGCAGTACATCACCCATCCGGGCGGTGTGGACCAGGTCGACAACGCCCTGGTGGCCGGCCTGAAAATTCAGTCGGTGTTCTGACGCTGTTGCGATAAGCTCCTTTCTCTGTGCGCATATTGCGGATGGCCTTGGCTATCCGCTTTTTTTTGCCAGGCGCTCTCGCGATGGCCGCCAGCTGTACGACTACCCCCCATGATTTTCAGGACCGCGGCACATGCATGAGCATCCCCTGCAACGTTTTTTCAAGACCCTGCGCGAGCGCCCGGTGTTTGCCTGGGAGCGCTACCAGATGCGCGATGTGCTGGTGATCGATCATCCACTGTGCCAGGCCGTGTTCAGTCGCCAGGGCGCACAGCTCCTGCACTTCCAGCCCGCCGGGCAGAAACCCTGGCTCTGGTGCGCGGCGAAGTGGCCGCAGGTGGGGGCGATCCGTGGTGGGGTGCCGGTGTGCTGGCCCTGGTATGGTCGGCACCCGAGCGAGAATGCCTGGCCTTCCCATGGTTGGGCGCGCTTGCTGGACTGGAAGCTGCTGGGCAGCGACAGCGATGCAGAGGGTGTGCGCCTGCATTGGCAATTGCAGCTGTGCGACTGGAAGGTCGAGCTGCATGCGCACCTGGGTCGGGGCATGGATCTGCGCTTGAGCACCGAGCACCAGGACAGCGAACCCTGCCAGTTGAGCCAGGCTTTGCACGCCTACTGGCGTATTGGCGATGTCGGTGAGGTAGCGCTGTCCGGGCTCGATGGCGCCGAGGGCTACGATCATTTGAATCGCCAGGCCTGCCGGCAACAGGGCGAGTTGCGGGTCGACGGTGGCTGCCAGCGGGTGTTCCAGCACGAGGGCGAGTTGCAGATCGAGGACCGTGCCTGGCAGCGCGCGCTGCGCATCGATACCGGCGAGGATGCCGACACCGTGGTCTGGCATCCCGGTACCCGGCCACTGCTGGGGGTGAGTTGGAGCGAGGTGTCGCGTTTCGTCTGTGTCGAAGCGGCCGCCGGTGGCACCGACAGCCTGCGCCTGGCGCCGGGGGAACGGGCCCACCTGAGCCTGCAGGCGCGCGCGGCGGGGTAGGGCAAAGAGGCTCCCGCAGGTCGCGGGAGCCTGTGGCTTCAGTCGAGCTCGTCGCCTGCCGGGTAGCGGCTGGCGTTGAGGCTTTCCTTGATCTTGCGCAGGTGCGGCTGGAAGTCCACGCCACGGCGCAGGGTCATGCCGGTGGCCAGGACATCGAGCACCGTGAGCTGGATGATCCGCGAGGTCATGGGCATGTAGATATCGGTGTCTTCCGGCAGTGGCAGGTGCACGCTCAGGCTGCATGCCTTGGCCAGCGGCGAGCCGGCGGCGGTGATGCCCAGCACCGAGGCGCCGTTCTCCCGAGCCTGGCGCGCGACCTCCACCAATTCGCGGGTGCGGCCGGTGTAGGAGATGATCACGAACAGGTCGCCGGTGTGCGCCACCGAGGCGAGCATGCGCTGCATCAGTACGTCGGGGTGGGCCGACACCGCCAGGTTGAAGCGGAAGAACTTGTGCTGGGCGTCCATGGCCACCGGAGCCGAGGCGCCGAGGCCGAAGAAGTGGATCTGCCGGGCCTGGATCATCATGTCCACGGCGCGGCTGACCTGCTGCGGGTCGATCTGCTGGCAGGCGCTGTCCAGCGAGGCGATGGCGCTGGCGAAGATCTTCTGGGTGTAGGCTGCCGGGTCATCGTCGGCTTCCACCGCACGGCTGACGTACGCAGCGCCGCTGGCCAGGCTCTGGGCCAGTTGCAGCTTGAGTTCCGGGTAGCCGCTGACGCCGAACGAACGGCAGAAGCGGTTGACCGTCGGTTCGCTGACCGATGCGGCCTGGGCCAGGGCGGCGATGCTGAAGCGGGTGGCCTGCTGCGGGTTGAGCAGGATGACTTCGGCGACTTTGCGTTCCGCCTTGTTCAATTCTTCAAGGCGGTTCTGGATCTGCTCCAGTAGATTTCGCACTCGGTCCATTCAGGTTTCCTAGATCGGCTAGACAGGTGAAACGGGGAAGCCGGGAGGCGGTCAATCCGGGAAGGGCGTTGGCGATCGTGATGCCGCCGGGGTCCCGGGATTACGCTGCGTGCCGGGCTCGCCGCGCCTGCAATGCGAAGTTGAAAGGTGGCCTATCGTACTGGTGGCCCGGAGTGAGGACCACCTGGAATCGATATTTTGTGAAGATGTTGTGTTTATTACTACATTTTCCCTTGAGTGATACCTTGAAAAAAGGTATTTGTAGCTTAACTTGATAAAAGAACAAACATCATGCCTTCGATAACGGTTGAACCCTGCACCTTTGCCTTGTTCGGCGCGCTGGGCGATCTGGCGCTGCGTAAGCTGTTTCCTGCCTTGTACCAGCTCGATGCCGCCGGCCTCTTGCATGAGGACACACGGATCCTGGCCCTGGCCCGCGAGCCGGGCAGCGAGCAGGAACACCTGGCCAATATCGAGGCTGAGTTGCACAAGTACGTCGGCGCCCATGACATCGACGCCGCCGTGTTGAAGGGGTTCCTGGCCCGCCTGAGCTACCTGCATGTGGATTTCCTCAAGGCCGAGGACTATGTGGCCCTGGCCGAGCGGGTTGGCAGCGAGCAGCGCCTGATCGCCTATTTCGCCACGCCGGCGGCGGTGTACGGGGCAATCTGCGAGAACCTGTCGCGGGTCGGACTCAACCAGCAGACCCGGGTGGTCCTGGAAAAACCCATCGGCTCGGACCTGGATTCCTCGCGCAAGGTCAACGATGCCGTGGCGCAGTTCTTCCCGGAGAACCGCATCTACCGGATCGACCACTACCTGGGCAAGGAAACGGTACAGAACCTGATTGCCCTGCGTTTCGCCAACAGCCTGTTCGAAACCCAGTGGAACCAGAACTACATCTCCCACGTGGAAATCACCGTGGCCGAGAAGGTCGGCATCGAAGGCCGCTGGGGCTATTTCGACAAGGCCGGCCAGCTGCGGGACATGATCCAGAACCACCTGCTGCAATTGCTCTGCCTGATCGCCATGGACCCGCCGGCCGACCTCTCGGCCGACAGCATCCGCGATGAGAAGGTCAAGGTGCTCAAGGCCCTGGCGCCCATCAGTCCCGAAGGCCTGACCACCCAGGTGGTGCGTGGCCAGTACATCGCCGGCCACAGCGAGGGCCAATCGGTACCTGGCTACCTGGAGGAAGAAAACTCCAACACCCAGAGCGATACCGAGACCTTCGTCGCGCTGCGTGTCGATATTCGCAACTGGCGTTGGGCCGGGGTGCCGTTCTACCTGCGCACCGGCAAGCGCATGCCGCAGAAACTGTCGCAGATCGTCATCCACTTCAAGGAACCCTCGCACTACATCTTCGCCCCCGAGCAGCGCCTGCAGATCAGCAACAAGCTGATCATCCGCCTGCAACCGGACGAAGGCATCTCGTTGCGGGTGATGACCAAGGAGCAGGGCCTGGACAAGGGCATGCAATTGCGCAGCGGCCCGTTGCAGCTGAATTTTTCCGATACCTATCGCAGCGCGCGGATTCCCGACGCCTACGAGCGGTTGTTGCTGGAAGTGATGCGCGGCAACCAGAACCTGTTTGTGCGCAAAGATGAAATCGAAGCCGCGTGGAAGTGGTGCGACCAGTTGATCGCCGGCTGGAAGAAGTCCGGCGATGCGCCCAAGCCCTATGCGGCCGGGTCCTGGGGGCCGATGAGTTCCATTGCACTGATCACGCGGGATGGGAGGTCATGGTATGGCGATATCTGATTTGCAATTGCCGGCGGGCGTGCGCGCCCACGAATTTCGCAGCTCGACCCTGCTGGCCGCGGGCCTGGCCCTGAAGGTCGCCGAACAACTGCGCGAGGCCATTGCCGCGCGGGGCCAGGCGAGCCTGGTGGTCTCCGGTGGCCGCAGCCCTGTGGCGTTCTTCCAGGCCCTGGTCAAGCAGGAGCTGGATTGGTCCAAGGTGCTGATCAGCCTGGCCGACGAGCGCTGGGTTCCGGTGGAGCATGCCGATAGCAATGCCGGCCTGCTCAAGCAGCACTTGCTGGTGGGGCCGGTGGCCAAGGCGCGTTTCCTTGGTCTCTATAGCGCCGCGGCCAGCCTGGAAGAAGCCGCCCAGCAAGCCGACGAGGCCCTGGCGCAGTTGCCCGGGATCGACGTGCTGGTGCTGGGCATGGGCGATGACGGGCATACGGCCTCGCTGTTCCCCGGCAGCCCGAACCTGGCCGAGGCGCTCGAGCCCGCTGGCAGCCGGCGGTGCTGGCCGATGCTGGCGCCCACCGTGCCCCGTCAGCGCCTGAGCATGAGCCGGGCCCTGCTGGCGTCGGCCCGTAGCTGCCTGCTGTCGATTTCCGGTCAGTCCAAGCTGACCACCCTGGGTGCCGCACTGGCTGGCGACGTGGTCGCCGACATGCCGATTCGCGCCTTCCTGCAAACCCCGTTAGAGATTTACTGGTGCCCATGAGCCAAGGATCAGCCGCGATGACAAACCTCCCTCCGACCGTTTCCATGGCGGACAAAGTAGCCCTGCTCGACAGTCTCTGCGCCAAGGCGCGGATCCTGCCGGTGATCACCATCGCCCGTGAGCAGGACGTGCTGCCCCTGGCCGACGCCCTGGCCGCGGGTGGCCTGACGGCCCTGGAGGTCACCCTGCGTTCGCAGTTCGGCCTCAAGGCCATCCAGATCCTGCGTGAGCAGCGGCCGGAACTGGTGACTGGTGCCGGCACCGTGCTCGACCCGCAGATGCTGGCGGCGGCGGAGGCAGCGGGTTCGCAGTTCATCGTCACCCCGGGCATCACCCGCGAGCTGCTGCAAGCCAGCGTCGCCAGCCCGATCCCGCTGTTGCCGGGAATCAGCAACGCCTCCGGGATCATGGAGGGTTATGCCCTGGGTTATCGCCGCTTCAAGCTGTTCCCGGCTGAGGTCAGCGGCGGCGTGGCGGCGATCAAGGCCCTGGGGGGGCCGTTCGGCGAGGTCAAGTTCTGCCCTACTGGCGGTGTCGGCCCGGCCAATATCAAGAGCTACATGGCGTTGAAGAACGTGATGTGCGTGGGCGGTAGCTGGATGCTCGATCCGCAGTGGATCAAGGACGGCGACTGGGCCCGTATCCAGGAGTGCACGGCACAGGCCCTGGCCTTGCTGGACTGAAGCTCCAATCCTGTTCGTTGGTGTGTTCTACGGCTTTATGGTGCGCTTGGTCGGCGCACCTTTTTTTTGCCCGGAAAAAGTGCCGGCCTGACCCCCCGCAAGCGCTGGCGCAAAGGGCTGGTGGCGGCCCCGCGGCAGCGGCTCCGGAAGGCCTCAACTGGTGGCCAGCTCCTCAAGGGCGACGACCAGGCGCTGGATATGCTCCAGCGGCGTCACCAGGCCCGGGGTGATGCGGATACAGGGGCCGAAGCCTGCGCCCTTGCGGATCACCGTGAACAGGTCGTAGTCGCGCAGCAGCCGGTCCACCAGGGCTTGCTGGTCCTGGTGGCCAGTGAAGCGCAGGGCGCTAATGGCGCAGCACAGGCGCGGGTCCGCTGGCGTCATCACCTCGATGCCCGGCAACTGGCGCACGGCTTCGGTCCAGGTTTCGCGCAGGTAGTTCAGGCGCGCGCCCTTGGCTGCCGCACCGCCCATGGCCCGGTGTTCCTCGAACACCAGCGGCAAGGTCATCAAGGCCGGAATGTTGGGTGTGCTGTAGGGCGTGCGGGCGCGGATGTCGTCCACTGGAAAGTGGAATTCGTCCATGTCGGGGTCGATGGCGTCCAGGCGCTCGGGATCGATGTAGAGAAAGCCCAGGCTCAATGGCGCACCGATCCACTTGTGCAGGTTGAAACCGGCGAAGGCGATGCCCAGTTGCTGCAGGTCGAAATCGATCTGGCCCAGGGCATGGGCGCCGTCGAGGATGATATCGACCTGGTATTCCTTGGCCAGGGCAGCGATGGCCTGGACCGGCATCACCAGGCCGCTGCGGTGGGTGACGTGGGTCAGGGGTATCAACTTGAGGCGCGGATAACGTTCGAATGCATCCTTGTAGGTCGCTACAAGACTGTCAAAACTGGCAGGGTGCTGATGCTGGATTTCTATCACCTCCACGCCACGGTGGCGAGCCAGCCAGCGGATGGCGCTTTTCACCGTGTCGTACTCCAGGTCGCTGAGCAGCACCTGGTCCCCGGGTTGCAGGCGATTGTAGTTGCGGATCAGTGATTGCAAGGCGTCGGAGGCACAGCGGGTCAGGGCCACGGCGTTATCCGGGACTTCCAGCAAGCGCGCCAGCTGGTGGCGGATCTGCAGGGCTTCGACCTGCTCGAAGCGCTGGCGCACATGCACCGAATTGCTGCTGTTGACCCAGAGGATATTGCGTTGGTAGTCCTCGGCCACCTTGCGGGTCATGCGCCCGAAATAGCCGTTCTCGAGGTTGATCGGTCCGGACTCGAGGTCGAATTGCCGGGCAATGCCCCGCCAATGCTCTTCGTCGCGGGCCAGCGTGGTGACAGTCCTTGGCATGCTGGGCTCTTTATCGGTGATTGAGGTTCAGGGAAGGGGCAGCGATCAATGGCGGGGCTTGGGCTTGCCGTGCTTGGCACGTAGCGGATCGAGCAGATCGGAAAGGCCGTTGTGGTCGATTTCCTGCATCAGTGCCAGCAGGCCGCCGAGTTCGCCCTTGGGAAAGCCTTCGCGGGCGAACCAGTTGAGATAAGGGCCGGGCAGGTCGGCGAGGATGCGTCCCTTGTACTTGCCGAAGGGCATTTCCCGGGTGACCAGCAGTTCAAGTGTTTCAGGGTTCATGGCGGCCACCGTGGTGTGCTACGAGAGTCTTGGAAAATACAGGCATTCTGCATGCAGGCCAAATGACAGATCATGCAAATAACGCGAATACAGATTTTGCTATTTAATTTAACTTATTGAATTTAAAGAAAAATATTTTATTTGAAAGTCTGGCATGGGCGCTGCAACGGTAAACGGCAGGAAGGTCGGCCATGGTCGATCCCATTCTCGTAACCTGCAAGGAACCTGAAAATGACTGACTTGAACAAAGAAGCGATTTCGGTACTCAACAGCCTGATCGAGACCAGCAAGGATGGCCAGGAGGGCTTCAAGACCTGTGCCGAGGACATCAAGCATCCGGAGCTCAAGGCCCTGTTCATCAAGCGTTCCACCGACTGCGCCGCCGCTGCGGCCGAGTTGCAGTCCGTGGTGCGTTCCATGGGTGGCGATCCGGAGACCTCCACCAGCGTCAGCGGCGACTTGCACCGGCGTTGGGTCGATCTCAAGTCCATGGTGACCGGCAAGGACGAGGAAGCCGTGCTCAACGAGGCCGAGCGGGGTGAAGACCATGCCCTGAAAGCCTACAAGGAAGCCCTGGAGAAAATCTCCAAGCACAACCTGGTGGGCATTCGTGATGTGGTGGAGCGTCAGTACCACGGTGCACAACGCAACCATGACCAGGTCAAGGCCCTGCGGAACCAGGCTCGCGCCCGTTCTTAAGGTTAAAACCTGTCAAAAACGCCAGCCAGTCTGGCGTTTTTTTGTGCCTTGGATTTAGCGCTGGACGGGTTTTAGTTAGCTTGCTAATAATTGGCTCGCGCCCGTCCTGGGCGTTCCCGGCTATGTTTAATTCGTACCTCCAAGAGTCCTTGTCCGTGCCCATTACCTTGCAGGCCCTGCTTGCCCCAAGCCTCCCCGCGCTGCAGTTCGCGATCAAGACCCTGCTGGGTGGCGGGCTGGCGCTGTGGCTGGCGCTGCGCTGGGGCCTGGAGCAGCCCTCCTGGGCCCTGATGACCGCGTTCATCGTCGCCCAGCCGCTGTCGGGCATGGTCTTGCAGAAGGGCCTGGCGCGGCTGTTGGGAACCTTGGTCGGCACCATCATGTCGGTGCTGTTCATGGGCCTGTTCGCCCAGACTCCCTGGTTGTTCCTGCTGGCCCTGGCGCTGTGGCTGGGGCTGTGCACCGCCAGTTCCACCTTGTTGCGCAGCGCCTGGTCCTATTCCTTCGTGCTGGCCGGCTACACCGTGGCAATCATCGCCTTGCCGGCCATCAACCATCCGTTGAGCATCTTCGACCAGGCGGTGGCGCGCTGTACGGAAATCTCCCTGGGGATCATCTGTGCCACCGCCAGCAGCGCCCTGATCTGGCCGCTGCGGGTCGAGCGCCAGTTGGCGGAGCAGGCCCGTGCCGCCTGGCAGAGTGGGATGCAGGCCGCCCGCTCGACCCTGGCCGGTGATGCCCTGGCACGCAAGGGCTTGCTGGAGATCCTGGGGCGTATCGTCGCCGTGGATTCCCAGCGCGAGCACGCCTGGTTCGAAGGGCCTTCGGGGCGCCTGCGGGCCCGGGCCATCAGCGGCCTGAGCCAGAAGCTGTTGAAGCTGTTGCGTATCTCGCGTTCGGTACGGCGCCAGTGGAAGCAGCTGGATGCCGATGAGTCCCGGCAGTTGCAGCCGTGGATGGATCAGTTGCAGCAGGCCCTGGCCACGGCGGACAAGGCCGATTTGCAGGCGCTGCGTCCGCGCCTGCTGGATGCCTCCCATGATCCACACCTGAGCCCGGCCCAGGGTTTTTGCCTGGCGCGTTTCGCCCTGTTGCTCGACACCGCCCTGGCCGCGAACCAGGCTCTGGATGCGGTGCAGCAGGGGCGGGGAACGGTGGAGCAACCGGCGAAGCTGACGCCCCACCGGGACCTGTCGTTGGCCCTGGTCTTCGGCGCTCGCAGTGCCCTGGCCTTCCTCACGGTGGCGAGTTTCTGGCTAGCCACCGCCTGGCCTGCAGCCTCCGGGGCAATGCTGCTGACCTGTGTGGTTTGCGGCTTGTTCGCCAGTCGCGAGAACGGCGCGCAGATCGGCATGAGCTTCATGCGCGGAATCTTCCTGGCGGTACCTGCGGCCTTTTTCGTCGGGCAGATCCTGTTGCCCCAGTGGAGTGGTTTCCCGATGTTGGCCATGGCCATGGGCGTGCCGCTGTTCTTTGGCGCCCTGGGCATGGCCAAGCCGCAGATCGGCGCCACCGCCACTTCGTTCTGCCTGCATTTCATCGTGCTGATCTCGCCGATGAACCGCATGACCTTCGACGTGGCCAGCTTCATCAATAACGCCCAGGCCATGGTGCTGGGGGTGGGGGCGGCAGTGCTGGCCTTTCATCTGTTGATCTTGCGAAATCCCGCCTGGCATGGCCGGCGCCTGCTGGCGGCGACCCTGGCTGACCTGGGGCGCCTGACCCGGCGCAACCTGCGGGGGGCCGAAAGCTGGTTTGGCGGGCGCATGGCCGACCGCCTGTTGCAGTTGGCCCGGCACTACCCGGAGTTGCCCGAGCCGGCCCGCAGTCGCTGGGACGATGGCCTGCTGGGCCTGGATATCGGCGATGAACTGATGCACTTGCGCCTGAGCCTGGCGGTGGCCCAAGTGCCGGCGAGCGTCGCCCAGCACAGGTATTTCGAAGACCTGCAGCGAACCCTGGAGCAAGGTCCGGCAGGCAGCCGCCAGGACGCCCTGGTGGAGCCCAGCGCCGCCTTGCTCGCAGCCCTGGAGCAGCAGCCACCCAGCGATGCACTGAAGCTGGCCAAGGGCGCGGTGCTGCAATTGCAAAACAGCTGGCGCAGTTGGTGCCGGCAGCAGGAGGAAAATCATGGGGCTGCGTGAGTGGTCGCTGGGCGGGGTGCTGCTCAGTCCGTTCCTGACCTACGTGGTGCTGGCGCTGGCGCTCACCGGTGCGCTGCGCCTGTTACTGCGGGTCTGCGGGCTGGGGCGCTGGATCTGGCACGAAGCGTTGTTCGATTGTGCGTTGTATGTCTGTGTGCTGGCGGCGGTGACGTTCGCCCTCGGACCTTTATAAGGAGTTGTCCATGCGTACACCGGTACGTGTCCTGTTTACCCTGTGCCTGGTGGCGTTGGCGGCCTTCGCCGGTTACCACCTGTGGCAGTACTACATGCTCACCCCCTGGACCCGCGACGCGCGAATCCGCGCCGACGTGGTGATCGTCGCCCCCGATGTTTCCGGCTGGGTGCGCGAGCTCAAGGTGGCGGACAACCAGCAGGTCAAGGCCGGCGAGCTGTTGTTGAGCATCGATCGCGATCGTTTCGAGGCGGCCCTGGAAAAGGCCCAGGCCGTGGTACAGACCCGCCAGCAGCAGCTCAGCCTGCGCGAGCACGAGGCCAGTCGGCGTGCGGCCCTGGGACCCCAGGCCATCAGTGCCGAGCTGCGGGAAAATGCCCAGATCAACGCCGGGATTGCCCGCGGCGAACTGCGCCAGGCCCAGGCCGAGGCCAAGGTCGCTGAACTGAACCTGGCCCGCAGCCAGGTTCGCGCGCCACGGGATGGGCACATCACCAACCTGCGCCTGGCCGAAGGCAACTACGTCAACGCCGGGCAGTCGGTGATGGCCTTGGTGGATGACTCGACCTTTTATGTCCAGGCCTATTTCGAGGAAACCAAGCTGCCGCGGATCAAGGTCGGGGATCCGGTCAAGGTCTGGTTGATGAGTGCAGGCGATGCCTTGCAGGGCCATGTACAGAGCATCAGCCGGGGCATCACCGACCGCAATGCCACGCCCGATGGGCAGTTGCTGGCCGAGGTGGAGCCGACCTTCAACTGGGTGCGCCTGGCCCAGCGGATTCCGGTGCGGATCCAGCTTGACAAGGTGCCGCAAGGCATCAACCTGAGCGCCGGCATGACCGCCAGCGTCCAGGTCGAAGAGGGGGGCAAGTAGCGGGGCCGGCGTATCGGCCCGGGATCAGCCGATGGAAATGGCTGGCAGGGTAGTCAGGGTCACGGTCTGCTGCCTGCGTGGTGCAGCGATTTCGGCTTCGCCGTCGACCACCAACTCATCGTTCTGGTTGAACACCCGGGTGGCGATGCGCACGCGGAACTTGGGCAGTTTTTCCAGGATCTCCAGGCGCACTGTCAGGGTGTCGCCGATCTTCACCGGTTTTTGGAAAGTCATCTGCTGGCCGATGTAGATGGTCCCCGGGCCGGGCAGCTCGCAGGCCACTGCCGCACTGATCAACGCGCCACTGAACATGCCGTGGGCGATACGCTCCTTGAATGTGGTGGCAGCGGCGAACTCGGGGTCCAGGTGCACCGGGTTGTGGTCGCCGGACATGGCGGCGAACAGCTGGATATCACGCTCCTCGACGGTCTTGCTGTACTGGGCGGTCTGGCCGACTTCCAGGGCGTCGTATGGGGTGTTGGTAACCTGGGTCATGTTGTGCAAATCCTCTGGCAGATAAATGAGCGTACTGGCCCGTCTTACTCCGATCGCGGCGGCCTGCGGTGTTGCAGTGCCTGTTCCAGCCAGGCCAGTACGTCCTGGGTCACTTGGTCACGATTGCTCTCGTTGAACAGTTCATGGCGCGCCTGCGGGTAGATATTCAGTTGCAGGCACTGGCTGCCGGCCTCGCGCAAGGCGCCGGCCAGATCCTTGAGACGCTTGCCATCGCTCACCGGATCACATTCGCCGCCCATGACCAGCAGCGGCAGGCCCGGATCGATCTGTGCCAGGTTGGGGATCTTGCTGATCTGCTGCAGTCCGCCGAGCAGGTCGATCCACAGCTGGTTGGTGCAGCGATAGCCGCATAGAGGGTCGCTGACGTACTTGTCGACTTCCGCCGGGTCCCGGCTGAGCCAGTCGAAGGCCGTGCGGCTGGGCTTGAAGGCTTTGTTGAACGAGCCGAAGGACAGCCATTCGATCAGGGCGCTGCGGCCCTGGCGGCCCTGGCGCCAGCGCTCGAAACGGGCGATGAGGCTGGCGGCGCGGTACAGGGCCACCGGCTGGAAATTCGAACCGCTGAGGATCGCCCCATGCAGGCTGGCGCTGTGGTGCTGCAGGTAGGCCTGGGCGATGTAGCTGCCCATGCTGTGCCCCAGCAACACGATGGGCGTGCCGGGGTACTGCTGGCCGATATGCTGGTTGAGGCTGGCCAGGTCGCCCACCACCTTGCTCCAGCCGCCGTGATCCGCGTAGTGGCCAAGCACTCCATGCTCGGCGGTACGCCCATGGCCACGCTGGTCCGGGGCGCAGACACCATAACCCGCGTCGCACAGGGCCTGGGCCAGGCGGGCATAGCGACCACTGTGCTCGGCCATGCCATGGGACAGCAGGACAATCGCCTTGGGCGGGCTGGCGGGCATCCACTGGTTGACGAACAGCCGGTGGTGGTCACTCGTGGTCAACCAGAACATGTCGTGGGTCATGGCGATTCCTTTGCTCGAAGACGCTGCACTATATAGCCCATCGTTGCCGGCGCGTCCGATTCGGGCGCCTGTTGGAAGCAAGATTCACACAATTAATGACACACTTGCCCATATTTGCCTGAATCGCCATAGCTGCTAACGTCCGAAGAGCCCCGCCCTGGCAGCGTTGCAGAGGCGGCCAGGATCGTTCAGGCAAAATAAGAGGACAAGAATAATGCAACCTGATTTCTGGAATGATAAGCGCCCCGCCGGCGTCCCCAACGACATCGACCAGGGGGCCTACAAGTCGGTGATCGAGGTGTTTGAGCGTTCCTGCAAGAAATTTGCCGACCGCCCGGCCTTCAGCAACATGGGGGTGACCCTGACCTACGCCGAGCTGGAGCGCTATAGCGCGGCGTTCGCCGCCTACCTGCAGAGCCAGACCGACCTGGCCCCCGGGGATCGCATCGCGGTGCAGATGCCCAACGTCCTGCAATACCCGATCGCCGTGTTCGGTGCCCTGCGCGCCGGCCTGGTGGTGGTCAATACCAACCCGCTGTACACCGCGCGCGAGATGCGCCATCAGTTCAAGGACTCCGGGGCCCGGGCCCTGGTGTACCTGAACATGTTCGGGCAGAAGGTCCAGGAAGTGCTGGGCGACACCGATCTGCAGTACTTGATCGAGGCCCGCATGGGCGACCTGATGCCCACCGCCAAGGGCTGGCTGGTCAACATGGTGGTGGACAAGGTCAAGAAGATGGTGCCGGCCTACCACCTGCCCCAGGCCATCTCCTTCAAGAGCGCCCTGCGCCTGGGGCGTGGCCAGGGCATCAAGCCGCTGGCCATAGGGCTCGACGATATCGCCGTGCTGCAATACACCGGCGGCACCACAGGCCTGGCCAAGGGCGCGATGCTGACCCACGGCAACCTGGTGGCCAACATGCAGCAAGCCCGTGCCTGTCTTGGCCAGCACGGCCCCGATGGCAACACCCAGTGGCGTGAGGGCCAGGAGGTGATGGTGGCGCCGCTGCCGCTGTACCACATCTATGCCTTCACCGCGAACTGCATGTGCATGATGGTCACCGGCAACCACAACGTGCTGATCACCAACCCGCGGGATATCGGTGGCTTCATCAAGGAGTTGAAGAACTGGCGGTTCTCGGCATTCCTGGGCCTCAACACGCTGTTCGTGGCGCTGATGGACCACCCGGAATTCAAGAACCTGGATTTCTCCAACCTCAAACTGACCAACTCCGGCGGCACGGCGCTGGTCAAGGCCACGGCCGAGCGCTGGCAGACACTCACCGGTTGCCGCATCACCGAAGGCTATGGCTTGACCGAGACGTCGCCGGTGGCCTGCACCAACCCTTATGGCGACAGTTCACGGCTGGGCACCGTCGGCCTGCCGGTACCGGGCACCCTGGTCAAGGTCATCGATGACCAGGGCGTCGAGTTGCCGCTGGGCGAGCGTGGCGAGTTGTGCATCAAGGGACCGCAGATCATGAAGGGCTACTGGCAGAAGCCCGAGGCCACGGCCGAGGTGCTGGATGCCGAGGGCTGGTTCCGCTCCGGGGATATCGCGGTGATCGATCCGGACGGTTTCGTGCGTATCGTCGACCGCAAGAAGGACATGATCATCGTCTCGGGTTTCAACGTGTACCCGAACGAAATCGAAGATGTGGTCATGGCCCACCCGAAGGTGGCCAACTGCGCGGTGATCGGAGTGCCGGACGAACGCTCCGGCGAGGCCGTGAAGCTATTCGTCGTGCCCCGGGAAACAGGGGTCAGCCTCGAAGAGCTCAAGGCCTACTGCAAGGAGAATTTCACCGGCTACAAGGTGCCCAAGCACATCGTCCTGCGCGAGTCGCTGCCGATGACCCCGGTGGGCAAGATCCTGCGCCGCGAGCTGCGTGATACCGCCTGAAACCCGTCCGTTCGTCCTTGGGCGGGCAAGCCGGTTGGTGCAACGGCTTGCCCGCGCGGCTTTTGGTCGGGCGCAAAGCCGCGGGCCAGAGCGGAATCGGCGATTGTAGAATTTTTACTCTAAAAATGACCATTAATTAGTCTTGAGTCATATTTGTGACTAATCAGGCCTTCTTTGGCCCTAGGCGGCCTTTTCCAAAGCTGCTACTCTCGGCGCGCTTTGTGACTTCTCGGCCTAGTAAAAAGCCAGACTCACCACAAAAAAGACACCAATAAAAACACACACCCAATAAAAATCGCATCGAATGCGGTGATGAATTCGCGTTGCTGAGGAGTGGGCTTCCATGATCGAAGACTTTTGGAAGGATAAGTACCCAGCTGGGATTGCTGCCGATATCAATCCAGACGAGTATCCGAATATTCAGGCGGTATTGAAGCAGTCCTGCCAACGTTTCGCTGACAAACCGGCCTTTAGCAACCTCGGCAAGACAATCACCTACGGTGAGCTGTACGAGCTGTCCGGGGCTTTTGCCGCGTACCTGCAACAGCATACCGATTTGCAGCCTGGCGATCGAATCGCCTTGCAACTGCCCAACCTGCTGCAGTACCCGATCGCGGTATTCGGTGCGATCCGCGCCGGCCTGGTGGTGGTCAACACCAACCCGCTGTACACCGCGCGGGAAATGGAACACCAGTTCAACGACTCCGGGGCCAAGGCCCTGGTCTGCCTGGCCAACATGGCCCACCTGGCAGAGAGCGTGGTGCCCAAGACCGGGGTCAAGCACGTGATCATCACCGAGGTGGCCGACCTGCTGCCGCCGCTCAAGCGCCTGGTGATCAACAGCGTCGTCAAGTACGTGAAGAAGATGGTGCCGGCCTACCACCTGCCACAGGCCATCAAGTTCAATGACGTGCTGCGCAAGGGGCAGGGCCAGCCGGTTCGCGAGGCCAACCCGGCCAGTTCCGACGTAGCGGTACTGCAGTACACCGGTGGTACCACCGGCGTGGCCAAGGGCGCGATGCTGACCCACCGCAACCTGGTGGCCAACATGCTGCAATGCAAGGCCCTGATGGGCTCGAACCTCAACGAAGGTTGCGAAATCCTCATCACGCCGCTGCCGCTGTACCACATCTATGCGTTCACCTTCCATTGCATGGCCATCATGCTGATGGGCAACCACAACATCCTGATCACCAACCCGCGCGACCTGCCGGCGATGGTCAAGGAACTGTCGAAGTGGAAGTTCAGCGGCTTCGTCGGCCTCAACACCCTGTTCGTCGCCCTGTGCAACAGCGAGGCGTTCCGCAAGCTGGACTTCTCCGCGCTGAAGGTCACCCTGTCCGGCGGCATGGCCCTGCAATTGGCCGCGGCCGAGCGCTGGAAGTCGGTGACCAACTGCCCGATCTGCGAAGGCTACGGGATGACCGAAACCAGCCCGGTGGCCACGGTCAACCCGATCCAGAACATCCAGATCGGCACCATCGGCATCCCGGTGCCGTCGACCCTGTGCCGCGTGGTCAACGATGCTGGCGAGGAACTGCCCCTGGGTGAAGTCGGCGAGCTGTGCGTGAAGGGCCCGCAAGTGATGAAGGGCTACTGGCAGCGCCAGGACGCCACCGACGAAGTCCTCAACAGCGAAGGCTGGCTGAAGACCGGTGACATCGCCCTGATCCAGCCCGACGGCTACATCCGTATCGTCGATCGCAAGAAGGACATGATCCTGGTCTCGGGTTTCAACGTGTATCCCAACGAACTGGAAGATGTGCTGGTCTCGTTGCCGGGCGTCCTGCAGTGTGCGGCGATCGGCGTGCCGGACGAGAAGTCCGGCGAGACCATCAAGATCTTCATCGTCGCCAAGCCGGGGGTAACCCTGACCAAGGAGCAGGTGATGACCCACATGCGCGCCAACGTCACCGGCTACAAGGTGCCCAAGGCCGTGGAGTTCCGCGATGCCCTGCCGACCACCAACGTCGGCAAGATCCTGCGCCGCGAGCTGCGTGACGAAGAACTGAAGAAGCTCGGCGTGAAGAAGTAAGCCGTAGCGCCCATGAAACAGCCCCGCCAGTGCGGGGCTTTTTCATGCCGGCCAATTACTGCTGGAATTGGGCGAAACCCACGCCGGTGCCGGCTGGGCGTACATCCTTGAGGAAGGAGTCCTTGTCGGCGCTCAGCTCCAGGCTCAGGGCCGCCTTGCGCTTGCCTTCGTTGCGCACTTCCAGGCCTTCGCGTTTCTTGCGCAGGAAGCTGGTCGGCACCTTCAGGTGGATCAACTGGTCGGTGCTCGGGGTGTACAGCAGCAGGTGCAGCCATTCTTGCTGGCCCACCGCCAGGCGGGCGAGCAGGATGTCGAACCACCAGATATTGCGGTTGCGGTTGAGTTCCGCGAACTGGCAATTGTCGACGTCCAGCACCGCGCGGCCCAGTTCCTGGTTTCTACGGGCGATGGCCTGCTTTTTATCGAATTTCATAAGCTTCCTACGCAAATGGGATCTTCAGGGCTTGGCCTGAACGGCCGCGCATTCTCCAGGGTTGCCCGGCAAACATAAAGCGCAACTGCGGATCGGTAATCGAAGGCTGGAGCAAAATAATTGAAACTCTGCGCAACGGCCGCAGGTCAATCCAGGGTAGCAACGCATTTCCCTTTTTGTTCGAACCACCTTCGTCTCACGGAGAAATACCATGGGTAGCACAGCGGATAAGGCAAAAGGTCTGGTCAACGAAGCCGTCGGCAACGTCAAGCAAGGCGTTGGCAAGGCGACTGACAACACTAAGTTGCAGGCCGAGGGCAAGATCCAGGAAAAGAAAGGCGAAGCCCAGCAGGCCCTTGGCAAGGCCAAGGACGCGGTGAAGAAGACAGTCGACAAGGCCTGACACGGCATGCTCGAGAGCAGTCCCGGCGGCCATCCTCGGATGGCCGTTTTCATGTCCGCGATAGCCGTGATCCGGCATCCACCGTGGTTGTGGTTCGCCAACTAGGCTAATTTGTTGTAGAAAAACGCCCCCTGAGTCGCCAGCGACTTCAATCTTTTTGCGGCGAAAGGAGACGCTATGATTTTTCCGGACCTCAAAGGCCTGCCCTTGCACCGGGTGCTGATCCGCACGGTCAACGAGTTCATCGCGGACGAGATGTCCACCTATGCCTCGGCCCTGGCCTACCAGATGCTGTTCTCGCTGTTTCCCTTCATCCTCTTCCTCATCGCCCTGATCGGTTTCCTGCACCTGCCGGACTTCTTTTCCTGGCTGCGCTTGCAGGCCGAGCTGGTGCTGCCCCGCGAAGCCCTGGAGCAGGTGAACCCGGTGATCGACCAATTGCAGCAGTCCAAGGGCGGCCTGTTGTCGGTGGGTATCGTCATCGCCCTGTGGACCGCCTCGGCGGGTGTGCGGCTGATGATGAGCGCGATGAATGCCGCCTACGACGTGGTGGAGGGGCGGCCGATCTGGAAGCGCTTCCCGCTGTCGATCTTCTACACCGTCGGTATCGCCGGCATGCTCCTGGCGGCTGCGGCGCTGATGGTCCTGGGGCCGCAGGTGATGGCCTGGCTGGCAGGGCAGGTGGGCCTGGAGGATTTCATCGTCACCTTGTGGACCATCCTGCGCTGGCCGGTGATCGTGCTGCTGATGATGGTGGCGGTGGCCTTGATGTACTACGTGATGCCCGATGTGAAGCAGAAATTCCGCTTCATCACCCCAGGTTCGGTGCTGGCGGTGGTGGTGTGGATCATCGCGTCCCTGGGGTTCGCCTACTATGTGAAAACCTTCGCTAACTACAACGCGATGTATGGCAGTATCGGCGCGATCATCGTCCTGCTCCTGTACTTCTACATATCTTCGGCGGTGTTGTTGCTGGGAGCGGAAATGAATGCGGTGATCGAACACATGTCGGCCGAAGGCAAGGACCCTGGTGCAAAGGACTTTGACGAGCCCGGCGGCAAACAACACATTTCGGGACTGGGCCGCGATCACTCGCTCCAGCCGAGCACTGACGAAGCCTGAACATGATCCGTGAAATCCTCAAGATGGGCGATGAGCGCCTGCTGCGCATCGCTCCCCCGGTACCGCCCGAGATGTTCGACAGCCCGCAACTCTGGGAGCTGATCGACGATATGTTCCAGACCATGGAAAGCGTCGGTGGCGTGGGTTTGGCGGCGCCGCAGATCGGCGTCGACCTGCAGCTGGTGATCTTCGGTTTCGAGCACAGCGAGCGCTACCCGGACGCCGAGGCGGTGCCGCAGACCATCCTCATCAACCCTTTGATCACCCCCCTGAACCCGGAACTGGAAGAGGGCTGGGAGGGCTGTCTCTCGGTACCTGGCATGCGTGGCGTGGTCCAGCGGCATCGGCATATCCGCTACGAAGGCTTCGATCCCAAGGGCGAGCCCATCGTCCGCGTGGCCTCGGGTTTCCATGCCCGGGTGGTGCAGCATGAATGCGACCACTTGATCGGCCGCCTGTACCCATCGCGTATCAGCGATTTTCGCAAGTTCGGGTTCACCGAGGTGCTGTTTCCCGACCTCGATCCCCAGGCCGACGACTGACTGCGGGGTTCAACCCCGGGCCATGGCCAGCAGCGGTTTGCTGCGCTGATAGCGCAGCAGCCGTTCGGCCAGGGGTTGCGGCAGTGGGAGAGCGGCGACAAATCCCAGGCGTTGGTACCAGGGGACAAGGTCCGGGTGGCAGAACAGCCAGACCGGGCCTTCGAGCGAACCTAGCGCGCCTTCCAGCAAACGCCCGGCCAAACCCTGGCCGCGTTGGGGCGGGGCAACGAACAACCCCGTCAACCAATGTCCCTGGGCCACCGGGCTCAGGCTCATTCCCGCCAGAATCTCGCCATCGCGCAACACCCACAGCTGGCCATCGGCCGAAGCGCGCATGGATGATCGATGCTGGCGATAGAACTTGTTCAGCAAGGGCCGCGAGGCCTCGGCAAGCTGGCTGATGCGGTAGCTGGGCATAGGCACGGCGGGTGGTGGAGGAGCGCGGATTATAAGGAAATCCCGGGCCGATCACAGGTGCGTGCACCAGTGTGATCGACCCGGGAGGCGGCACCGGTTCGGTACCGCTCAAGGGTCAGCGGTCGGCTCAGGCCAGTTCGATTTCCAGCGCCGCGCGCACGGCTGGGCGCTGTTCGACGCGGGCCTGGAATTTCACCAGGGCCGGCCACGCGGCCAGGTCGATATCGAACAGTGCAGTCCAGCGCAGCACGGTGAACAGGTAGGCATCGGCGACTCCGAACTGGGCGCCTTGCAGGTAATCCTGGCGTTCCAGTTGCTTGTCCACGAAGGCCAGGCGCTTGGCCAATTTCTGACGGAATATTTCCCGGGCCTTGTCCCCGAAATCGGGGTTGAACAGCCAGTTGAGGATGCCGTGGACTTCAGTGGTGATGAAGTTCAGGGTCTCTTGCAGGCGGACCCGCTGCCAGGTGCCATTGGCTGCGGCAAGGCCGGCCTCGGGCTTGAGGTCGGCCAGGTATTGCAGGACTGCGGGGCCCTCGGTCAGCAGCTCGCCGTTGTCCAGCTGCAGCGCCACCACGTAGCCCTTGGGGTTGATGCTGTAGAAGTCCTGGCCGTCCGCGGTGCGTTTGGTGTGGACGTCGACGCGGACCAGTTCGAACGGCAATTGCAGTTCCCGCAGGATGATGTGGGAGGCCAGGGAGCAGGCTTGGGGAGCGTAGTAGAGTTTCATGGGCAATTCCCTTTGAGGTGAAGGTGGAGCCAGTGTGGAGGACACCGGCAACATGGGTAAAATTACTCTTTCAGAAATACTCCATAAGGATAGCTACTGTCATGATGAACTTGATGCACTGGCGGTTGTTGGTGGCCATTGCCGAGTACGGCACCATCACCCGCGCCGCCGGGCAAGTGGGCATGACGCAATCCGGCGCCAGCCAGGCCCTGGCGCAGATGGAGGACATGCTTGGCGTGCGCTTGTTCGTCCGCGACCACCGGCGGGTCCTGCCCACGGCGATCGGCCTGCAAGTGCTGGAGCAGGCGCGAGCGATGCTCGGCTCCCTGGCGCAGATTCGCCAGTTGGTGGACACCGCCCGCGGCATCCCCCGGGGCAGCCTGCGGCTGGCGGGGTTTCCGGTGGTGATGGCGACCTTCATGCCGCCGTTGCTGCAGCGCTTCAACCAGCTCTACCCGGGGATCGAGGTGGTGCAACTACAGGTCAGCGACGACGAAGTGGATGCCTTGCTCGACGCGCAGTTGGTGGACCTGGGCGTGGTGCTGAACCCGGAGCCCGAACGTCGCTCGTGGTTGCTGGGGCGCGACTCCTGGGTTGCAGTGCTGCCCGAGGATCATGGCTGGCGCGGGTCCAGCATCGACCTGGCGAGCCTTGTGGCCCAGCCCTTCGTCCTGGCCACGGGCGGCTGCTCGGTGAATGCTCGCAGCCTGGCCGCCAGGGCGGGCCTGGCCTTGGCGGATGTACGGGTCGAGGTACGCGAGTGGAACAGCGCCTTCAGCCTGGTGCGCGAACGGCTGGGAGTGACCCTGGTGCCCCGCAGCACCTTGCCCGAACAGCGCCAGGGACTGCGGATACTGCCCTTGGCCACTGCCCTGGAGCGTGAGTTCGCCCTGGTGCCGGCCACCGGCAGCGAGCCCAATGCGTTGGTGCGAGCCTTCCTCGACATTCTCGACGAGCGTTGACGGGCAGCCTCTTCAAGAGCTGTAAGCAGGCAATGTTCGTGTCTTGTTTGTTACATGATCGCTAATCAACTGCAATGCCGGGAAAGTTGCGCGAACAGCCTGACTAGTGGACTTGCATAGAGTCGACGGCTGTCTATGCTCAAGCGTGAAAATTCGTATCCGTCGGCCTTCGAATATCTGCTTCGCGATGTTCATGTCCATGTAGACGATGTTTGTTCGACTCTTTCCAGAACGCTGCGCCGGAGTTGCCAGTCACCGCAAGAGTGCTAGGCCAGAGGTGTCGCCGGCTCAGGAGCGTTCGCTCGGAGGGAGCCTGATGCCCTGTTAGGTCCGACCCGGCAATGGGTCATCGAGAAAAGGATGGCTTGATAAGAGTGTTGCAACATGGACTCTCCGATTAAACATCATTTATCACCTGACACTTCCTTGCGCATATGCAGGGAGCGCTTGCCATGTTTTATGAACGTTGTGGTGGATCAGTTGAAAGACTAGGAACTTCCGTCAATCAAAAGACAGCGTTGAAGGTGATACGTCCATGTTTAACCTACATCACAAGGCTGACCTGCTGGAAATCGAGCGTTTCAACTGCGCCTTGAGCGAAGCCAACGGCAAGTTGGCGGCCATCAGTCGTTCAATGGCGATGATCGAGTTTTCCCCCGACGGAGTCATCCTCGACGCCAACGAGAACTTCTGTCAGGTCATGGGCTATTCCGTCGAGGAAATACGCGGCAAGCATCACCGGATTTTCTGCGAAGAAGAGTTCTACCGCAGCGAGGACTACAACAAGCTGTGGCGCGACCTGGCCCGGGGCGAACCGATCAGCGACACCTTCGTGCGGCTGAACAAGAAGGGCGAGGAGATCTGGCTCGAAGCCAGCTACATGCCGGTGTTCGACGCCAATCGCCAGGTCAGGAGCGTGATCAAGGTCGCCTCGGACATTTCCGACCGGATCCACCTGGAGCACGAGAACCAGAGCCTGCTCAACGCCATCGGTCGCTCCATGGCGATCATCGAGTTCAGCCCGGACGGCCGGATCATCACGGCCAACGACAACTTCCTCAAGACCATGCAGTACTCCCTCGCCGAGATCGTCGGCCAGCACCACAGCATGTTCTGCCACCGGGCCGAATCCGAGTCCGCCGAGTACAAGCAGTTCTGGGCATCCCTGAACCGTGGCGAGTACCACTCCCATCGCTTCGAACGGGAGAACAAGTACGGCCAGACGGTGTTCCTCGAGGCCTCCTACAACCCGCTGTTCGATGCCAAGGGCCGGCTGTACAAGGTGGTCAAGTTCGCCAGCGACATCACCCAGCAGATGACCACCTTGCAGTCCGCCGCAGAATCGGCCCATAGCACTTCCGTACAGAACGACGCCTGCGCGCAGAAAGGTTCGGAGGTGGTGCAGCAGACGGTGGGGATCATCCAGCAGATCTCCCGCGATCTGAACGAAGCGGCGCTCAGTATCGATGCGGTGAGCAAGCAGTCGGAGATCATCGGCACCATCGTCCAGACCATCCGTGGGATCGCCGACCAGACCAACCTGCTGGCGCTCAATGCCGCCATCGAGGCTGCCCGGGCCGGAGAGCATGGGCGAGGTTTCGCGGTGGTGGCGGACGAGGTGCGCAGCCTGGCGGCCCGTACCAGCCAGGCGACGGTGGAGATCGTCGAGGTGGTGCGCAAGAACCACGACCTGTCCAAGAGCGCGGTCACCAGCATGCAATCGAGCCTGAGCCGCACCGGGCTGGGCGTCGAGCTGGCGAACGAGGCGGGGGAAGTGATCCTGGAGATCCAGCAGGGCTCGCGGCATGTGGTGGATGCCATCAGCCAGTTCAATACATCCCTGCAATTGCAGTAGCCGGCCAGGTACGAAAAAGGGTTCCCGGTGGGAACCCTTGTTCATTATCCGACCTTGCGTTGCCAGTCTTTACAGCGACGCGAGGAACTTCTCTTCCAGCGGCTTCACGTTGTCCTTGGACTGCTGCTGTTCTTCCTTGGCCAGTTTCACCTTGTCTTGCATGCGCTGGGTGATTTCCTGGTTGATCGCCATCTGGCGCTCCGGCGGCAGGTTCTTCAGGTCTTCCTCGGTCAGCCCCAGCTCCTTGAGGATGTTGTCGCGCAGGCGCTGCTCGGGGCTTTTGCTCATGTAGTCCTTGAAGTCGGACAGGGCATCGCTCTGGGTCGCGCTGTTGGCCTGTGGCGTATTGGCGGCCGGTGGCGTGGCTTGTTGCAGCAGGACGCGGGTCTTGGCGAAGGCGGCGTTGACGTTGTCGTCGACGTTGTTGACCTGCTGCTGGTTGGACTGGGTTGCCGGGACGGTCACCGATTGTTGCGCTTGTTGCAGCATGCCGCTGTACAACGCACTGGCGGCGGCCGTGGTCGGGTCCATGTCGGTGCGCGCGGTAGGCTGCACTGAAACGGATGTCTGGGCGTTAACGAACATGATCGAGAACCTGTGTAAGGGAACCAGGCCAAAAATTTAGCAAATTCCATGCCCACGATCAGGTCCTTGTAAATCAAGGGGTTGTGGCCGGCGGCAGGCCCGAGAAGGCAGAAAGCGGACAGTTCTTGCCGCTTCCTGGCAATAACCGGCTTGGCCGGCTTGCCAGGGCCGGGGACCGGCTCAATAGGTGATGGCGATGCCGAAGTCTTGCTGGAAGGCATCATCCACCGGTTCATAACCCAGGACACGCTGTGTTTCGCTCAGGTCCAGGCGCTTGAAGCGGTTGTTGGAAATGCCATGGCCGATGAAGTGCCGGATTCCTGGCGTTTGGACCGCGCGCTGCAGCAGTTGTACGGCATCCCGTGGGCTGAGCCAGGCGCTGAGGTCGCGGGTGGTGGTCAGTTCATGCTGGTCGGGGAACTCAAAGGCACCGATGCGCAAGGCGATGCACGACAGTCCCTTGCCGGCATAGAACCCGCACAGCGCCTCGCCGTAGCACTTGCTCACGCCGTACAGGTTGGCCGGCATCACGGGCATGTTCGTGTCGATCTGCCGATCCACGGGGTAGCCTTCGATGGTCTGGGCACTGCTGGCGAACACCAGGCGCTGGCAGCCGGCGTTCGCTGCCGCCTCGAACAGGTAGGTGGTGGCGAGGATGTTGTTGGGGAGCAACTCGTCGAAGCCGGCCTGGGCATGGGGAATCCCGGCCAGATGCACGATGACGTCGATGCCGGCCAGCAATTGCTCGATGGCCTGCGGGTCGTTCAGGTCCAGGCGCACGAAGCGGTGGGGAGCGGGAACCTCGAAGGTCGGTTCCAGCCGATCGGTGAGGGTGAAGCGATAGCGCTCCAGGCTGCCCTGGAAAAATACCTTGCCTATCCGGCCGCAGGCGCCCGTCAGCAGTACGTTGAGTCTGTCCATGTCGTACTTCCAGTGATTGAGTGAGGCAGGGTCAAGGCGTGCCGTTGCGCCCGTGCAACAGGAAACCCGGGCGCTGGCTCAGGCGTTCGTAGTAGGCCGCCACGGCGGGGAAGTCCGGGTGCTCCATGGGAGTCATTCGCCAGCGATTGACCGACAGCCCGAGGACGATATCCGCCAGGCTGAAATCATCGCCGGCGGCATAGGCCTGGGTGCGGGCCAGTTGCTGTTCGAGGATCTGCATCTTGGCATTCCAGGCCAGCAGGCTGGCCCCCAGGCGCCGGCTGTCCTGGCAATCGGGGTGTTGGCGCACCAGGCCCATGAATGCATAGCTCCAGGACGGGTTGAGCTCCGTAGCCTGCCAGTCCATCCATTGCTCCACCAGGGCCCTGGCCCGCGGAGCGATCGGCAGCAAGCCGCTGCCCGGATGCAGGTTGGCCAGGTAGCGGCAGATGCTGTTGGACTCCCACAGGACGCCGGCGTCGTCGATCAGCACCGGGACCTGGGCATTGGGATTGAGGGCAAGGAATTCAGGGGTGTGGGTGGAGCGAAAGCCGCTGCCCCAGTCTTCCTGTTGATAGGGCAAGCCAAGTTCCTCGCAGGTCCACAAGACTTTCCTGACGTTGATGGACGAGGCTTTACCGAGAATTCTGCAGGGGGTTCCCATGACGCTTCCTTGTTCTTGGTTCTGGCAGGTCCTGGGAATCTAACAGCGTCGCGCCGGCGCCGCGACGGGCAATTTACCCGGCGCAACGCTGGCGGTTTTCAGGCCGGGTCGGGCAGCGCCGAGGCGGGCAGGCCGAAGACCCGGTCGAACAACCAGTTGAAGGCGAAGGTGTAGCACGGGATGAACAGGATCAGCGCCAGGTCCAGCAGGAAGGCCTGTACCAGGCTGATGTCCATCCACCAGGCGATCAGCGGGATCAGGAACACGATCAGCGTCAGCTGGAAGCCCACGGCATGGGCGATGCGCCGCTTGACGGTCCGGGTCCGCGAGGCCTGGCGGCTTTCCCAACGCTCGAACAGGCTGGTGTAGATGAAGTTCCAGGTCACGGCGATGCTGGTGATGATCACGGCCAGCGGGCCGGTACTGGTGGGCGAGGTGCCGGACAGCAGGGCCAGGCCCAGGGCCGAGAAGGTCATGCCGAATACTTCGAACAGCGAGACATAGACCAGTTTGCGTTTCACGCCTTGCATGGGAGTTCCTTGGTGAAAAGGGGGGAAGCCAGCCTGGAGCTGGTGAAGTGCGCAGAAGATAGCTTCAATTGAAGTGACAGAAAAAGTCGGAAGCTTTCAGTATTTCTGATAGGTTGGAGCGATGAATTTTTCCAGCGACAGCATCCAGTTGTTTCTTGCCGTGCTCGAGCGCGGCTCCTTTTCCGCCGCCGCCCGGTTCCTGGGCAAGGTGCCCTCGACAGTCAGCATGGGGATCGCCAACCTCGAGGCCGAACTGGGTTATGCCTTGTTCGATCGCAGCCATCGCGAGCCGGTGCCGACGCCGCTGGCCTTGGCCCTGGCGCCCCATGCGCGCTTGATCGCCGATCAGCTGCGACAGTTGCAGGTACATGCCGTCGAGCTGTCCCTGGGCCTGGAAAGCAAGCTGGCGGTGGCGGTGGTGGACGATATCGACAAGCAGCGAGTGCTGGCGGCGATCAAGCTGATTGCCGAGCGTTACCCGTTGCTGGAGGTGGAAGTGCTCAGTGCGCCGCAGGACGATGTGCTGCAGTTGCTGCACAGCGGGCGGGTCAGTGTCGCGGTGGCATTCGCCGGCTTGAGCGTCAACGCCCTGGAATACTTCCAGTACGTGGGCAGCGAGCGCATGACGGCCTGTATTGCCGCCCGGCATCCGCTGTTCCAGGCCAGCGACGGCAGCCTGTACCTGGAGGACCTGATCCAGGTACGCCAGGTGGTGGTGGCCAGCCGCGACTTGCCCATCAGCGATACCCGGCCCCTGGTGGGCGAATCCCGCTGGCGCACCGACAGCCTGGCCATGGCCTTGCACATGGTGGAAGCGGGGATCGGCTGGGGCAACTTCCCGCTGTCGGTGTTGCGCCCGCTATTCGCGGCCGGGCGTCTGCAGCGCCTGCGTTTCAAGAACATCGACAACGGCCTGACCTTGCCGGTGCATGCGGTGTGGCTCAAGAGCCAAGCGTTGCAGAAAGGCGCCCTGGCCCTGGTGCAACTGCTCAGCGGCCAGGACCCGGCGCTCGATAGCCCGCCTGTGCCGGTGGCGTAATGCTCAGTCCCGAGCCTGTTCCCGCAGCCAGTGCAACAGCAACCCTGCCGGCGAGTCGGCATCGATGGGGCCGGGCGACAGCAGGTAGTAGGCGCTGCCGTCGGCGATGAAGTCGAAGGGGGCGCACAAGAGCCCACTGGCCAGGTCATCGCGTACCAGTTGCCAGGGCGCGATGGCCAGCCCCAGTCCCGCCACCGCCGCTTGCAGGCTGAAGTAGAAATGCTCGAACCCTTGTTCCTGTGGTGCGGGGCTATCAGCTAGCTGCTGCAATTGCAGCCACTGCTGCCAGGCCGTCGGCCGGGTGGCGCTGTGCAGGCGCGGGGCGTGTCCGGCCAGTCGCGGTCGATCTTCTGTCTGTGGCGCCCAGTCTGCCTGGTGCTGCGGGCGGCACACCGGGCCGATGCGTTCATCGAACAACCAGTGGGCCTGGGTTTCGCTGTTCCAGGTGAAGTCGTTGCGGCGGATCGCCAGGTCGATCCCGGCATTGAAGGAGAAGGGGCCGCCACCGGCCAGCAGTTGGATCGACACCTGCGGATGTGCCGCCTGGAATTGCGGCAGCCGGGGGATCAACCAACGCATCAGCAGGGTGGGTTCGCAGGACAACACCAAGGGGCCCGGGGCCTGGGCGCTGCGCAGGCGAACGGCAGTATGCTCGACCAGGTCCAGGGCCTGGCTCACGCTATGCAGCAGCTCGCTGCCGGCGGCGGTGAGGAATACCCGGTGGCTGCGACGCTCGAACAGTGGCGTGCCCAAGTCTTCTTCCAGGGCTCGTACGGCGCGGCTGATGGCGCCGTGGGTCAGGTGCAGGGCGGCACCGGCACGGGTGAAGCTCTCCAGGCGCGCCGCGGCCTCGAAGCAGCGCAGGGCTCCCAGTGGCGGCAGGCGGCGACGTAATGACTGTGAGTTTTTATCACCGTAAGTGTCAGTTTTCATCGTTGGCTGTTTCCGTGGCGGTCCCCATACAGTAGCGCCTGATTCTATAACCAAGGCGTATGTAACGTGACTGAACTGTTAGTCGTACTCACCATTACCATTCTTGCTGTACTCAGCCCCGGAGCCGATTTCGCCCTGGTCACCCGCAACAGCCTGATGCTTTCGCGGCGCCACGGCGTGCTCACCGCCCTGGGCATCGGGCTGGGGGTCATGCTGCATATCGGCTACAGCTTGCTGGGGGTAGGGGTGCTGCTGCAGCAGTCGCTGCTGTGGTTCACGGTGCTGAAGAGCGCCGGGGCGATGTACCTCATCTACCTGGGCTACAAGCTGCTGCGCAGCCCGGCGTCGGCTGGGCAGGAGACGCTGGCGCAGGGCCAGGCGATGTCCGGCTGGGCGGCCCTGCGCAGTGGCCTGCTGACCAATGCGCTGAATCCGAAGACCATGATCTTCGTCCTCAGCCTGTTCATGCAGGTGATCGAGCCGGGAACCCGCTTGCCGGTGCAACTGGGCTACGGCGCGATCATCGTCCTGGCCCATGTGCTGTGGTTCGTGGCGGTGGCGCTGTTCTTCTCGGCGCCGGCCATCGCTGGCCGGCTGCTGGCCTACAAGCGCCGGATCGATCAGCTGTTCGGCGTGGTGCTGGTGGGCTTCGGCCTGTTGCTCGGTGCCCTGGGCCTGCGGCCCTGAGGCGCCTCAGGTGCTTTCGCGGACCCTTAGCTCGAAGCCCATGTCCACCATCGGTTCGGCCACGCTGTTACCGGCCAAGAGGGTCAGCATCTGCTCGGCGGCGCGCCGGCCTATGGCTTCCCGTGGGGTGCTGATGCTGCTCAGGCGCGGCACCATGTATTCCGAGGACGGCAGGTCGTTGAAGCCCAGCACCGCCACCTGCTCGGGAACCTTGATACCGCAGCGCATGGCTTCCAGCAGGGCGCCCTGGGCCAGGTCGTCGTTGCCGAAGAAGATCGCGTCCACCTGGGGCTGGCTCTGCATCAGTTGCAGGAACAACTCGCCGCCCAGGCCCACGGAGGAGGGGCGTGGGGTCAGCAGTTCCAGGTCCGGGTTGTACAACCCGGCAGCCTGCAGGGCCCGGCGGAAGCCTTCGCCGCGCAGCAGGGTGCGCTGATCCAGTTGCGCGCCGATGTAGGCCAGGTGCCGGCGCCCGCGGGAGATCAGGTGCTGGGCGGCGGTCTCCCCGGCGCTGAGCTGGGAGAAGCCCACGCAGTTGATCCCGGATGCGCTGTCCAGGTCCATCATGTAGACGCAGGGAATGTTGTTCGCCTCGATCATCCGCCGGGCGCTTTCAGTGCGGTCGAAGCCGGTCAGCAGTAAACCCCGGGGCTGGTAGGTCATGTAGTTGCGCAGCAGGTTCTCTTCTTCGTCCCGGGAATAGTGGTAGTTGCCGATCAGCACTTCGAAGCCCTTGGGCCGCAGGACCTGGTGGATGGCTTCCAGGGTTTCGATGAACAGCAGGTTCGACAGCGACGGCACCAGTACCACCACCGACTGGCTCTGGGCCGAGGCCAGGGCGCGGGCGGCGGAGTTGACCACGTAGTTCAGCTCCAGCGCCGCCTTCTGCACCTTCTCCACCAGTTCGGTGGCCACGCTGCTGACGCCGCGCAGCGCCCTGGAGGCGGTGATCGGGCTGACGCCAGCCAGGCGTGCGACTTCGTTGAGGGTTGGGCGGCCCGTGGTACGGGAATTTTTATCGTTCTTCTGGGTGGTCATCAGACGGCTTGCCAAACAAAATTCAAGTCACTAAGGTAGCGCTGTCCTAAAACAGCTGCAATGCGTGAGCGAGGTGTGCCTGACTCCTCGCTCTTTGGTTTTGGCGGACTATATACGCGGCAACCCACAAAAATGACAAGAAGGCGTCGGCAGACACTGTTTTTGTACTAGAACTAGAACTAGCGAAGGTAGCGCTGTCTGCGCGCTGAGGTCTTATATGAGTCAACCTATTACCGCCCTGGTCATCATGGGCGTTGCCGGCTGTGGCAAATCCAGCGTCAGCCAGGCCCTGTGCCAGCGCAGCGGTGCCACGGCCATTGAAGGCGATACGTTCCACCCTGCCGCGAACATCGCCAAGATGAGTGCCGGAATCCCCCTCGACGACGACGACCGCGCCGGCTGGCTCGACAGCCTGTGCGAGGAGTTGCGCCGTGCCCTGGCCGCCGGCCAGCAGCCGGTACTGACCTGCTCGGCCCTCAAGCGCCAGTATCGCGAGCGCCTGCGCGCCGCGACCCCCGGCCTGGGCTTTGTCTTCCTCGAACTGAGCCCGCAAGTCGCCGCCGACCGCGTAGCGCACCGGCCAGGGCATTTCATGCCATCGACCCTGATCGACAGCCAGTTCGCCACCCTCGAATCCCCGGTGGGGGAGCCGCTCACCCTGGCCCTGGATGCCAGCAACCTGAGCGTCCTGCGCCTGGCCGAACTGGCCCACCAATGGTGGCTGGCAAACGGCCTCGAAACTTCACGCTAGGTGTCGCCTCGAAAAAGGTAGCGCTATCCACTCGGCCCTTGTTTTTAACGCTTTAATAAAAACAACAAACCGGAGGCAAACTCATGTTTGGCATGTCCCAAGAGACCTATCTGCTGGTTGATGCAGTGGTCACCATCATCGGGCTGATCGTCTTGATCACCCGCTTCAAACTGCACCCCTTCATCGCCCTGATCATCGCGGCCGGCTTCCTGGGCCTGACCTCGGGCATGCCGGTGGACAAGATCATCAAGGCGTTCCAGGACGGCTTCGGTGGCGTGCTCGGTTTCGTCGGCATCATCCTGGCGCTGGGCACCATGCTCGGCAAGATGATGGCCGAGTCCGGCGGCGCCGATCAGATCGCCCAGACCCTGATCCGTTCGTTCGGCAAGGAGCGGGTGCAGTGGGCGATGATGTTCGCCGCCTTCCTGGTGGGCATCCCGCTGTTCTTCGAGATCGGCTTCGTGCTGCTGATCCCGCTGGTGTTCATCGTCGCCCGGCGTACCGGGGTCTCGCTGATCAAGATCGGTATCCCGCTGCTGGCCGGCCTGTCCGCGGTCCACGGCCTGGTGCCGCCGCACCCGGGGCCGCTGCTGGCCATCGGCGTGTTCGGCGCCGATATCGGCAAGACCATCCTCTACGGCCTGATCGTGGCGCTGCCCACGGCGATCATCGCCGGTCCGATCTACGGCACCTTCATTGCCAAGTACATTCCCGGCAACCCATCCCAGGAGCTGGTGGACCAGCTGGCCCGCGAACCCCAGAGCAGCGAGCTGCCGAGCTTCAGCGTGACCCTGGTGACCGTGCTGCTGCCGGTGTTCCTGATGCTGCTCAAGACCTTCGCCGACGTGGCCCTGGCCGACGGGCATTTCTTCCGCATCTGGATGGACATGATCGGCCACCCGATCACCGCCTTGCTCCTGGCGCTGCTGCTGTCGCTGTACACCTTCGGCTACAAGCAGAACATCGACTCCAAGCGCATGCTCAAGCTCCTGGACGCCAGCCTGGCACCGACCGCGGCGATCATCCTGATCATCGGTGCCGGTGGCGGTTTCAAGCAGATGCTGGTGACCAGTGGCGTGGGTGACGTGATCGGCCACATGGCGGTCAACGCGCAGATCTCGCCGATCCTGCTGGCCTGGCTGGTAGCGGCGGTGATCCGCATCGCCACTGGTTCTGCCACCGTGGCCACCATCACGGGCGCCGGGATCGTGGTCCCGGTGGTGGGGATGATCCCCGGGGTCAACCGCGAGCTGCTGGTGCTGGCCACCGGCGCCGGGTCGCTGATCCTGTCCCACGTCAATGATGCCGGCTTCTGGCTGGTCAAGCAGTACTTCAACATGACCGTGGCCGAGACCTTCAAGACCTGGACGGCCATGGAGACCATCCTGTCGGTGGTGGGCCTGATCTTCATCTTGTTGCTGTCGCTGGTGGTCTGACCTCCTGCGCTATGCCGCCCACAAAAAAACCGCAGCGATGCGGTTTTTTTGTGCCTGTTCGATTGTAGGAGCGGCCGGTCGACGCTCGATTGCCCGCGATGGCTGGCTCAGCGTTATCGTCCAGCGCCGGCAAGCCTGGTTCCTACAGAGGCCGCATCACGCGCCTTTGTGCACCAGGCCGTCGGCGCGGAACATGCCGCGGATGCCTCGTACGGCCTGGCGGATACGGTCCTGGTTCTCGATCAGGGCAAAGCGCACGTGATCGTCACCGTATTCGCCGAACCCTACGCCCGGCGAGACGCAGACCTTGGCCTCGGCCAGCAGCTTCTTGGCGAACTCCAGCGAGCCCAGGTGGGCATAGGCTTCCGGGATCTTGGCCCAGACGTACATCGAGGCCTTGGGGTTCTCCACCATCCAGCCCAGCTCATGCAGGCCCTTGACCAGCACATTGCGCCGCTGCCGGTACTGCTCGGCGATATCGCGCACGCACTGTTGGTCGCCTTCCAGGGCCGCGATGGCAGCCACCTGCAGCGGGGTGAAGGTGCCGTAGTCGTGGTAGCTCTTGATCCGCGCCAGGGCGCTGACCAGCTCCGGGTTGCCGACCATGAAGCCGATGCGCCAGCCGGCCATGTTGTAGCTCTTGGACAGGGTGAAGAACTCCACCGCGATGTCCTTGGCCCCGGGTACCTGCATGATCGACGGGGCCTTCCAGCCGTCGTAGACGATGTCGGCGTAGGCCAGGTCGTGGATCACCAGCACGTCGTACTGCTTGGCCAGGGCGATCACCCGTTCGAAGAAGTCCAGCTCCACGCATTGCGAGGTGGGGTTGGACGGGAAGCCGAGGATCATCATCTTCGGCTTGGGGATCGAGCCGCGGATGGCCTGTTCCAGTTCGGCGAAGAAATCCACGCCGGGCACCAGCGGCACCGAGCGCACCTGGGCGCCGGCGATCACCGCACCGTAGATATGGATCGGATAGCTGGGGTTGGGCACCAGCACCGTGTCGCCGTGGTCCAGGGTGGCGAGCATCAGGTGCGCCAGGCCTTCCTTGGAGCCGATGGTGACGATGGCTTCGCTTTCCGGGTCGATGTCGACCTGGTAGCGCTCCTGGTACCAGCGGGAAATCGCCCGGCGCAGCCGTGGAATGCCCCTGGAGGTGGAATAGCCATGGGTGTCTTCGCGCTGGGCGACCTGCACCAGCTTCTCGACGATATGCGGCGGAGTCGCGCCGTCGGGGTTACCCATGCTCAAGTCGATGATGTCTTCGCCGCGCCGACGCGCAGCCATCTTCAGCTCGGCAGTGATATTGAAAACGTAGGGGGGGAGTCGATCGATACGCGCAAAGCGGCGCGGCGAAACTTGTTCGGCCATGGTTGCCTCGAGAAGACGTAAGCGCCCGGAACCGTCCGAGCGACGTTGGCCACTGCGGTGGCCTGCGGGGCAGACGATAAGGGCGCTGGCGGCGGCTTGTCCAGAGGCGTGAAAAATTATTTTCCCGGGCTGGCGGGCATTTGCGGGGGCGCAGGCTTTGCCGCTATAACGTGCACGCTTCTTGCTGGCCCTGGCCGGGAAAGGGGCGGGCCAGGCAGGTCTTCCCGAGCACGAGCTCCCCCGACGAGCCTTCGAACAACAGCAGTACATGGGATGGATGATGGAATTCACCAGCGGCTTCTTGCTCAGCCTTTCGTTGTGCCTGGATATCGGCGTGGCCAATATCGCGATGATCACCCTGGCCATGCAGCGTGGTTACTTCCAGGGCTTTTGCCTGGGCCTGGGCACCTGTGTCGGTGACCTGGTCTATGCGCTGCTGGCCCTGGCCGGGATGACCGTTTTGCTGCAGTACGAGACGGTGCGCTGGGTGCTGTGGCTTGGCGGTTCGGTGCTGCTGGTGTACTTCGCGGCGAAGATGATCTACGCCGCGATCCATCACGACGCGCTGCTCGACACCCGTGGCGAGGTGGACCGGGGCTCGCCGCGCAAGGAGTTCCTGCGGGGGATCTTCCTGGCCATGTCCTCGCCCAGCGCGATCCTCTGGTTCGCCGCCGTGGGAGGCACCCTGATCGCCCGCTCCGGGGGCGGCGGCACGGCTGATTCCGCGCTGTTCCTGGCCGGTTTCTTCTGCGCCGGGCTGGCCTGGACAATGGGCCTGTGCCTGGCGGCGACCCAGGGCGGCAAGCTACTGGGCGACAAGCTGTTGCGCTATTGCTACCTGGCATCTGCGGCGATCTTCTGCTATTTCGCGGTTTACGTGATCGTATCCGGTTACCAGGAGTTCATCGTCGGTGCCCGGCCGCTCTACCTTCCGGCGCTCTGATCCAGGCCTTGGCCACAGGCTTCTATACTTGCCTGCGAACCCTTTTTTAAGTGGCAGGAGTGGCATTCATGGATGAGCAAAACCAGGGCAGTGGCCCGCAACCACGCTTCGAAAGATGGCATTTCCTGCTGGTCGCCGGTTTCAGCCAGCACTTCACCCCTGCCGACATCCAGGTGATCGGCCAGCTGTGGCAGCGTTTCATTCCCCATATCGGCAAGGTGCCGGGGCAGGTGGATGACGTCACCTACGGCGTGTGCTGCAACCCCGATGGGCAGGGCGGCTTCGAGTACATCGCCGGGGTCGAGATCAGCAAGCTCGACGACTTGCCCGACCACTATCGCTGGGTCGAGCTGCAGCCCCAGCAGTACGCGGTGTTCGAGCACCACGGTTCATTGCAGCAGTTGCCCTGCACCTTCGACTACATCTGGCAGACCTGGCTCCCGCAATCGGGCCAGCAGGCCGCCGATGCCCCCTGCTTCGAGCGCTACAGCGCCGATTTCAATCCCAATACCGGGCATGGCAGCCTGGAAATCTGGCTGCCCCTGAAGACGGCCTGAACCTCTCGGGGCGCGTCGGCGCCCCTGCTTCGCCTGCACAGGGCGGCAATCTTTATGCGGTCTTGATACCGCCCCCCGCAATCAGTGCCCGACCTTGATACGCCCTCGCCTAACCTGCGTGGCGCAGAGAAGGGCGGTCGACCACCTGTTCCCGCCTCCCTGCCGGCGCCCATTGCCGGGCACCGCCAACGGTAGCGCCGCGAGCCGCTGATGAGGCCTGGCGCTGCCCCAAACGCCATCGAGGGGAACCGTCTTGCTGACACTGCCATTGATCTACGGCGCCAGCGGCTTTTGCGCTGTGCTGCTGTTCGCCTACCTGGGGTACGCGCTGATCCGCGCCGAGAAGTTCTGATGCGCGTTCCCAGCATTCGCCATGCATTGGCATGCGCCCGGCCGGGCGCTTTCGAGAAAGGAAACCAGCCATGTACGACCTGATCTTCGTGGGCCTGTCCCTGGGGTTCTTTGTACTGACGGCCCTGGGCATCGTCGCCATGGGCAAGATTTGAGCGGAGCATCGACATGTTGAGTACTGTGCTGGAATACGCGGTGATCCTCGGTCTGATGACCGGGCTCGCCGTGCTCATGGGCAAGTGGCTGGCCCGGGTCTTCAGCGGCCGCGGCCATGCCCTGGCGGAGCGCGCCACTTACCGCTTGCTGGGGATCGATCCTGGCGAGGCCATGGGCTGGGCCCGCTACGGTTCGGCCTTGCTGCTGTCCAACGCGGCGATGATGCTGCTGGGCTACCTGGTGCTGCGCCTGCAAGGGCTGACGCCCCTGAACCCGCTGGGGCTGGCGGCGCAGACCCCGGACCTGGCGTTCAACACCGCCGCCTCGTTCATCACCAATACCAACTGGCAGGCGTACTCCGGCGAGAGCAGCCTGTCGAACTTCAGCCAGATGGCGGCCATCACCTTCCTGATGTTCGTCGGCGCTACCGCCGGAGTGGTGGCCGCCGCCGGCTTCATCCGCGGCCTGAGCCGTTCCAGCTCGGCGGACATCGGCAACTACTGGGTGGATTTCATCCGCGTGCTGTACCGGGTGATGCTGCCCTTGTGCCTGCTGATGGCCCTGGTCTACGTCTGGCAGGGCATGCCCCAGACCCTGAATTCCGAGGCCCTGACCAGTACCCTGGAAGGCGGCCGCCAGCAGTTGATCGTCGGCGCCGTGGCCAGCTTCGAGTCGATCAAGCACATCGGCACCAACGGCGGCGGTTTCTTCAGCATGAACGCCGCGCACCCGTTCGAGAACCCGACGCCGCTGACCAACGTCCTGCACATCCTCAGCATGCTGCTGATTCCTTCGGCGCTGACCTACACCTTCGGCAGCATGCTGCTGCGCCGGCGCCAGGGCTGGGTGTTCTTCGGCACCTTCCTGGTGATGTTCGCAGGCTTCCTGGCCATCGTGTTCACTGCCGAGCAGAGCGGCAACCCGCTGCTGACCCTGGCCGGCGCCGACCAGCAACTGTCGGCGACCCAGAGCGGCGGCAACATGGAAGGCAAGGAGCTGCGCTTCGGCATCGCCGACACTGCGCTGTTCGTCACCACCACCACCGGTGCCACCACCGGCTCGGTGAACGCCATGCATGACTCGCTGACCCCCATGGGCGGTTTCGTACCCCTGGCGCAGATGATGCTCAACTGCGTGTTCGGCGGCGACGGCGTGGGCTTCATCAACCTGATCCAGTACGCCCTGCTGACGGTGTTCCTGGTGGGCATGATGATCGGCCGCAGCCCGGAGTTCCTCGGCAAGAAGATCGAGGCCCGGGAGATCAAGCTGGTGATGCTCTCGGTGCTGGCGCATCCGATCTGCATCCTCGGGTTCACCGCCCTGGCGGCGCTCTGGCCAGACACCCTCAACAGCCTCAACAACCTGGGTCCCCATGGTTTCAGCGAGGTGCTCTACGCCTACGCCTCGGGCACCGCGAACAACGGTTCGGCGTTCGCCGGGCTGAACGCCAACACGCCGTTCTTCAACACCACCATCGGCCTGGCGATGCTCATGGGGCGCTTCTTCACCATGCTGCCGATGCTGGCCGTGGCCGGCTCCCTGGCGGCGAAAAAGAACATCCCGGCCGGCGCCGGCACCATTCCCACCGCGACCCCGCTGTTCATGTTCCTGGTGGTGTTCGTGGTGCTGGTGGTCGGTGGCCTGACCTTCCTGCCGGCGCTCGCGCTCGGCCCGCTGGTGGAGCAACTGCAGTTGCTGGCCGGCCAGACCTACAAGTAAGGGGTTGTGATGACTACGCAAATGCAAACCCAGGGCACCACCGCGGTGCTGTTCAAGGGCCTGCTGCGCCCGGTGCTGGCGACAGCGTTGCTGTGCCTGGCACTGACCGGCCTGGCCTATCCGCTGGCGACCACGCTGCTGGCCAACCTGTTGTTTCCGTTCCAGGCCCAGGGCAGCCTGCTGCAGCGCAACGGCATGGTGGTGGGCTCCAGCCTGATCGGCCAGGCCTTCCAGCGGCCGGAGTATTTCCAGGGTCGGCCGAGCATGACCCTGGGCAGCGATCCGCTGGACCCGAGCAAGAGCGTGCCGCAGCCCTACAACGCCGGGGCCAGTGGTGCCAGCAACCTGGGGCCCACCAGCCAGAAGCTGCTGGACAGCGTCGCCGAGCGGGCCCGTACCTACCGCCAACTCAATGGCCTGGCCGCCGACAGCCTGGTGCCGGTGGACGCGGTGACGGCTTCGGCATCTGGCCTGGACCCGCACATTTCCCTGGCCAACGCCCGGCTGCAGCTGGAGCGAGTGGCCCGCGCCCGGCACCTGCCGCCGGGCGAGCTGCAAGCCCTGCTGCAAGCACACAGCGAAGGCCGCACCTTCGGCCTGCTGGGCGAACCCCGGGTCAATGTGCTGCAACTGAACCTCGCGCTGGACGCCCTGGCGCCCATGCCTGCCTCGCCCCTCGCGGCCAGTGAGTAAGAGACCATGAGTAAGAACGCTCGTATTGCTTTGTTCGACCGTGGGTTGCTGCTCACGGCGTGCCAGGATGCCGTGAAGAAGCTGCTGCCCCAGGCGCAATGGAAGAACCCGGTGATGTTCGTGGTCTACCTGGGCAGCCTGCTCACCACCTTGCTGTGGCTGCAGTCCCTGGGTGGGCAGGGCGAGGCGCCCAGCGGCTTCATCCTGAGCATCGCCCTGTGGTTGTGGTTCACCGTGTTGTTCGCCAACTTCGCCGAGGCCCTGGCCGAGGGCCGCAGCCGGGCCCAGGCGGCGAGCCTCAAGGGCATGAAGCGCCAGACCCTGGCCAAGTTGCTGCAACAGCCACGGCACGGCGCCGCCTGGCTGCCCATGGCCGCCAGCGAGTTGCGCAAGGACATGGTGGTGCTGATCGAGGCCGGCGACCTGGTGCCCCTGGACGGCGAGGTCATCGAAGGCGTGGCCACGGTGGACGAGAGCGCCATCACCGGTGAATCGGCGCCGGTGATCCGCGAGGCCGGCGGCGACTTCTCCTCGGTCACCGGCGGCACCAAGGTGCTGTCCGACTGGCTGGTGGTGCGCATCAGCGTCAACCCCGGCGAATCCTTCCTGGACCGCATGATCTGCATGGTGGAATCGGCGCGGCGGCAGAAGACCCCCAACGAGGTGGCCCTGACCATCCTCCTGGTGGGCCTGACCCTGTTGTTCCTGTTGGTGATCGTTACCCTGAGCCCGTACTCGCTGTTCGCCGTGGCCATGAGCGGCACCGGCAGCGTGGTCAGTGCCACGGTGCTGGTGGCGCTGCTGGTGTGCCTGATTCCCACCACCATCGGCGGCCTGCTGTCGGCCATCGGCGTGGCGGGCATGAGCCGGATGATGTCGGCCAACGTCATCGCCACCTCCGGCCGCGCGGTAGAGGCGGCGGGTGACGTGGACGTGCTGCTGCTGGACAAGACCGGCACCATCACCCTGGGCAATCGCCAGGCCAGCGCCTTCCTGCCGGCCCCGGGGATCCGCGACAGCGAACTGGCGGATGCCGCGCAACTGGCGTCCCTGGCCGATGAAACCCCTGAAGGGCGGAGCATCGTGGTCCTGGCCCGGCAACAGTTCGACATCGCTGGGCGCGACCTGGCGACCCTGGGTGCGAGTGCCGTGCCCTTCACCGCCCAGACCCGCATGAGCGGCGTCGACCTGCCCCAGGGCCGCTGCATCCGCAAGGGCGCCGCCGATGCCATCCGCCGCCACATCGAGGCCCTGGGCGGCAGCTTTGCGCCAGCCCTGCAGGCCAGGGTCGATGAAGTCTCGCGCCGTGGCAGCACGCCGCTGGTGGTCAGCGACGGGGCCCAGGCCCTGGGCGTGGTGGAGCTCAAGGACGTGGTCAAGGGCGGGATCAAGGAACGCTTCGCCGAGCTGCGCCGCATGGGCATCAAGACCGTGATGATCACCGGCGACAACCGCCTGACCGCCGCCGCCATTGCCGTGGAGGCCGGGGTCGACGATTTTCTCGCCGAGGCCCGGCCCGAGGACAAGCTGCAGCTGATCCGCGACTACCAGGCCAAGGGCAAGCTGGTGGCCATGACCGGCGACGGCACCAACGACGCCCCGGCCCTGGCCCAGGCCGATGTGGCCGTGGCCATGAACAGCGGCACCCAGGCGGCGAAGGAAGCCGGCAACATGGTGGACCTGGACAGCAACCCGACCAAGCTGATCGAGGTGGTGGAGGTGGGCAAGCAGATGCTCATGACCCGTGGCGCGCTGACTACCTTCAGCGTGGCCAACGATGTGGCCAAGTATTTTGCTATCGTACCGGCCGCGTTCGTCGCTACTTACCCGCAGTTGGCGGCGTTGAACGTGATGCACTTGAACAGCCCGAACTCGGCGATCTTGAGCGCGGTGATCTTCAATGCCCTGATCATCGTGTTCCTCATCCCCCTGGCGCTCAAGGGCGTGAAGTACCGCTCCATCGGGGCGGCGGCGTTGCTCAACCGCAACCTGCTGATCTACGGCCTGGGCGGGGTGCTGGTACCCTTTGCCGGGATCAAGCTGATCGACATGCTGCTGGCCGGGCTCGGCCTGGTCTGACAGGACTCGCAAGGCGGCGCTCCCCGGAGCGCCGCCTTGTTCATTCAAGGATGCACATGGCTGTTCTCGACACTGGTATCCCCCCTCGCGATGGGCGCCCCGATCCCGATGCGTTGCTGGAAAAACTGCAGCAGGACGAGCAGGCCGCCCGGCGCGGCAAGTTGCGCATCTACTTCGGCTCCAACGCCGGGGTCGGCAAGACCTGCGCCATGCTCACCGCCGCCCGCCAGGAACTGGCCCAGGGTCGCGATGTGGTGGCCGGGATCGTCGAGACCCACGGCCGGCGCGACACCGCCGAGCTGCTGCAAGGCATCGAGGTGCTGCCTCGGCACCAGCTGATGCACCGTGAGCATGCCTTGCCCGAATTCGACCTGGACGCCGCCCTGGCCCGCCAGCCGGCGGTACTGCTGGTGGACGAACTGGCCCACAGCAATGTCCAGGGTTCCCGGCATCCCAAGCGCTGGCAGGACGTCGAGGAACTGTTGCGGGCCGGCATCGACGTCTGGACCACCCTCAATGTCCAGCACCTGGAAAGCCTCAACGACATCGTCAGCGGGATCATCGGCATCCGCGTGCGCGAGACGGTGCCCGATCATCTGTTCGACGACGCCCACGAAGTACTGGTGATCGACCTGCCGCCGGACGACCTGCTGCGCCGGCTCAAGGATGGCAAGGTGTACCTGGCGCCCCAGGCGGAGCGGGCTTCGCGCAACTTCTTTCGCAAGGGCAACCTGCTGGCCCTGCGCGAGCTGACCCTGCGGCGCACCGCCGACCGGGTCGACGCGCAGATGCGCGACTACCGCCGCGAACGCTCGATCAACGCCCTGTGGCCAGCCCGGGAGCGGTTGCTGGTGGGGATCGCCGGGGATCCGGCGGACGAGCGCCTGGTGCGCGAGGCGGCGCGCCTGGCGCAAAAGCTCGAGGCCGACTGGATGGTGGTGCACGTGGCGCCGGCCCAGCGTCGGGGCATCGGCGCCAGTCGGTATGCGGCTGCCATGAAGACCCTGGCCCTGGCCGCCGAGTTCGGTGCCGAGACCGCGACCCTGCCCGGCATGGACGTGGCCCAGGCCCTGGCCGCCTGTGCCCGCGAGCACAACGCCAATCGCCTGGTGCTGGGCCATTATCCGCGCCGGGTGTGGCAGGTCTGGCACCAGTCGGTGAGCGATCGCCTCAGTCGCCAGCACCCGGAAATCGACCAGATCGTGATCGCCAATGGGCCCGCGGACCGCGAGCGCAGCGTGGCACCCAAGCCCGAGGCCGGCCTGGCGCCCAGTCGTGCGCCGGCCTACCTGTGGGCCAGCCTGGCGTGCTTCGCCGCCACGGCAGTGGCGGCGCTATTGTTGAAGGTCTTCGACCCGGCCAACGTGGTGATGCTGTTCCTGCTCACCGTGGTCCTGGTGGCCCTGCGCCTGGGACGAGGCCCCGGGGTCTGGGCGGCGATGCTGGCGGTGTTGTGCTTCGACTTCTTCTTCGTCCAGCCAGTGTGGTCGTTCACGGTCAACGACACCCAGTACTTCTTCACCTTCGCCCTGATGCTCGGCATCGCCCTGATCACCGGCCAGCTCACCGCGCGCCTGCGCCACCAGGCGCGTACCGCCGCCGAGGGCGAGCGCCGGGCCACGTCCCTGGCCGGGCTGGCCCGGGAACTGTCGGCGGCGCTCACCGAGGAGCAGATCTGCGCCGTGGCCCTGCGCACCTTCAGCGGGGTGTTCGCGGCGCGGGTCGGGCTGGCGCTGCCGGATGCCGGCGATCGCGTGCGGGCCTTGAGCGCCAATGGCCTGGAACTGGACGAGAGCATCGCCCAGTGGGCCTACGATCATGGCCAGCCGGCCGGTAGCTGCACCGATACCCTGGCGGCGGCCCGGGGGCGCTACTTGCCGCTCAAGGCGCCGATGCGCGTGCGTGGCGTGCTGGTACTGGAACTGGCGGACGCCGAGCGGCTGCGCGAGCCGGAAGAACAACGCTTGTTGCAAGCCTGCATGAGCCAGCTGGCGATCGCCCTGGAACGGGTGCACTACGTCGAGGTGGCCCAGAGCACCGTGGTGCAGATGGAGGGCGAGCGCATGCGCAACACCCTGCTGGCGGCGATCTCCCATGACTTGCGCACCCCCCTGACCACCATCATCGGCGCTGCCGACGCCGCCTTGCCCCATGCCCCCGACGGCGTCCTGGCGCAGTTGCTGCGGGGTATCCATGACCAGGCCGGCTCCATGCAGCGGCTGATCGAGAACCTGCTGGACATGGCCCGCATGCAGGAGCGTGGGGTGCGTCTGAATCGCCAGTGGAACTCCCTGGAGGAGATCGTCGGCAGTGCCCTGCGCCAGTTGCGCGAGCCCCTGGCCGGGCATCAGGTGCGGGTCGCCATGGCGCCGCAGTTGCCACTGGTGGAGGTGGACGCGCTGTTGCTGGAGCGGGTACTGGTCAACCTGCTGGACAACGCCGCCAAGTACACGCCGGCCGGTACCCTGGTGCAGGTCAGCGCGCGCCAGGTCGACCAGCAGATCATCCTGCAGGTCAGCGACAGCGGCCCCGGTTGCCCCAAGGGCAGTTCCCCGGCCAGCCTGTTCGAAGCCTTCAGCCGTGGCCAGCAGGAATCGGCCGTGGCCGGGATCGGCCTGGGCCTGGCCCTGGCCAAGCGTATCGTCGAGGCCCATGGCGGACGGATCGAGGCCCAGCCTCACGCCGACGCCGGGCTGAGTTTTGTCATCACCTTGCCGGCGGGACAACCGCCTTCGATGGAAACCCTATGAGCAGCAGCCCACGCATCCTGATCGTCGAGGACGAAGCCAATATCCGCCGCTTCGTCGGTATCGCCCTGGAGGACGAAGGTTTCCAGGTATTCGAGGCCGACAGTGTCAAGCGCGCGCTGATCCATGCAGCCAGCCGCCAGCCAGACCTGGTGATCGTCGACCTGGGCCTGCCCGATGGCGATGGCAAGCAACTGATCAGCGAGCTGCGGGGCTGGCTGGCGGTGCCGATCCTGGTGCTTTCGGCGCGGGATCGGGAAGCGGAGAAGGTCGCCGCCCTGGACGCCGGGGCCGACGACTACCTGGTCAAGCCGTTCGGCGTACCGGAGTTGCTGGCGCGGATTCGCGCGCAACTGCGCCGCCATGGCCAGAGCGGGGCGGCCGCGGCCACCAGCAAGGTCAACTTCGGCGCCATCGAGGTGGACCTGGCGACCCATGAAGTGCGCCGCGAAGGGCAGCCGGTGCACCTGACGCCGATCGAGTACCGCCTGCTTTGCGCGCTGATCCGCGGCCAGAGCCGGGTCCTGACCCATCGCCAGCTGCTGCTGGAAGTCTGGGGCCTGGACTATGTGGACCGGGCCCACTACCTGCGGGTGCACATGGCCCATCTGCGGCAGAAGCTGGAGGCCGATCCGGCCCAGCCCCAGCATCTGGTCACCGAATTGCAGGTGGGTTATCGCCTGGTGGGGCTCTGAGCCCGGGCATGGCTAGCGTCTGATACACGCTTGTCGCGACGGCGTTCGTGCAAGAAATCGAGGTAGAAGGTGATACCGCCGAAGATGGCGATGGCGAGCAAGATGAAAAAACCGATCTGGGCAGAGCTCATGGTCTAGGTCCTTGGCAGGGCGCGGCGAAGCGGCCCGGGAGCCGTTCGCGAAGCGTCGGGGAGCTGATAGATAGTCCCTCGGCGCGAGCCTGGCCAGGGCTTATATGAAAGCTTTACGGGGTAGCCAGCGAACGCTACGCCGGTCATACACAACGCCGGGTCCTTGCTAGAATCGACACCCCTCAACTGACTTCAGGCTGCTGTTCCATGACCGCTCCGACCCCGTTGATCCGCACCGTCCTGCCTGCCGACCTGGATCGCTGCTTCGCCATCGAGACCCTGGCCTATGAAGGCGACGAAGCCGCGACCCGGGACAAGATCGCCACGCGTATCGCCACCTGGCCCGAGGGTTTCATCGTCGCCGAGGTCGCGGGCGTGGTGGCCGGTTTCATCAACTCCGGCGCCACCTTCGAGGTGCAGATGGCCGACGAGGCCTTCAAGGAACTGGTCGGCCACGACCCGGCGGGCTCCGAGGTGGTGATCATGTCAGTGGTGGTGCATCCGGACTTCCAGGGCCTGGGCCTGTCCCGGCAGTTGCTGGAAGCGTTCATCGCGCGCATGGCAGGCGCTGGCAAGGCGCGTATCCACCTGATGTGCAAGGAGCGCCATGTACCGCTCTACGAGCGCTTCGGTTTCGTCTACCTCAACGCATCGGCTTCGGACCACGGCGGCATGGCCTGGCATGAGATGGTGCGGGCCCTGTAGTTCCGCCACCGCCAAAGGCCGCTATGTCGCGGCCTTTTTTGTGCCTGCATGGTTGGCGTGATTTTTTTCATCGGCATTGTCGATTGTGCGAAAGCCCAGGCGACTAGGGATGAATCGAGCAGTTAGCTCGGTGATACCCATTCACCTTCCGAGGAATTTCGCCATGTCCAATCCATCCAGTGAAGCCCGCGTACGCAGCCTGATCGACCACTGGCGGCAGGCGGTAATGGCCAGGGATATCGAGCAGATCGTCAGCTTCTACGCCGATGACATCGTCTCCTTCGACGCGGTCGGCGCCCTGCAATTCAAAGGCAAGGAGGCCTACCGTGCGCATTGGCAGGCTTGCATGCAGCTGTGCCCCGGTCCCGGGATCTTCGAGTTCCATCAATTGCAGGTGCGGGCTGGCGACGAGCTGGCGTTCGCCCATTGGCTGGCCCATTGCGGTGGCACCGATGCCGACGGTGTGAGCAAGGCCTGCTGGATGCGGGTCAGCGCGGCGTACCAGTGCCTGGGCGGCCAGTGGCAGGTGGTGCACGAGCATTGGTCGGCGCCCTTCGACATGCAGACCGGCACCACCTTGTTCGACCTCGAGCCCTGACCGTCGGCGGGTTCGCCAAAGCCACGAACAGCGACCATAGTTGATCAGCCCGATCATGGAGGTGCCCATGAAATACCTATGCCTGGTGTATAGCGACGAACAACTGCTGCACAGCCTGCCCGATAGCCCGAAGGATGCCGAGTGCCTGGCTTATGCCGAGGCGGTGCGCGACAGCGGGCGGATGCTCGCCGCCGAGGCCCTGCAATCGGTGCAGACCGCTACCACGGTGCGCATGCGCGGCGGCAAATTGTCGATCACCGATGGCCCGTTCGCCGAAACCAAGGAGCAGTTGGCCGGGTTCTACCTGGTGGAGGCCCGGGATCTTAACGAAGCGATCCAGGTCGCCGGGCAGATTCCGGCAGCCCGGGTCGGCAGCGTGGAAGTGCGCCCTGTACGTGAACTCAATCCCTGATGGCAATCAGCCAAAGGAGCGTCGCGATGACTTTGCAGACTGCGGGCCGCGTGCCCGCCGAACATGAACTGTCGATCAGCCGCTTGATCGATGCCCCGCGCAGCAAGCTGTTCCGTGCCTGGACCGAACCGGCGTTGCTGGCGCAATGGTGGGGGCCCCACGGCATGACCACTCCCGAGTGCGAGATGGACCTGTGGGTCGGCGGTCAGTTTCGGACCCTGATGCGCGCCCCCGATGGCAGCGAGTATCCGACCATGGGGGTGTTCCTGGAGATCGACGCACCGTCGCGGCTGGTGTTCACCGACGCCTTCCTGCCGGGCTGGATCCCCTCGGGCAAGCCGTTCATGACCGCCGAGGTGACTTTCGAGGAGCGGGGCGACCAGACTCTCTACACCGCTCGCGCCATGCACTGGAGCGAGGCCGATCGCCAGGCCCATGAAGCCATGGGCTTCCATGAGGGCTGGGGGCAGAGCCTGGAGCGCCTGGTGACCCTGGTCACCCAGGGCATGCCCGACTGATGCCGGGCCAGGCCGGAGCGGCGGTGACGGCGCTGGTGGAGCAGGTCTATCGCGAGCAGTCGCGGCGCATCCTTGCCACCCTGATCCGCCTGCTGGGGGATTTCGACCTGGCCGAGGAAGCCTTGCATGAGGCTTTCTTCGTGGCGGTGGAGCGCTGGCAGGACGACGGCATCCCGGCCAACCCCCGGGCGTGGCTGGTGTCCGTCGGGCGCTTCAAGGCCATCGATGGCCTGCGCCGGCGGGCACGTTTCGCCGCTTCCCAGGCCGCCCTGGCCAGCCAGCTGGAGCAACTGGAGCAGGAGGACTGGAGCGGTGAAGACGTGCAAGACGACCGCCTGCGGCTGATCTTCACCTGCTGCCATCCGGCCTTGGCGGCGGATGCCCAGGTGCCGTTGACCCTGCGGGAAATCTGCGACCTGAGCACCGAGCAGATCGCCCGCGCCTTCCTGGCGACCCCGGCCACCATCGCCCAGCGCATCGTGCGCGCCAAGGCGAAGATCCGCGATGCGGCGATTCCCTACCAGGTACCGGCACTGAACGAGTTGCCCGAGCGCCTGGACAGTGTCCTGCGGGTGATTTACCTGGTGTTCAACGAAGGCTACTCGGCGTCCCTGGGGGACGAGCTGACCTGCGCCGACCTGACTCGCGAGGCGATCCGCCTGGGGCGCCTGTTGCTGGAGCTGCTGCCGGAGGCCGAGGTGATGGGCCTGCTGGCCCTGATGTTGCTGCACGAATCGCGGCGGGCGGCGCGCCTGGGCGCCGATGGCGAGTTGATCCTGTTGGAAGAACAGGACCGCCGCTTGTGGTCACGTGAGCTGATGGACGAAGGCTGCGCGCTGGTGGAGCAAGGCTTGCGCAGCGGCGGGGGCGGGCCTTACTGCCTGCAGGCGGCGATTGCCGCGGTGCATGCCGAGGCGCCCATGGCCAGCCAGACCGACTGGCCGCAGATCGTCGGTTTGTACGATGTGCTGCTGCGGTTGCAGCCCTCGCCGGTGATCGAACTCAACCGCGCGGTGGCCTTGGCCAAGCGTGACGGACCGGCGGCCGGCCTGGCCCAGGTCGAACGGATCCTGCGTCGCGGCGAGCTGGCCGACTATCACCTGGCCCATGCCGCCCGCGCCGATTTCTGTCGCCAGCTGGGGCAGGTCGAGGCGGCGCGCGAGTCCTACCGGCGGGCCCTGGAGCTGGTCCGCCAGGCGCCGGAGCGACGTTTTCTCGAGCGTCGCCTGGGCCAGCTGTAGTCTCGATCAGCCGAGCATCCGTTGCAGGAACCAGCTGCCGGCCGGCCCCGGTGGCTGCAGGCGAGACCAGAGCGCGTCCACCAGCACCGGCCGTGGCCAGCCGCGGACCTTGAGTTCCTGCAGCCTGCCGGCGCCGAAGTTCTCCACCAGCCAGCGCGGCAACGGCGCCCAGCCAAAACCGCCCTGGGCCATTTCCATCAGCATCAGGTAACTGGGGGCCGACCAGACCCGGCCCTGGGGGCGGCTGTCATAGGGGTTGAGCACCGTGGCCAGGCGCAGTTCGCGGTGCTGGCCCAGGGCCTGCTGATCCACCCGATCGAGCCTGGCCAGGGGGTGCTGGCATGACACGAACAGCGATACCTCGCCGCGCTCGGCCATGGTCTGGTGCTCCAGGTCGGCCGGGTAATCGGCTTGTTTCTCGGCGAAGGCGATCTGCGCGCGGCCGCTTTGCACCAGGTCGACCAGGTCATCGCACTCGGCGATCAGGCATTCCAGTTCCAGCTCCGGGTAGCGTTGCTCGAAGGCATTCAGGCAGCTTTCGAAGCGATCGGACTGGTAGGTATCGGAAAGGGCTACGGTGAGCCTCGCCTCGATGCCTTGGGACAACTGGCTGGCGGCCAGTTCCAGGCGGCTGGTGGCGGCGAGGATCTCCTCGGCGCGGCGCAGTAGCACCTGTCCGGCCGGGGTCAGGCCGGGCTTGCGGCTGGAGCGGTCGAACAGCTGGACATCGAGGTCGATCTCCAGGCTGGCCACTGCGGCGCTGATGGTCGACTGGCTCTTGCCGAGCTTGCGCGCGGCGGCGGAGAACGAACCCTGGGTCGCGGCCTGGACGAATGCCAGCAGCACTTCGTTGGATGCCATGAAGTATCGCCTTGGTCGATGGTTATTGGTTAGGAAGTATCGATCGCATCCTGGAAGATCGCCAGCGTCTTCACTTCAGGAGCAGGCCATGAGCCTTCACAAATCCCTCACCGAACGCATTGCCCAGGCCGTCGCCTTCGAATTGCTGGCGTTGCTGATCTGTACTCCGCTGCTGTCCTGGGTCATGGATCGGCCGATGGTCGACATGGGCGTGGTCACCCTGGGCATCGGTCTCCTGGCGCTGGCCTGGAACGTGCTGTTCAACAGCCTCTTCGATCGGCTGCTCAAACGCCTGCGGATAGCCCATGGTGGCTGGACCCGGGTGGTGCACGCACTGCTGTTCGAGGCAGGGCTGGTGGTGGTCGCCGTGCCCTTGATCGCCTGGTGGCTGGGGATCAGCCTGCTGCAGGCGTTGATCCTCGACATTGGCGTGTTGCTGTTCTTCCTGCCCTATACCTACCTCTATCACTGGGCTTATGACGTGTTGCGCAACAAGTGGCTGCAGGTACGGCTGGCCCATTGAGGGCCAGCTTCATGCCGGAGCGAGCAGCTTCTCGATGGTGTCCAGGTAGGCTGCCAAGGCTCGCGGCACTTCTTCGAGCAATAACTCGCGCTTGAGCTCCTGGTGTTCCTGGGCCCGCTGGAACAGGCCCAGGGGCAGGCCGAGCAGCACCTGCACCCAGGTTTCGCGCTGCCGGGCGCTGGCATTGGGCAGGCGCGCCCGCAATACCCGGTCATAGAGGTTCTGCATCTGGACGTGCAGGCCCGGGGCCTGCAACTGGCCCAGGGCATAGCCCGGAGTGAGCATCTGCAACAGGTCGGGGTGCTGCTCGATGTATTGCAGGAGCGGCAGGCTGGTCTGTTCTATCACTTGTCGGGAACTCAAGCCTCGCCAATGACTCTCATCGACGCCGTGCAGGGGCTCGGCGATCGCGCTCATGGCGGCGATATGGCCCTGGCCCAGGGCCTCCAGCACCTGCTGTTTGTCGCTGAAAAAGTGATAGAGCGAGCCGATGGAGGTGCCGGCCTCCCGGGCGATGCCGTGCATGGTCAGGTTCGCTACCCCCAGCTGGATCAGCAGGCGCGCGCAGGCCTGGAGAATGGCCGTGACCCGCTGGTGGCCGCGGGTCTGCTTGGGCATGCGCTGGAGCTTGGAGGAGGAGGGCGCTGTGTCGGTCATGGTCGGCGAAGTTTTTCGGGGGCGCCTATTATGGCGTAGAAGGTTGCGTCCAGTCCTTGGAAAAACTAGACACGACCTTCTACTTTTGCTGAAAATACCCGGCGGCGGGAGCCTTCCTCTGTGCTCGCCATCCTTCCGGCTTTCTGAAAAACATGACTAATTCTCGCAACTGGATCATCTGCGAACACTGCGACTCCCTGTACGAGTCCGTGCCGCTCGGTAAAGGTCAGGCGGCGCAGTGTTCGCGCTGCGGTGCGCTGCTGGCCCGCGCCCGGCACCTGAACGTGCAGCAGTTGTTCGCCTTGTCGATCACCGCCGGGTTGCTGTTCGTCTTCGCCAATTTCTTCCCGGTGATCAAGATCAGCCTCGAAGGCCTGAGCAACGAAGCGACGCTCTGGCAATCGGTGGAGGCCCTGGCCCAGGGCCGGATCAGCCTGATCGCCGCTGTCACCGGCCTGACCATCATCCTCGCCCCGGGCCTGCAGATCGTCCTGTTGTGCTGGGTGCTGGGTTTTGCCAATTTCGGCCGCGCCGCGCCGGGGTTCAAGGCCTGCATGCGCGCCCTGGAGCACCTGCGGCCCTGGAGCATGCTCGAGGTCTGCCTGCTGGGAATCCTGGTGGCCATCGTCAAGCTGGCGGGCATGCTCGACGTGCATCCCGGGCTGGGGCTGTGGGCCCTGGCGATGCTGACGGTGCTGATCATCCTGATTTCCGGCAAGGACATCCGCTACCTCTGGGATGACCTGGAGGGTCGCTACTGATGAGCACACCGCCCTATGCCCGGGACCATCAACTCAAGCTGTGCCACACCTGTGGCCAGGTCTGCCAGGCGTGCGAGCACTATTGCCCGCGCTGCGATTCGGCGGTGCATGCGCGCAAGACCAACAGCCTGTCGCGTACCTGGGCCTTGCTCCTGGCCAGCCTGATCTTCTACATCCCGGCCAACCTGTTGCCGGTGATGCACACCAACATCTTCGGCAATGCCAGCGAGAACACCATCATGAGTGGCGTGGTGGAGTTCTGGAAAGCCGGCTCCTGGGACATCGCACTGCTGATCTTCATCGCCAGCGTGGTGGTGCCGGGCATCAAGTTCTTCGTCCTCGGCATCCTCCTGGTGACCTGCCAGCGCCGCTCGCGCTGGGCCCAGCGCGAGCGAGCCAAGTTGTATCGTTTCGTCGAGGTGATCGGCTACTGGTCGATGCTCGATGTACTGGTGGTGGCGCTGGTGGCGGCCCTGGTGCAGTTCCGTGCCTTGAGCTCCATCGACCCGCGCATGGGCATTCTGTTTTTCGGTTTGGTGGTGGTGCTGACGATGTTCGCCGCCATGAGTTTCGATCCCCGGCTCATCTGGGATGTAGAGGTTGAAGATGTCTGATCATCCAGGTTCCAACGCAGCAAGTTCCCCGTCAGCCCCTGGCGCCCCGGCGCTGCGCACGCGACGCTTCAATGTCTCGCTGGTATGGCTGGTGCCCATAGTCGCGGCCCTGGTGGGGCTGTCGATGGTGGTCCACAAGTCGATGTCGGCCGGGCCGGAAATCAGCATCAGCTTCCAGACCGCCGAGGGCCTGGAGGCCAACAAGACCCAGGTCAAGTACAAGAATGTGGTGATCGGCAAGGTGACCTCCATTGCCTTGAGCGATGACCGGCGCAAGGTGGTGGCCAAGGTCGAGCTGGACCAGTCCGCCGAGCCTTTCACCGCCGAGGACTCGATGTTCTGGGTGGTGCGTCCGCGCATCGGCGCCAGTGGCGTTTCCGGTATCGACACCCTGCTGTCCGGGGCCTTCATCGGCGCCGACGCCGGCCGCTCGGACAAGCGCAAGGACAGCTTCAAGGGCCTGGAGACTCCACCGCCCATCACCTATGGCCAGAAGGGCAAGCGCTTCACCCTGCATACCGACGACCTGGGCTCCCTGGATATCGGCTCGCCGGTCTACTACCGGCGCATCCAGGTCGGCCAGGTGGTGTCCTACCAGTTGGCCAACAGCGGCAAGGGCGTGGACGTGAAGATCTTCGTCAACTCGCCCAACGACAAGTACGTGACTACCGACAGCCGCTTCTGGAATGCCAGCGGCGTGGACGTGACCCTCGGTGCCAACGGGCTGAAGGTCAACACCGAGTCGGTGTCGTCGATCCTCGCCGGTGGCATCGCCTTCGTCGAACCCAAGTACAGCCCCAACGCCAAGCCGGCTGAAGAGAACGCCGAATACAACCTGTTCGGGGACCAGGACACCGCCCTGGCGCCGCCAGACGGTGCCCCGTACTACATCCGCATGCGTTTCGACCAGGCGCTGCGTGGCCTGGCCATCAACGCTCCGGTGGAGTTCCTCGGGGTGAATATCGGCAAGGTGGTGTCCATGGACCTGGACTACGACCAGGAGCGCAAGTACTTCCCGACCCTGGTGGGGGCGGTGATCTACCCCGAGCGCCTGGGCAAGGCCCATGAAAAACTGCTGAAGCAGACCGGCGGCGAAGACGACGCCCGCTCCGCGCAACTGATCGGCGCCTTCGTCAGAAATGGCCTGCGGGCCCAGGCGCGCAGCGGCAACCTGTTGACCGGGCAGCTGTTCATCTCCCTGGACTTCGTGCCCAACGCCAAGCCCGTGGCCTACAACCCCAGCGCCCGGCCACTGGAGATTCCTACCGTACCGGGCAGCCTGGACAAGCTGCAGGAGCAACTGCAAGCGACCATGGACAAGATCAGCAAGCTGCCGATCGATTCCATCGCCGCCAACCTGGACTCCAGCCTGGCGGAAATGAACAAGACCCTCAAGCAGGTCAACGGCCAGGTCCTGCCGCAGATGCGCGAAACCCTGGAGCAATCGAAGAAGACCCTGGCCAGCGCCAACGAGAGCTTCTCCGAGGACTCGCCACAGCGTCAGAGACTTGGCCAGGCCATGGAGGAGGTGCAGCGCACGGCCCGTTCGGTGCGGGTGCTCACCGATTTCCTCGGTCGCCATCCTGAGGCGCTGATTCGCGGACGCCTCAAGGACAATCAACCGGATGCCTACCAGCCGCCATCCTCCTCCGTTCGCGAATCCGTACCGGAAGCCCAGCCATGAAAACCCGTGCCCTGTTGTTGAGCCTGACCCTGGGACTTGCCGCGTGCAGCTCCGCGCCCACCCATTACTACACCCTGATGCCGCCAGTGACCGAAGGCGCCACGGCCAGGAACTCGGGATTGCAGTTCGAGATGTCCACGGTGCGCATCCCGGTCCAGGTGGACCAGCCACAGCTGGTGGTACGCCAGGACAGCGGCACCCTGACGATCCTCGAGACCCAGCGCTGGAGCGCGCCATTGGTGGATGAGTTCCACGATGCGCTGGCCAGCCAGATGGAGGCGAAGCTGGGGACCCGCAACCTCGAGGGCCTGCCGAAGCAGCCCGGGCGCCCGGTGCTGTCGTTGCAGACCGATGTGCGGCGCTTCGAATCCCTGCCCGGGCGCTATGCCTTGATCGATGTGGTCTGGAGCCTGCGCCAGCGCAGCGAAGGCACCCCGGCCCGCAGCCTGACCTGCAGCAGCCAGATTCGCCAGCCGGCGGGCATCGAGCTCGGCAGCCTGGTGCAGGCCCACCAGCAGGCCATCGCCCAGTTGGCCGGGCAGATCGCCGGCGCCGCCCAGCGCTGGTCCTGCCCCTGATCCAGTGCAGCGGCCCAAGCCGCTTCGTATCGACGTTTGATCGCTGAAGGTCGCCTGGTCGCTTCAGCGCCGGGCGGAGAGTTGCTGGGGGGCGAGGAACGCATCGCGAAAGTAGTCCCGCAGCGCTTGCATCGCCGGGGTGAAGACGCGGTCGCGACGCCAGGCCAGGCCGACGCTCATGGGCGTGACCGCATCGCTCAGGCTCAGGGTCTCGATGCGCTTGCCCTCCAGCGACCAGGGCCGATGCACCAGGTCCGAGAGGATCGCCACGCCGCTGCCGTTGGCCACCATGCTGCGCACCGCTTCTACCGAGCTGGTGCGCACCCGCACCCTGGGCTGTTGGCCGGCCTGTTCCCAATAACGCATGGCGCTTTGTTCCGCTTCGTCGACGGTGAGCAGGATGAACGGCTCCTCGGCCACGTCCGCCAGGCTGACGCTGGTCCGTTCGCACAGCTGGTGATGGGCCGGTAGCCACAGCCGGCGCTCGGAGTTGAACAGCGTCTCGGAGACGATATCCGGGTGGGTCAGGTTGGCGGTGAGCACCACCGCCATGTCGAAGCGCCCGGCCAGCAGCCCCTGTTCGATGGCTTGGCGTTCCTGTTCGTGCAGCTCGATGGTGACGTCCGGGTGCCAGTGCCCCAGGCGCTGCAGATGGTGCGGCAGGAAGTAGCCGATCACCGTGTAGCTGGCGGCCAGGTGCAGGGTGCCGCTGGCGCGGTAGTCGGGCAGCGGGCTGTTCAGCGCATCGTCGACGCTGCGCAGGATCACGTAGGCGCGGTTGAGGAAGTGCCGGCCGGCATCGGTCAGGCCCATGCCCTGGGCCGACCGCACGAACAGCTGCACGGCGAGCATCGCTTCCAGTTCCTTGATTGCGGTGGTCACCGCCGATTGGGAAATGTTCAGGTGGATTGCGGCCTGGGAGATCTGGCCGATCTCGGCAGTGGCCACGAAGTAACGTACCTGGCGCAGGGTCAACGACATTTCTATCCGTCCACGTATCTGATTTTCAGAACAAACTCTATCTGATAATAGATCTTCCCAAGGGGTCAAGGCCGCTCTAACGTCCATCGCACGAAGTCACGAACGTTGGAGCAACAGTGATGCAGGCAGTGGATTTCAATTCGGACATGGGCGAAAGCTTCGGCCCGTGGACCATCGGCGATGGCGTCGACAACGAGCTGATGGGCTTCATCAGCTCGGCCAACATCGCCACCGGCTTTCATGCCGGCGACCCCGGCACCATGCGCCGCACCATCGAGCAGGCCCGGCTGCGGGGCGTGGCCATCGGGGCCCACCCGGGCTTTCGCGACCTGGTGGGGTTCGGCCGGCGCCACATCAACGCCCCGGCCCAGGAACTGGTAGACGACATGCTCTACCAACTGGGCGCCCTGCGTGAGCTGGCCCGGGTCCAGGGCCTTAAGTTGCAGCACATCAAGCCCCATGGCGCGTTGTACATGCACCTGGCCCGGGACGAGGAGGCGGCGCGACTGCTGGTGGAAAACCTGCAGAAACTCGAACCCGAACTGCTGCTGTATTGCATGCCCGGCTCGGTGATCTGCCGGATCGCCCAGGAGCTGGGGCAACCGGTGATCCGCGAGTTCTATGCCGATCGCGATTACGACCTCAGCGGCTCCATCGTCTTTACCCGCCGGGTGCGGGTCCTGGATCCCCATGAGGTGGCCGCCAAGGTCCTGCGCGCCTGCCAGCAGGGACTGGTCCGCACCGTGGAGGGCGAGGACCTGGCCATCGAGTTCGACTCCATCTGCCTGCACAGCGACACCCCAGGTGCCCTGGACCTGGTGGAAGCCACCCGCGCCGCGCTGGACCTGGCCGGCATCCAGGTGCGAGCACCCCGCTGAGGGGTTGCTCGCCAAGCCTCGCGCATCGACGCGACTCCAAGCGGTTTTGCTTTTTTTGCCTGCCTTTCGACAACTATTCCAAGAGAAACAGACATGGCCGAATACAACGTCATCACCCCCTTGCCGGGCACTTTCTACCGCAAGGCCACGCCCGACTCGGCGCCTTTCGTCGAGGTCGGCGACAGCGTCAGCGCCGATACCGTGATCGGCCTGATCGAAGTCATGAAGCAGTTTTCCGAGCTCACTGCCGGCAGCGCCGGCCAGGTCGGCGCCTTCCTGGTCGAGGACGGTGACCCGGTGGAACCGGGCCAGGTCGTCGCGACCCTGGTCGAGTGAGGGCCGCCCCATGACCGAATCCATTCGCAAGCTGCTGGTCGCCAACCGTGGCGAGATCGCCGTGCGCATCATTCGCGCGGCCAAGGCCCTGGGCATTCCCACCGTCGCTGCCTGCAGCGAGGCGGACGCCGACTCCATGGCCGCGCGCCTGGCCGACGAAGTGCAGATCATCGGCCCGGCCCGGGCCGACAAGAGCTACCTGAACATCCAGGCCCTGCTGGCAGCCCTCAAGGCCAGCGGCGCCAATGCCGTGCATCCGGGCTACGGCTTTCTTTCGGAAAATGCCGAGTTCGCCGAGGCGGTGGTCCAGGCCGGGGCGATCTTCGTCGGCCCCGATGCGCGGACCATCCGGCGCATGGGCGACAAGGCCGAGGCCCGGCGTACCGCCCAGGCCGCCGGGGTGCCGGTGGTGCCCGGTTCGCCCGGCGAACTGTTCGACCTGCCAGCTGCGTTGCAAGCGGCGCAGGCGGTGGGTTTTCCATTGCTGATCAAGGCATCGGCCGGTGGCGGCGGGCGGGGTATTCGCCTGGCCGAGGATGCGGCGCAACTGGCCGAGGAGTTTCCCCGGGCACAGCGCGAGGCGCAGGCGGCGTTCGGCAACGGCGCCTTGTACCTGGAGCGGTTCATTGGCCGGGCCCGGCATATCGAGGTCCAGGTGCTGGGCGACGGCAAGCGTGCGGTGCACCTGTTCGAACGTGAATGCTCGCTGCAACGGCGGCGGCAGAAGATCTTCGAGGAGGCGCCATCGCCGGTACTCGATGCCACCCAGCGCGAGCAGTTGTGCAGCAGTGCGGTGCGCCTCACCGAGGCCCTGGGCTACCAGGGCGCTGGCACCCTGGAGTACCTGTATGACGACAGCACCGGCGAGTTCTTCTTCATCGAGATGAACACCCGGATCCAGGTGGAGCATCCCATCAGCGAGCTGATCACCGGTGTCGACCTGGTCCAGGCCATGCTGCGCATTGCCGGTGGCGAACCGCTGGATCTGCGCCAGGAGGATATCCACCTCGATGGCGCGGCCCTGCAGATGCGCCTGAACGCCGAGGACCCGGCGCGGGACTTCTTCCCCAGCCCGGGCAAGGTCCAGGAGTTGTCCTGGCCGCAAGGGCCGGGGCTGCGGGTCGATAGCCACCTGTATCCGGGGTATGCCGTGCCGCCTTACTACGACTCGCTGCTGGCCAAGCTGATCGTCCATGGCGCCGACCGCGAGCAGGCCCTGGCTCGGGCGCGGGCGGCCGTGGAGCAAACGACCTTGACTGGCATGGCCAGTACCTTGACCCTGCATCGCGAGCTGCTGGCCGAGCCTTGGCTGGCGAGCGCGGACTTCCATACCGCAACCCTGGAAACCTGGCTGGCCGGGCGCCGTGCCGGAGGTGTCGCATGAACCAACCGATCCGCTACAGCTTTGGTGCCGACGAGCACCCGTTCGCCGAAGTCAGCGACAGCATGTCCCTGGAGGCTTTCTTCAAAGGCATGGCGGTCACCCGCGCGGTGGAGCGCCTGGCCCTGGATGGGGTACTGGACGTATGCCTGGCCAATGCCTCGTTCCAGATCCGTTTCGATCCGGATCGCATCGCGCCCCAAGCCCTGCTGGAGGCCGTGCGCGAGGCCGAGGCCGGCGCCGTGGCCGAGCGCAGCCTGCACACGCGGATCATCGAGATCCCGGTGCTGTACAACGACCCCTGGACCCATGAAACCCTGATGCGTTTTCGCGACCGGCACCAGGACCCGGACGCCACCGACCTCGAGTACGCGGCGCGGATCAACGGCCTGGCGGATGTCGACGCCTTCATCGCCGCCCACAGTGGCGCGCCCTGGTTCGTCTCCATGGTGGGTTTCGTCGCCGGCCTGCCGTTCATGTTCCAGATGGTCGAGCGCGAGCGCCAGTTGCAGGTGCCCAAGTACCTGCGACCGCGCACCGACACGCCGAAGCTGACCCTGGGCCATGGCGGCTGCTTCGGCTGCATCTACTCGGTGCGCGGCGCCGGTGGCTACCAGATGTTCGGCGTGACCCCGGCACCGATCTACGATCCGCAGCAGCAACTGGCCTACCTCAAGCAGCACATGGTGTTCTTCCGCCCGGGGGACATCGTGCAGTTCAAGCCTATCGATCGCGAGGCCTATGACCGTGCGGTGGCCGAGGTGGAGGCCGGGCGCTTCGACCTGCGCATCCGTGAGGTGGAGTTTTCCCTGGATGCCTTTCTCGCCGACCCGGTCGGTTATCCCAAGTCGCTGCAGGAGGTGTTGGCATGATCAAGGTCATCAAACCGGGCCTGGCCACGTCGGTACAGGACCTGGGCCGCGAGGGCTTCTATCACCTGGGCATCCCGCCGTCCGGGGCCCTGGACCAGTACGCCCTGAGCGCCGCCAACCAACTGGTGGGCAACCCGGCAGGCGCCGCGGGCCTGGAGTGCACCTTGCTCGGGCCGGAACTTGAGTTCACTGTCGATGCCCTGGTGGCGGTCTGTGGTGCACACATGACGCCCAAGCTCGATGGCGTGGACAGGCACCTGGATACCGCGTTCGCGGTCAAGGCCGGGCAAGTGCTGCGTTTCGACTTCCCCAAGGCCGGGGCCCGGGCCTACCTGGCGGTGGCCGGTGGCATCGACGTGCCGCTGGTGCTGGGCAGCCGTTCCACCTATGCCCTGGGCGCCCTGGGCGGTTTCCAGGGGCGGCGCTTGGCGGCCGGCGATGAGCTGCCGGTGGGGATCGACAGCGGCAAGGGCCGCCCGGGGGCCAGCCTGCCCATGGCGCTGCGCCAGTCCCTGGGGGGCGAGATCGGTCTGCGGGTGGTGCCGGGGCTCTATTACGAACGCCTGAGCGAGGGAGCCAAGGCGAGCTTCTTCGCCGAACCCTGGACCGTGGGCTCGGAGGCGGATCGCATCGGCTATCGCTTCAAGGGCGGCAGCGCCCTGGGCTTCCAGCCTCGGGAGCAGCCGTTCGGTGCCGGCTCCGATCCGTCGAATATCGTCGACAGTTGTTATCCCATCGGTTCGATCCAGGTGCCGGCGGGGCTGGAGCCCATCGTCCTGCATCGGGATGCGGTGTCCGGTGGTGGCTACGCGATGATCGGCACGGTGATCAGCGCCGACCTGGACCTGGTGGGGCAGATGCAGCCCAACCAGAAGGCGCGCTTTATTCCGGTGACCCTGGAAGAGGCACTGGAGGCCCGGCGTTCCTACAAGAAGAAGCTGGCTTGCCTGAGCAAGCTGTTTGCGTCCTGATCCACCCGTCCGTGGCGGCTCACGCATCGTGTAGCCGCTACCGCAGGGGACTGCCGGCTAGAACAGTTGGGTGAACAGCCAGTACAGGCTGCCGGACAGCAGGATCGCCGCCGGCAGGGTCAGCACCCAGGCCATGGCCAGGTTGCGGATGGTGCGCATCTGCAAGCCGCTACCGTTGGCCACCATGGTCCCGGCCACCCCCGAGGACAGCACGTGGGTGGTGGACACTGGCAGGCCGAACATGTCCGCCGCGCCGATGGTCAGCATCGCCACGGTTTCCGCCGAGGCGCCCTGGGCATAGGTCAGGTGGGTCTTGCCGATCTTCTCGCCAACGGTCACCACGATGCGTTTCCAGCCGACCATGGTGCCCAGGCCGAGCGCGATGGCCACCGCGATCTTCACCCACAACGGGATGAAGCGCGTGGCGTTGTCGATCTGCTGCTTGAACAGTTGCAGCTTGTCGCGGGTGTCCTGGTCGAAATGGCCGACCTGGTTCTTGTCCATCAGGCGGATGGTTTCACTGGTCAGGTACATGTCGTTGCGCACGTTGCCCATGGCTTCGGCCGGAACCTTGGACAGCGAGCCATAACCCTTCACTTCATTGCCGATGGCACCGGCCAGGGCGGCCAGGGCCGGCACCAGTTCGGGCGTGGCTTGCTTGCTGCGCATGTATTCCGAGAGCACCGCGCGAGGATCGGCCGGCGCCGCCTGTGGGGAGCTCTTGGCCAGGGCTTGCTGGGTGACTTCGGCCACGGCGGCGAACTGCAGGGCCTGGTCGGCGGGCATGGTGCGGTTCAGGGCGTAGGCCATGGGCAGGGTGCCCACCAGGATCAGCATGATCAGGCCCATGCCTTTCTGGCCGTCGTTGGAGCCGTGGGCGAACGACACCCCGGTGCAGGTCAGGATCAGCAGAGCGCGAATCCACCACGGTGGCGGGGTGTCGCCCTTGGGCGCCTGGTACAGCGCGCGGTTCTTGACGAACAGGCGCAGGGCCAGCAACAGCAGGGCGGCGAACACGAAGCCGATCAGTGGCGAGAACAGCAGGGCATAGCCGACCTTTGTGGCTTGGCCCCAGTCCACGCCGCTGGTGCCATCGCGGCCATGCATCAGGGCGTTGGCCACGCCGACGCCGATGATCGAGCCGATCAGGGTGTGGGACGACGAGGCCGGCAGGCCGAGCCACCAAGTGCCGAGGTTCCACAGGATGGCGGCGATCAGCAGGGCGAAGATCATGGCGAAGCCGGCGGAAGAGCCCACCTGCAGGATCAGCTCCACCGGCAGCAGGGCGATGATGCCGAAGGCCACTGCGCCGCTGGACAGCAGCACCCCGAGGAAGTTGAACAGGCCGGACCAGACCACTGCGAACTGTGGTGGCAGCGAATGGGTGTAGATCACCGTGGCCACCGCGTTGGCGGTGTCGTGGAAGCCGTTGACGAATTCGAAGCCCAGGGCGATCAGCAGCGCGACGCCAAGCAGCAGGAACGGGGTCCAGGTGGTGACCGTGGTGCCCAGTTCGTGCATGTCGTGCATCAGGCTGTAGGCGGTGAACAACAGGCCCAGGGCCAATACGGCGAAGAACACCACCAGGGTGAAGGGGCCGGGTTTCTTATCCAGTTGCGGTTTGGCGTCGACGCTGGGAGAGGCGACGGTCAGGGAAGGGGTGGCCATTGCTGGACAATCCTGTGGCTGGAAGGAATGGCTTCCATGATCGTTGCCGAATGTTACAGGCAGACTGCCCCAGGTCATGGTTTGTGCGATTGACAGGCCCGTTGATCCGTTTGCCCCCCGGCGGCTCGTGCCGAGCCGTGCGCAGCCTGCGGCATCGGCTACACGAGGCGGGGTTGCGGATACGGTGGTGCTGTGTAGCCGCTGTCGAGCGCCAGCGAGGCTGCGTACGGCCGCGGGGTCAGTAGTCCTGGCGTTTGCGAAAGGCCCAGCGCCCGGCGATCACGGTGAAGGTGGCCACCAGCGCCACCAGGATCCAGAAGCCTTCCGGATCGCCGGAGAAGGGAATGCCGCCGACGTTCATGCCGAAGAAGCCGGCGATGATGTTGATCGGCAGGGCCAGCACCGTGACCACGGTCAGGGTGAACAGGGTGCGGTTGCTCTGCTCGTTGAGGTTGGCGGCGATTTCCTCCTGCAGCAGCTTGATCCGCTCTCCCAGGGCCGTGAGGTCGCTGATGATCAGGGCGAACTCCTCGGTGGACTTGCGCAGCTCCTTGACGTCGTCCTTCTGCAACCACTGCGGCGGCCGGTTGAGCAGCCGCAGCAGCGAGCCCGGCTCCAGGGCCAGCAGCCGTTGCAGGCGCACCAGTACCCGGCGCATGGCTCCCAGTTCGGCGCGGTTGGCCGAGACCCTGGCCGCCAGCAACTGGTCTTCGATCTGGTCGACGCTGAGGCTGGTCTTGCGCACGATCTGGGTCAGCACCTCGCCCTGGTCCCGCAGCAGGTGGACCAGCAGTTCCAGGGGCGAGCGGAAGTGCTCGCCGGCCTTGACCGAGGAGCGCAGCTTGTCCACCGAATGCAGGGGTTGCAGGCGGGCGCTGATGATCAGGTTGCTGCGCACGCAGACCCACAGGGTGGAGATGTCCGAGGACAGCATGCTGCTGAAGTTGAACACCACGTCGTTGACCACCGCCAGCAGGGCCGAGTCCACGTGCTCGATGCGGGTCGAGCGCGAACCTTCATGCAGTGCTTCGAAGAATTCATCGGGCAGTTGCAGGTGGGCCTGCATCCAGCGCTCGCAAGCGGCATGGGCCAGGTTCAGGTGCAGCCAGAGAAATTCATCCTGGTGTTCGGCGCATTGCAGGGCTTGCAGGGCCTTGGCCGAATCCATTTCGCGACCACGTTCGCCGGGGCGGAAGCGGTAACCGTAGAGCAGGCCGAACAGATCGGAATCGCGGTGACTCTGGTCGATGCTGTGGTTCATGGGGGCTCGCAGGAGGGACAGTGCCCACGCGGGTTTCACAGGTTCACTTGAACCACATCATGGCAATGCTTCTTGACGGTTTTGTGACAATTGAAAGTCCATGATTCGCCGCGTTACACCGGCGGTCGGCGGCTCTCAAGAATGTGTCGTCGATGCCGATCACGCTCACATGCCACGCGCATTCGAGCCGTCTCGAATGCGCCCGAAAGGGACGTTCGGACTTACGCATGCCTTATCGGGCCTGCTCCATCCCTGCCATGAGATCTTCTCGATGTTTTTGCAAAAATCCCTGAGAGGGCAAATTCTTGCCCTGCTGAGTGGCAGCCTGTTGGCGATGCTGTTGATCGCCCTGGCGTGCTTTCAATTGCTGTCCAATGGCGTGCAGAGCTACCGCGAGCTGATCGAGGGTCCGCTGCACAGTTCGCAACTGATCGACGAGGCCAACCTGCAGTTCAAGATCCAGGTGCAGGAATGGAAGAACGTGCTGCTGCGAGGCAAGCAGCCCCAGGAAATGAACAAGTACTGGCAGCAGTTCGAAGATCGCCAGCGCGACGTGCAGAACATCCTTGGCGAGCTGGCACAGACCCAGGGCCTGGAGACCTCGCTCAAGAGCCGGGTCCAGCGTTTGTCCCAGGAGCATCTGGCCCTTGGCCAGGCCTACCAGAGGGCCCGTGATGCCTATGTGGCCGGCGGTGCCGATCCGAGTGCCGGCGATGCTGCGGTGAAGGGCTTCGACCGTGCCGCCAGCGAGCAGATGAGCGAGCTGGTGGTCGAGTTGCGCAAGCAGGGCCAACAGCAGTCGTTGCAGATCAGTGCGGCCGCCGATCGTACGGTGTGGCTGGGTATCCTGGTGATGCTCATTTCCGGCTTGCTGATCGGCCTGCTCAGCCTGTGGCTGGTCAACCGTAGCCTGGTGGAGCCGATCCGCCAGTTGATCGACTATGTGGCCCAGCTCAGCCGTGGCCAGTTCTCCCAGCGGGTGGACAACACTCGCCAGGACGAGCTGGGCAAGCTGGCCGCGGCCGCCAACACCCTGCGTGACTTCCTCGCCCAGACCTTCACCAGCCTGCAGCGCAGTGCCTCGGACCTGGATACCTCCAGTGGCGAGCTCAACTCCATCGCGACCTTGATGTCCCAGGGCACCAACGACCAGTTCAGCCGCACCGACCAGGTGGCCACGGCGATGAACGAGATGTCCGCCACCGCCCAGGAAGTGGCGCGCCATGCCGCCGATGCCGCCCGGGCTGCGGACGATGCCGACCAGTCGGCGCAGCAGGGCGAGCAGGTGATGCAGAGCACCATCGACAGCATCACCCAGATGCGTGGCGAGATCGCCAATACCGCGACCGTGATCCGTCGCCTGGAAGCAGACAGCGGCAGGATCGGCAAGGTGCTGGAAGTGATCCAGGGCATCGCCGAACAGACCAACTTGCTGGCCCTCAACGCGGCCATCGAGGCGGCCCGGGCCGGCGAGGCGGGACGCGGTTTCGCCGTGGTCGCCGATGAAGTACGCAGCCTGGCCCAGCGTACCGCGGCCTCGATCACCGAGATCAACCAGATCATCCAGACCGTGCAGACCGGCGCGGTGGATGCCGCCCATGCCATCGAGAGCGGTCAGTCGCGCAGCGAACAGAGCGTGCAACAGGTGACCGAGGCCGGGGCCATGCTCGAGCGCATCACCCAGGCGGTGGAAGCGATTCGCGACATGAACCGGCAGATCGCCACTGCGGCCGAGGAGCAGACCTCGGTGGCCGAGGACATCTCGCGCAACCTGACCGAGATCACCTCTATCGCCAGCACCAACCTGGACAACGTCCAGCGTACCGAGGCGGCGAGCCGCAACCTGCATGTCCTGTCGGGCCAGCTGAACGAGGTCACGGCGCGCCTGAGCGCCTGATCCCTGGACCCGCAAGACACAAGGCCGCGCCCCTTGTAGAGGCGCGGCCTTGTGCTATCTGCAGGTTACTGGTCTTGCTTGTTGGCCAGGACCTTGCCGGTCTTGGCATCCAGGTCCACATCCCACTCGATGCCTTTGCTGTCACGCAATTCCACCTGGTAGACGTAGGCGCCGCTGGCGGTCTGTTCCAGCTCGGTGTCGGTGATGTTGGCGGCGCTGGTGCCGGGATGCTGGGCCAGGGCGGCCTGGTTGAGTTTCTCCAGGTCCATGATGGCGCCCGACTTGAGCAGGCCCGGGATCAGGTCCGGGCGGACATCGGCCTGGGCCAGTCCGGCGCTCAGGGTCAGGGCGGTGGCGGCCAGCAGTGCGGGGAATTTGCTCATGGATGATTCCTTCGGGGGTGATGGGTTTGGATGGGCACAGGTTAACCAGCGCAACTTAATTCACCCTTAATTCCCGCCACCGATTGCGCCGTTTGTTCAAGCCTGCGGGCCTGGCTGGCCGGCAAGCTGCTGTCTCCTTATCGATGGAGACAAGACGGATGAAACGAATGCTTGCGTGGTTGTATGGGCCGCTGTTCTTCGGTGGCTTCATCGGCGCCGGTGTCTGGTGGATGGGCAGTGCGGGTGGCTCGGCGGCGGGCCTGCCCTGGTTGTTCCTGGGGGCCCTTGGCGTGTCGTTCCTGGCGGAGTGGGGCTTGCCTTACGAGCCCGCCTGGAACCGCTCCCACGGGGACCGGTTGCGCGACTGCCTGCACGCCGTGGTCAACGAAGGCTTGAATGCCATCGGCCTGCTGGCGCTGCCGGGGCTGGCGATGCTGCTGGTCCACGATGGCTTGTGGCCCCGGGACTGGCCGCTCTGGGGACAGCTGTTGCTCGCGGTTACCGTGGCCGATTGCGGGATCACCCTGGCGCACTATGCCAGTCACCGTTGGGCCTGGCTGTGGCGCCTGCATGCGGTGCACCACAGCGTGCAGCGCATGTATGGCTTCAACGGCCTGCTCAAGCACCCCTTGCACCAGTTGCTCGAAGCCTCGGCAGGGCTGTTGCCGTTGCTGATGCTGGGCATCCCGCTGCCGGTGGCACAGCTGTTGGCCCTGGCCATCGCCATCCAGTTGCTGTTGCAGCATTCCAATGTCGACATGCGCCTTGGCGTACTGCGCCTGGTGTTCGCCTGGGCCCCGGTGCACCGCTTCCACCATATGAAGTACGGGCGTGCCGGGGATGTGAACTTCGGTCTGTTCTTCAACCTGTGGGACTGGCTGCTGGGCACCACGTTCTATCGGCATGATTACCCGATGCGTCCGGGAGACCTGGGCATCGGCAGCCGTCCGGACTACCCGGCGGGGTACTGGCGGCAACTGCTGGAGCCCTTCAAGGTCCAGCGCTACAGCGCCGAGCCCAAGGTGCCGCAAGCCCTGCGTCGGCAGGTCAAGCCAGCAGGCGGGGCCTGAGATGCTTGAGGGCCTGGCCGGCGGTGACGCCGAACAGTGCTTTCAAGGTCCGGGAGAAGTGCGCGGCGTCGGCGAACCCGGCGCCGTGGGCCGCCTGGGTCATGGCCTGGCCCTGGAGCATCAGGGCCATGGCCAGGCGCAGGCGCCGCCACAGCACCAGGCGGCGTACCGGCAGGCCCACGTCGCGGGCGAACAAGCGCTCCAGCTGGCTCAGGGACAGGTTGGCCTGGGCCGCCAATTGTGCGGCCGCCACCTTGCCGTCCAGGGCCGCGTCCAGGGCCTGCAACGCCCGCTCTATGCGCCGGTCGACCATGGGCTGGCGCGGGCAGGCGCGTAGCGCGGCCTCCAGTTCGGGCAAGCCGGGTGTCACCTCGCTGACGCTCTGGTGCAGGTCCCGCGCATCGATCGACAGCGGTTCGGCATAGACCGTGAACGCCGCTTCGGGAGCTTCGACGATGGCGTGGCGGCACAGGGCCTGGATCATCAGGTAGTGACCGCTGTGGCGAACGCCATCGAGCTCCACGGTGACCGGCTGCCCGGGGGCGATGATCAGTTGATGGGCGTAGTGGGCATGGGGCGCGGTACGCCCCATGAACCCGTGGACCAGGCCGAAGTCACGACCCAGCCAGAGTTCGCCCTGCCAGCTGGAGTCGCTCATTCAGTAGCCGCTGGCTTCCAGCAGGCGGGCGACACTGGTGCCGGCCGGACGCTGGAAGTACTTGAGCAATTGGTCGCTGCGGTTGGTGAAGATGCCATCGACGCCGGCATTCATCACCTTCTGGAAGTCCACCGGCTCGTCCACCGTATAGACATGCACCAGCAGCCCCTGATCGTGGGTGTACTGGTTCATCCACGGCTGCACCAGGTCGGCGTAGCTCTGTTCGCCACCGCCCGAGAGGGCTGCCGAAGGGCCGGTGCCGATGGCGCCCCGGGCCTTGGCGAAGTCGACCCAGCGCTTGAACTCGGCCTGGTCCCGGGGTTGCTGGCGGGCATAGAAGGCCGCCTTGTCGGTTTCACCGCTGCTGGCAAAGCTCTGTCCGGAAGCCGGCTCGATGCTGCCAGGCGCGAGCCACAGCAGCAGGACCTTGGGCACCTGGGGCATTTCCTGGTGCAGCAGTTCCAGGCTGTGCTTGTCGAAGGTTTGCAGCACCACCTGGCCCTTGCCCTGGCCTGCTGCCAGGTCGCTCTTGGCCAGGGTCGAGCCGGCCGGGCCCAGCCAGCCGCGGTCCTGGAGTTTTTTCTTGAGGTCGTGCTCGATACCCGGGAACAACTGGGGTTCCTTGGTCTCGATGTAGAGCCCGGGCTTGTGCGCCGAACTGCCCTGGGCGATATCGATGATTTCATCCAGGGTGAGGATCTGCAGGCCGACGAAGCCTGGCCGGGCGCGGTCGGGGTGGGCCTGGTTGAACCAGCTGCCGGCGTCCAGGGTCTTCAGCTCGGCCATGGTGAAGGCGTTGGCCGGGCGGTCCTTGCGTTCGGGGAATTTCTGCGCGACATCGGTGGTGCGTTGCAGGTTGTTGTCATGCAGGGCGAACAGTACGCCATCCTTGCTGCGCTGCAGATCCATCTCCAGGTAATCGGCCCCCAGGTCGCGAGCCACTATGTAGGCGGCGGCGGTGGATTCGGGAGCATCGAAAGAAGCCCCGCGGTGGGCGATGACCGCTGGCCGTGCAATACCCAGGCGAGCGGCCAGGGCCTCGGGATCGGCCGGTTCCGCGGCCTGGGCCAGGCCGCATGCGAGCATCAGGCCCAGCATCAGGGTTCTGGAGTGGAAGGGGTGGGGCATGCTCGAAATCCTTTCGTGGGGGCGGGGACGAGTCGCTATCTTTTAACAACTCGATGACGCTTGTGCTATCGCCAGAGCGACATCGAGCGAGCAGTCGCGCAGGTCCCGGGTTTTTTCCGGCGCTTTGCAGTACTCTTGGACCCCGCAGTTTCCCCAGCAGAGGGAAGCCAGAAAACACCGCTGTTCCTTGCCTCGCGTGTAGACCATCGATCCCCCGTCCTGCGGGACCCATAGCGAGGTTTACCATGAGCATCACCTCCGAACTCATTTGCCAGGCCGCCGACCAGCTCAAGGGTTTTGTCGGTTTCAATCACAAGACTGGCCGCTACATCGTGCGTTTCAGCGAGGACTCCTTCGGCATGGACGTGGCCGACGACGCCATAGTCCCGGCCAGCGAGTTCGTCTGGACCCGCGCCGACGGCGAGGCCATGAGCCTGCGTCGCGAGCAGATCCAGCTGTTGCTGGACCAGAACATCGACGACCGGATCAACATCAGCGAGCCCCTGCGGGTCTACATGCGCCGCAGCGACCTGCCGGAAATCCAGGCCGTGCGCAGCTTGCTCTCCAGCGACCGGGGCTGACCCGCCGCGACTGCCCGGAGCGCCTGGACAGGCGCCCCGGGAGACCGTTCATTCAGCGCAGCCGTAGGCTCGCTCGACCCTGCTCACCCGCGTACTGAAGCTGCGATACCACTGGTTGCGACCGCGCTCGCGGACAGCGCTGTGCTCGGCGTGTCGCTTCCAGGCCAGGATCGCCTCCTCGCAGGTCCAGTAGGACACGGTGATTCCGAAGCCATCGGCGCCCCGTGCCGATTCGACCCCGAGAAATCCCGGCTGCTGGCGGGCCAACTCGAGCATGCGTGCGGCCGCCTGGTCATAGTCCGGATCGGCTGCATTGCGCTGGGAGCTGAAGATCACTGCGTAGTAGGGCGGTGCGGGTGTCTGGCCGATCATCGCTGAACCTCCCGGCAGGCTTGGAGCAGGGCCCGGGCCAGGGGCGGGGTGTGGCCGGCGAGTGCCGCGCGTTCGGGTTGGAACAAGGTCGCGACGAAGAACGGATGGCCGTCCAGCTCCACGGCGCGCAGTTCTGCGGCCTGGTCGTGGCCGCTGGCACGCAGGGCGCCGGCAAGCAGGGGGCCGGCGAAGTCCAGATTGACCCCGTAGCGGCAGCGGTAGCCTTCCTCGATGCGCTGGCTGCCATAGGCCCTGGCGATCAGGCTATCGGGGCGCAGCTGGATAAGGTCGCGGGTTTCCACCAGGGCGCAGCTCAGCAGGCTCAGGACCGCCCGCTCCGCCTCGGGAGCGGTTTCCCCGTGCTCGGCATCGGTCCAGCCCAGCACGTTGCGAGCGTATTCCAGCACCGCGTGCTGGAAGCCGCCGCAGGTGCCGAGAAAGGGCCGCTGTTTCTCCCGGGCCACGCGGATCGCCAGCAGTGCCCCGGCCATGTTGTGATAGGGGCTGCCGGGCACGCACCAGATGCCATCGAAACCTTCCAGTTGCCCGGCATCGTGCAAGTGTTCGGTAGCCAGCCACTGGTATTGCAGTTGCACGCCCGTCTCGATGGCGGCTCGTTCCAGGGCCAGGGGCAGGGCCTGGTGCGCGGTGATCCGGGGATCGTGATCACCCACCAGGGCGATGCGAATCAGTGGTGTCGCTGGGTGTGCGGGCATGGGGCACTCTTCTGTTCATGCTGGCTTGTGGTCGGTTGGCGGCCACTATAGATTGGCGCTGGTGCAATCAATATTGGCGTTTTGACAAGTGATCAATGCAGTGGCGCACTATCAACTGGACTATCCCGACCTGGCGCTGATCCTGGCCCTGGTCCGTGGCGGCTCCCTGGCCCGCGCGGCCGCCCTGCTCAAGGTCGATGTCTCGACGGTGTTTCGCGCGGTGCGCCGGCTCGAGGCCGGGCTTGGCCAGCAACTGTTCGACAAGAGCCGCGCCGGCTATCTGCCCACCGGCCTGGCCCAGGCGCTGGCCCAGCAAGCCGAGCAGGCGGAACAGGCGCTGGAGGCGGCGCGGATCGGTGTGGCCAGGGGCGGCGAGGTGATCAGCGGCAAGGTGCGCCTGACCTGCACCGACTCGGTGTTGCACAGCTTGTTGCTGCCGGCGCTGGCGCAGTTCATGCCGAACTACCCGGCTCTGGTCATCGAGCTGTGCACTTCCAACGATTTTGCCAACCTCAGCCGGCGCGATGCGGATATCGCCGTGCGCCTGACCGCGACGCCGCCCGAGCATCTGGTGGGGCGCTGCCTGGGGGCTGTGGCTTATCGCTTGTATGCCAGTGTCGCGTACTGCCAGCGGGTGGATTGCAGCGAGCTTTCGCAGCTGGCGTGGATCGCCCCGGACGACTTCCTGCCCGACCATCCGACGGTGGCCTGGCGGCGCCAGCAGTGGCCTGGGGTGCAACCGGCCTATCGCTGCAACAGCATGCAGTCGGTGGTGGAACTGGTGCGTGCAGGGCTTGGGGTCGCGGCGCTGCCGGACTTTCTCGTCGCCGACGGGACGCTGGTGCCCTTGAGCGAACCCCTGGGCCATGAAACGGCCCTGTGGTTGCTGACCCGGCCGGATTGCCGGGCCCTGCGCTCGGTGGTGACACTATTCGATGAGCTGGCGCGCCACCTGCGCTGGAACTGAAATGCTCAGGCGCCGGGCTGTTCCTTGCGCACGAAGTGCTCGTGCATTTCGCTGGTCAGGTTCTCGATACGCTCGGTCAGCTGCTTGGTCATTTCCGTCAGGCGAGTGTTCTGCTCCAGCAATTCCAGCAATTGCGCGGTGGTCTGGGCGGCCTCGGCCTGGCGCTCGCTATTGGCGACGGCCAGGGCTTCGCGGTGTTGCGCGTCGGCGTCGGACTGGGCCTTGTCCCGGGCGGCCTGGCGCGTCTGCGCCAGGAGGATCAGCGGCGCGGCATAGGCCGATTGCAGGCTGAAGGCCAGGTTCAGGAGGATGAAGGGGTAGACATCGAAGTGGGTCAGCCCGCTGAGGTTCAGGGCCACCCAGATCACCACTACCAGGGTCTGCGCGCCGAGGAAGGCCGGGGTGCCGAAGAAGCGGGCGAAGGCCTCGGCCTTCAGGGCGAAACTGTCGGTGCCGAAGGTCGGCGCCAAGTGGGCATGGGCGCGATGAAAGCGCAGGTGATCGGTGCTCGAGGTGGTTTTTTCCGGGGTGTCGCTGGAACTCATGGTGGCCTCCGCCAGGCGTTGGAACGTCGGGCCACTATAGCTTTGCAGGGCGTTCCCGGCGTCATTATCGACGCCGGGAACGGCTTCTCTCAGAGCGCGCCGCGTTCCCCGGCGAATACGCTCACGGCGTCTACCGCTTCGCTGGCGCCGTCGCGAATCTGCAGGATCGCGGAGCCCGCCTGGTCGGCCAGTTGCACACCCTTGGCCGCCCGCTCCCGGGTGCCGTCCATGCTCTTGATGGCTTGCAGGGTTTCGTTCTGGATCATGTCGATCATGCTGGAGATCTCCGCCGTCGAGCCGCTGGTGCGGGCCGCCAGTTGGCGCACTTCATCGGCCACCACGGCGAAGCCGCGCCCTTGCTCGCCAGCCCGGGCGGCCTCGATGGCGGCATTGAGCGCCAGCAGGTTGGTCTGGTCGGCGATGCCGCGGATGGTGTTGACGATGGCGGTGATCTGCTCCGAGCGCTCGCCGAGCCGGGCGATCTGCGAGGAGGAGTCCTCGATGTTGCTGGCGATCTGGCGCATTTCGCTGGCGGCCTGCTGGATCACCCCGGTGCCTTGCTCGGCGACTTTACGGGTCTGCACCGAGATGTGGTACGCCTGGGCCGCGCTCTTTGCATCGCGCTCGTGTTTTTCCACCTGCTCGGTGACGTCGGCGGCGTACTTGACCACCTTGCACAAGCGCCCGGCGGCGTCGTACACCGGGTTGTAGTTGGCCTCCAGCCACAGGGTGCGGCCGTGTTTGTCGATGCGTTCGAAACGGCCGTTGATGAACTGGCCCTGGTTGAGGCGGTTCCAGAAGTCCTGGTAGCTGCTGCTGTTGGCCAGTTCCGGCTTGCAGAACATCCGGTGATGCTTGCCCTTGATCTCGGCCAGGCTGTAGCCCAGGCGCCCGAGGAAGTTGGCGTTGGCGTCGAGGATGGTGCCGTCGAGGTTGAATTCGATCACCGCCATGGCCCGGTCGATGGCGTCCAGCTTGTTCCGGGCCTCGACTTGCTCCTGGATCCTGGTGGTGACGTCCAGGGCGTACTTGACCACCTTGTAGACCTTGCCGGCTTCATCGCGGATGGGGTTGTAGCTGGCTTCCAGCCACAGGCTGCGGCCATCGCTGGCCAGGCGCTCGAAGGTGCCGGATTCGAAATGGCCGTCCCGCAGGCGGGTCCACAGTTTCTGGTAGTCGCTGCTGCGGGCATATTCGGCCGTACAGAACAGCCGGTGGGATTGGCCCAGGACCTGGTCTTCGCGATAACCCAAGGTCTTGAGGAAATTGTCGTTGGCCCGCAGCACACTGCCGTTGAGGTCGAACTCGATCACCGCCATGGAGCGGTCGATGGCGTCCAGCATGCGGGATTGTTCGGCGATGGTCCGGTTCAGGGAATCGATGGTCTTGTTGTGACGGTTGAATAGCATGTTGGCTGGTGCTCTGTGGGAAAAACGTTGCGTCGGTCCCTATTGAGTGCGCCGGTATGCCGAATGCTCCCTGACATCCGACATTATCTGCTCAATGCCAGCGTTCCATGGCTGACAGAAAAACTCACAGTGCTGATGCGGGACGACGCTTCGGGCGAGCGCCTGTGGTCGCATCAGGTGGATACGTATTGGCTGCGAGTCGATTTAATTGGCTTGGCCTGGCTAACGGTTGTAGCCGCAACGCTGCATAGGAAAGGCGGGCGCTGTCGCGAAGTGGCGGCATTATGATGGCATTGGCGCTGCAAAATCCAAATAAACTTGTACAAAAATATTTTTTACTTCCTTTTTGTATAAGTTTTTCAGGCTCTTATGCCATTTGCGCCTGGGTCAGACGATCCCCGTCATCGTTGCTGGCGATCCGGTTGCGGCCATTGTTCTTGGCCTGGTACAGCGCCTGGTCCGCGGCATGCAGCCAGGCCGACGGATCCTTGAAGTTCGAGTCGAACGCCGCCAGGCCGATGCTCAGGCTGACCTTCAAGTCTTCGATGTGCGGATGCCGGTACTGGCTGAAGACCTGGCGCAGGCGCTCCATGACCTCCACTGCCTGCGGGTGGCTCATGCGCGGCAGGATCACGCAGAACTCGTCGCCGCCATAGCGTCCGGCAAGGTCGTCATGGCGCAGGTTGCGCCGCAGTTCGTTGCTCAGGTGGCGCAGCACCGTGTCGCCGATGAGGTGGCCGTAGGTGTCGTTGATCGATTTGAAATGATCGACATCGATCAGCGCGATGCTGGCCTCGATCTGCCGCTGCTGGCACTTGTGGAACTTGATGTGCAGCAGGTCTTTCCAGGAACCGTGGTTGAGCAGGCCGGTCAGGCTATCGGTACGGCTCAGGGCGCTCAGGGCCCGCTTGTGCTCCGACAACTTGATCGCCAGGCGGTAGCAGACGGTGCCTACCGCCAGCGGGTAGAGGGTCAGCATGGGCAGGCAGGCGTAGACCTGCAGGTCGCTGATCCGGGTCGTGAAGCTGGCGCCGAACAGGGCCCAGGACAGCAGTATTCCGCCGCACTGGGCCAGGCTGCCGCGAATGAACAGGCGCAACCCTCCAGCGGCCACGTTGTTCATGGCCATCATCGACAGGATGGTCACCGTCGGTAGCGGATTGAATTGCATGGTGGCCGCCCAGAACCCGCCGAGCAGTGAGTCGTACAGCATGTTGCGGCGCTCCGCCTGGTAGGGAAAGGCCGAACGGGTGGAGAGCTGGCAAGCCAGGTGGGGCCAGAGCAGGCCATGGAACAGGAGCAGGGCCCAGACCCAGTCCGGTGGTGCCAGGGGCTGGATTGCGGCGAAGACACTGATACCGCCGATGCCTAGACCTATGATCCTTGGTCGATAGATGCGCCGGGCAAATGACAGCCCCTTGCCGCGTTGATTTTCCATGTATTCCTGCACCAGGTTCTGTAGTGGAGCACCGTGCCGGTGCTCCCGCGGCTTGGCCGCTTGTCGGATCAGTCCGGCGAATATTGTCAGTCATTCCAGGGACAATAATCAGTGTCCTTCGAAGCCATTTCAGCGTGCTGGAGGCAGGTTGTAGCGGGCAAGGGGGGCAGGGCGGGGGAAGTTCAGGCCTGATAGTGGCCGAGAAACATGTCCAGGGCCGATTCGACCACCTGCGATTGCATTTCCGGGGTCAGGGGCGGGTGGCCGAGGCTGATCTGCGGCCACAGGGCGAAGCTCTTGAGCAGGCCGTGCATCTGCTGGGCCGCGAACTCCGCATCCACCGGCTTGATCCGGGCGTCGGCCTGGGCAGCGCGAATCCAAAGGCTCAGGGATTCTTCCCGTTCTCCCAGGCGCGCCACCATGTCCTGCGCGCGTTCCGGTGAATGGATGGCCGCGGCGATGGCCACCCGGGCGAGATCGAGGAAGTTTTCGTCGGCGAGCAATTGCAGCTTGGCCCGCAGCAGGCTGGCCAGTTGTTCACGCAGGGGCTGGTCGCTGCGGTAGGTGATTTCCGTCTGTGCGCTGATGCTGGCCCACAGTTGATTGAGGATCTCGGCGAACAGCTCTTCCTTGCTGGGGAAGTGGTTGTACACCGTGCGTTTGGAAACTCCCGCCGTGGCAGCGATCTTGTCCATGCTGGTGATGTCGAAACCACAGGCGCGGAACTCGCTGATCGCCGCCTGGATAATGGCGTTGCGCTTGAGGTCGGTGCGGCGCTTCGGAGCTGTCATGGGTCGGGTTCGTTCAGGGTGGTCGGGAAAAGCATCCGGCAGTCTACTTTGTCTTAATCCTGTTGCAATGCAGAAACTACACTGTGTAGTGTAGTTCGCATTCGAAACGATGATCCGCGGTCGGTGCCTGGGTGCAGGGCCAAATGATCATCCTGCAGCGCAACGCCGGCACTTCGCGGCGTTCCATGGAGTCACTCAAGTCATGGCCATTGTCTCGTCCAACGTCACTCGTGTTCCCCGCCAGGAAACCTCACGCCAGGAACAGGGAGCCTTTCGCAACCACGCTCCGGTGAGTCGTGCAGGCTTCGGCAAGACCTTGCAGATCTTCTGGAACATGCTGTTCCACAAACCGCGCAATACCCGCCCGGCCGGCGCGATCCCGGTGCAGCCCCTGACCCGCGAACAGCTGCTGGCTGCGCCGGACCAGAGCGTCTTCAGGCTTGGGCATTCCACGGTGTTGCTGAAGATGCGTGGCAAGTTCTGGATCACCGACCCGGTGTTCGCCGAGCGTGCTTCGCCAGTGCAATGGGCCGGGCCCAAGCGTTTTCACCAGCCGCCCATCAGCCTCGCGGCATTGCCAGAGATCGAGGCGGTCATCCTCTCCCACGACCACTACGACCATCTGGACCACCAGACGGTACTGGCCCTGGCCAGCAAGACCCGGCACTTCCTCACGCCCCTGGGCGTGGGCGATACCCTGATCAAGTGGGGCGTGCCCGCAGCCAAGGTGCGGCAACTGGACTGGTGGCAGGGGTGTGAAATCGAAGGCATCTGCTTCATCGCCACGCCATCGCAGCACTTCTCCGGGCGCGGCCTGTTCGATGGCAACCGTACCTTGTGGGCCTCCTGGGTGATGATCGATGGGCTGACCCGGATCTTCTTCAGCGGCGATACCGGCTACTTCGATGGCTTCAAGCGCATTGGCCAGCAGTACGGCCCGTTCGACCTGACGCTGATGGAGACCGGTGCCTACAACGTTGAATGGCCGCATGTGCACATGCAGCCGGAGCAAACGTTGCAGGCCCATATCGACCTGCAGGGTCGGTGGTTGCTGCCGATCCACAACGGTACCTTCGACCTGGCCATGCACGCCTGGCATGAGCCCTTCGACCGGATCCTGGCCCTGGCCTGGGAGCGCAGCATCAATATCGCTACCCCACAGATGGGACAGCTCTTCAGCCTTGGCCAGCCCGACCGGGGAACGGCCTGGTGGCTGGAAGTGGAAGAGGTGCTGGAAGAGGCCGGTGTCGAGTCGGCCTGACACCGCATGCCGGCGCCGGTGCATGTCGTCCGGGGACGGATGGTTCAGCCCCAGGCGCGGGATCATTCGATCATGACGTAGTCCGGGCGCTCCATCGGGTTGGGAGTCGCTCCCCTGATGTTCATGCCCCGGCCAGGAGCGAAGCCCGGGAAAAACACCAGCCCCTGGCTTTCCAGGCAGAACGCCAGGGCCAGGCGCGTCACGTCACGGACGTCGAAGCCGGCTTCGAAACGCTGGATCGCCTGTACCGACACCGTGGATTCGCGGGACAGCCGTTCCATGTCCCAATCCAGCATGTCGCGGGCCTGGGTGCAGTGCCTTGGGGTGAACTGGTAGAGAGCGATACGTTCCAGGGTGATTTTCATCGCTAGAGAGGCCATGGGTTTTCTCCGGAAGGTCGATGTGTGAAATTGTACTGTATATTTGTACAGTTATTCGGCTTGCGGATCAAACCCGATTGCGGGTGCTGCACGGACCTTTGGTCACAAGGTCTTTCCCGGCGTGGATTCCAGGTGATTCAGGTAGGTGGTGGGGGAGTGCCCCAGCACCCGGCGAAACATGGTGGAGAATGCCCCGGGGCTGTCGTAGCCGAAGTCCAGGGCGATTCGCGTCACGCTCTGCGCCGCTGCCAGGCGAGCCAGGGCCTGGACCACGCAGGCCTGCTGGCGCCATTGAATGAAGCTCATGCCCGTTTGCTGGCGAAACCCGCGATTGAAGGTGCGCAGGCTGACATGTAACTGCTGGGCCCAGGACTGGGGCGACTGGTGGATATCGGGGCGCATGAGGAAGGCCTGGCACAATTCCAGCAGCGGTCCGGCCATGGGTAACGGGATATGCAGGGGCAATGGCGGGCAGCGTTGCAGTTCGCGCAGCAGCAACTCGATCAGCAAGCCGTCGCGCCCTTGCTGGTCGTATTCAAGGGGGATCTGCACCGCCTCCAACAGCAACTGGCGCAACAGCGGCGACACACCGATAACCTGGCACCCACGACTGTCCAGCGGCGCAGCGTCAGGCTCAATGTACAGGCTGCGGGTACTGACCCCGAGCATCAGCACTTCATGTTCCACCTGGGGCGGGATCCACACCGCACGCTGGGGCGGAACTACCCAATTACCCTGTTCGGTAGCCACCTGCATGACGCCGGTGGCGCCGTACAGGAGTTGAGCTCGTCGATGGCGGTGGCGGGGCAGGCGCTGGCCGTCGGCGTAATCGGTACCGATGGCCACTACCGGGCGTGGCGTCTGGTCCAGCTGGTCGATGGGGATATTGCGCATGCCGACGAGTCCCGTGCTTGGCGTAAACGCCAACATTATTGGCTGACTTACTGAAGCCGGCCAAGCGCCGGCGTTCTATCGTCCGGACTTTCCCTGGCTGACGGATGCTGTTCGATGTTCTATCTATTACTGGCACTTTTTGGCTGCATGACGGGCATCAGCGCCGTGCTGTTCGGCTTCGGCGGGGGCTTCGTGGTGGTGCCGCTGCTGTACTGGATGCTGCTGGCCAGCCAGGGCGCGGACTCGGCGGCCGGGCAGTCGGCGATGCACATTGCCGTGGCTACCTCCACCTGCGTGATGATCGTCAACGCCCTGGTTGCAAGCCGCCGGCACCAGCGCGCCGGCAATCTGGTCCGGCATTACCTGTGGCCGCTGGGCGGGTATATCGGCCTGGGGGCGACGTTCGGCGCGGCTGCGGCGATGTGGGTCGATGGCGAGGTGATCCGCTATGCCTTCATCGCCTACCTGGCTATCACCATCGCCGATTGCCTGTTGCGGCGTGGCTTTCTCGACCCGGCCCAGGGTCAGCAAGCGCGCAACCTGGGGGGCATGCAAACCATGTTTGGCGGCATGGGAATCGGCATGATCGCCACCTTTTTAGGGGTTGGCGGCAGCGTGATGACGGTTCCGCTGTTGCGTCGTTGCGGCTTGAGCATGACCCAGGCCACTTCCATGGCCAATCCCTTGAGCGTGCCGGTGGCCCTGGCGGGTACCGCCACCTACATGCTGCTGGCAGGCTTGAGCCGCTTCGACCTGGGTCCCTGGTTCGTCGGTTATGTCGATCTGCTGGCGTTTTCGGTACTGACCCTGGGGTCGCTGCTGGGCATTCGCCTGGCCACGCCATGGATCGGCCGGATCCCGGACCGCGTACACGCACGTGTGTACATCGGGCTGCTGGTGCTGGTGCTGCTGAGCATGTGCCTGAAGTGACGGGCACGTCACGCTCGATGGCTCGATTGTATTGGGGGCGCGGTTCATAATCGCCTACCGTCTAACCCGGCCGGGTCCTTTCGCGGAAGGTTCCCGGTGACCAATACAAGGGAACCTCCATGTTCAACGGACTGATGCGCCGACTGTTCCTTGTCCTGTTGTTGTCGATCCTGGGATCGGCCGCGCAGGCTTCGTCTACCCGCCAAATCCTGGTCGGGACCCTGGGCAACATGCCGATCGTGATGGAGATCGACACCAGCGACCCACAGAAGGTCACGGGGCGTTATTTCTACCAGAAGTACCACCATGACCTGGCCCTGGAGGGCACGCTGGACGGGCAGTCATTGCAGCTGCGCGAAGGTCGCGAAGACTATGCCAAGGACGCGCCGCCCCAGGCCGCTTTCCAGTTGCAGGGCACCGCCGACGGCTGGCAGGGCCAGTGGCTGGGAACCAAGGGCAAGACCCTGGAGGTCCGCTTGGCACCGGCCAGCGCCGCCGCGCCCAAGCCGGACGCGCTGCCCTACCTCGTGCAGTTGTACCGGGAAGACTTGTACGCGTACCTGCGCCTGCAGGGCCTGACGCTCAAGCAAGGCAAGCAGCAGGAGTTCATGGGCTACACCCTGCAATGGTGGAGCGAACCATCGTCGAAACTGGCGATGTTCAAGGTGGTTGCCGGTTATCCGCAGGAGCGCCAGGAGCGGCTCAACCAGTTGCTGATGGAGCGCCTGTGGAGCGAGGTGACGGCTTACCACGAGTGCTTGCTGGAGGCCGGCCAGGGTGGCGAGTTCATGCAGACCGTCAAGCCGCGGTTCTTCAACTCGGCCGTGCTCAGCGCCAGCATCGCCACCAGCTACACCTGTGGCGGCGCCCATCCGGATTTTGGCGACTCGCCCTTGAACATCGATGTGGGCAGTGGCCGTGACCTGGCCCTGACGGATGTGTTGTGGCTCGGTAAAGGCCAGCCGCCCAAGCCATCCCAATACAGTGCCCTGCATGACTACAACACCCAGCAGCTGGGGCCTTGGCTGGTCAAGCAGTTCACCGCCCTGCACCCGCGTGAAATGCGCGAGCCGGCCACCGAGGGCGATGGCTGCAACTACAGCGATGCCAGCGTATGGGGCGACAACAGTTGGTACTTCACCCCCAAGGGGCTGTTCATCAGCGCCTATTTCCCCCGTGCGGAACGGGCCTGCGATGGGCCGGAATGGGCCGTGCTGCCCTACTCGGTGGTCAGCAAGCACCCCGGCGCCGTGGCCCTGGACCTGCCCAAGCGCTGATGGCCGCTGGCTGGCCGGTCACTAGGTCTCCAGCCCCGGAGCCTCGCGGATCACCAAGTGGTCCAGGTTCTCGATATCGGCGCTGAAAACCCCGAAGCTCGCTTCGGGGTTTTTCTTGCTCGGTACCTGCTTGAAGGTGGGCGTCACACCATAGAAGAAGCAATACAGCTCACGCTGGCTGTCGATGGCGAGCTTGATCTCCTCGAGGAAGGCCTTGCGCTTGCGGTAGTTGTCCACCAGCTTCTTGCTCAGGTAGACGTTGACCGAATAGGGCTTCTTGCTGGTCTGGCCGTCTTCCTTGAACCAGACCTTCTGGGCGAAATCGATGCGAAAGCTCTGGGTGTAGTCCCTGATCTGCTTGATCTTGCCCCAGTAGATCAAGCCCTTGTTGTCTTGCAGGTACTCGATCTTCTTGAAGAACGCGGCATAGGACGCGGTGTGTTCGCCGATCTTCAACGGCATGCGCTTGAGCAGGTCCTTGTCGTCGATGTTCGACACGAAGCACTCCACCGGATGGGCGAAGACGCTGGTCTTGTCCGGAACGTTGTCATGCTCGGCGGGGGGCTGGGCGGTCTTGCCGGAAGCGGTTGGCGGGGCGGCCACTGAAGGGGCCGGCGCGATGGCCGAGGTGGCAGGTTTGCGCAGGTACTCGCGCCGCACCAGCAGCAGTTCCGAGGGGAAGTGTTCCTCGCGGTCCTGGGCGCTTGCCGCGCCTTCCCCATCGGCGGCCGTCTTGCCGGCGCCGTAGGGACAACCTGCTATATGGCGGGTGCCGGGCAGGTTCTTGAAGTGCGGGGTACGGATGTAGTTGAGGTTCTTGGCGTTGAAGGTGCCCAGCTGGTTGCCGGATTCGAACGCCAGGCGGCATTCGTCGTTGGGGCACTGGAAGCTTTCCCTTGCTGAATCGAAGTCCATGGTTTCGTCGAAATTCAGGTCCCGCACGTCATAGATCGACAGCTTGTCGTCGAGGCCGATGCAGTAGGCGGTGGCGAATTTCATGGAGCCTGGATCCTTGGGCGGGAAAGGGGACTTTATAGCGGTAGTGACAAGGACCTGCACCTGTTCTTTGCGTACCTCTGGCAAACCAGCGGTGGCTAAAGGGAAGGGTGCAGCCCGCCATCCATGTCGATGACCGCGCCGGTCACGTAGCTGGCCCGGGGGCTGGCCAGGAACAGCGCGACATCGGCGATTTCCTCAGGCTGCGCCAGCCGGCCGATGGGCAGCGCGGCCTCCTTGGCCTTGAGCACCGCCTGGACGCTCGACTGGCCATGCTCGGCCTCGAAGGCCAGGGTCTGCTCGGTGCGGCTGGTCAGGGTCAGGCCGGGGTTGATGGCGTTGATGCGTATGCCGCTGGCCGCATGGGCGTTGGCCAGGCCGGCATTGAGGAACAGCAGTGCGGCGTTGGCCAGGCCGCCGGCCAGGTGGTTGGCCATCACGTGGCGACCGCCGATGCCGATGATATTGACGATGGCCTTGTCCTCTTGCGCGCCGGCGGCGCGTTGGCGGGCGAAGGAGCGCAGGGCCTGGTGCTGCATGTTCAGGTAGGGCGTGAACTTGGCGTGCAGGGCTTCGTGGAAATTGGCAGGCTCCAGGGTCTGGAGCGGGTATTTTTTGGCCGCCCCCGCGCAGTTGACCAGGATATCCAGTGCACCGAACTGCTCTTCAAGGCTCGCCATGGCCTGCTCGCAACCAGCGCTGGATGCCAAGTCCCGGGCATGCGCGAGCAGCGGCCAGCCACGCTGGGCGAATTCGGCCCGGGCCGCCTCGAGGTTGGCCGGATCGCGGGAAACGATCGCCACCTGGGCACCCTCTGCGGCGAAAGCCCTGGCGCAGGCCAGCCCTATGCCCTTGCTGCCGCCAGTGATGATCACGCGCTTGCCATGCAGATGCAGGTCCATCGCTCACTCCGTTGGTTGTTTGCCGTGTGCCAGCTGGTTCAGGTATTCGTCGACTTCGTTGGCCAGCCAGTTGGAAAACACCCGTTGCTTGACCTCCGAGCGTTCCCGGTTGGGCAGCACCAGCCAGTAGGGATAAGGGTAGGGGGCGGTGATCGGGGACAACTGCACCAGTTCTCCACGCTTGATCGCATCGTCCACCAGGCTGCGGCGTTCCAGGGCGATGCCCTGGCCCAGGCGCACGGCTTGCAGCACCAGGTTGGAGTCGTTGCTGCACAGGCCGATGCGCGGCACGTCGAGGTCCAGCCCGGCGGCCTGGCACCAGGGCTGCCAGGACTCCATGTTGAAGATGATGTTGCTGCTGATGATTTCCTCTGGGGTCTGTGGCAGCACGCCGCCGTTGAAGTGCGGAGCGGCGACCACCAGCGTCTCGTCATGAAACAGCAGGTGCTGCTCCAGCCCGTCCCAGTCACCCTTGCCCATGCGGATGCCGACATCGACCGATTCCCGGGTCAGGTTCGACACCGCCAGGCTCGCCTGCAGGCGGATGCTGATGTGCGGCTGCGATTGCTGGAAGCGCGGCAAGCGCGGCAACAGCCAGCTGAAACCGAACGAGGGGAGGACGGCCACCACCAGCTCCGTGGATTTGGGCTGGGTCTTGATCAGCCGCGTGGCTTCGGCGATTCCACTCAGTGATTCGCGGATCTGCAGGGCATACAGCCGGCCATCCTCGCTGACCCGCAGGCCACGTCCCTCACGCACGAACAAGGTGACGCCTATCATCTCCTCCAGCACCTTGATCTGCTGGCTGATGGCCGAATGGGTGACATGCAGTTCCTTGGCGGCGGCGGTGACGCTACCGAGCCTGGCAACCGCCTCGAAGCTACGCAGGCAGGTGATCGGGGGAATGCTCGACATGTAATTTATTCTTACGCGTTATGGTAAAAAATATCGATATATAAGTGTGGAGGTTGTCACTAGTGTAAGGGTTAGTAAAGTCTTCGACCGGCAAGAGGATGGATGCCATGGACTCAGCACACAGGGAGCGGCAAACGATCACGGGCAGCCCCGATGGCGCTGAGCACCAGGGCCTGCAAGTTTCATTGGCCAGGGCGCAACTGCTCTCGGTACGTTTTGCCCACGACATCTACACCCGGGCGGTCAGTGGCAAGCACTGGATCAGCACCGACGGCGTCGACTTCTCGATCGGCCCCGGTGAACGGGTGAAATTGTCCGCCGGGCTGGCCCTGATCGACGGTGAAGGAGTCCTGCAACTGGCGCCAGCCGAGCAGTGTTCCCCGCAGCCGCGCTCCTGGCGCCTGGCCCAGTTGTTCAAGCGTCGCACGGCGGCGCTGGAAATCGATATCAACTAAGGAGAGTGATGGATGAAACTCATTGGCATGCTGGATTCACCCTATGTTCGCCGGGTGGCCATTTCCCTGGACCTGCTGGGGATCAAGTTCGAACATGAACCGCTGTCGGTGTTCAGCACCTTCGAGGCGTTTTCCCGGATCAACCCGGTGGTCAAGGCGCCGACCCTGGTGCTCGACGACGGTTCCGTACTGCTGGATTCGACACTGATCATCGATTATTTCGAGACCCTGAGCGCTCCCGCCAGCAAGTTGCTGCCAGCGCAACCCCAGGCGCTGGCCCAGGCCCTGCGTACCCTGGGGCTGGCCTTGGCGGCCTGCGAGAAAACCGTGCAGATCGTCTATGAGCACAATCTTCGCCCGGCGGAAAAACTCCACCAGCCCTGGGTCGAACGGGTGACCCGGCAATTGCTGGCGGCCTGTGGCGAACTGGACAAGCAACTGGCGGCCCATCCAGTATCAGGCGAACGGCCGGACCAGGCCGCCGTCACCAGTGCCGTGGCCTGGTCGTTCATGCAGCTGATGCTGCCCGACGTGGTCAAGGCCGATGACTTCCCGGCGCTCAAGGCCCATGCCGCGCGCCTGGAACAGACCGAGCTGTTCAAGCGCTATCCGATCGCCTGACCCCTGGGCGCGGTCCGGGCCTGGCCCGACCGCGCCGACTCCCCTCCCGCCAGCGCCTGGCTGTTGCGAGCCATTGCCATGTACTCACTCTATTTCGCGCCGACGGCCAACGGGCACAAGATCCTGATCATGCTCGAGGCGCTCGGCGTGCCTTACCGGATCCATCGAATCGACCTGGCGCTGGGTGAACAGCACCGCGGGGAGTTCGCCCGCTTGACCCCCCACCGCAAGATTCCATTGCTGGTCGATCACCAGCAGCAGCTGACGCTGCCGGAGTCCGGCGCCATCCTGCAGTACCTGGCAGAAACCCATGGCCGCTTCCTGCCGGCCAACGGGGCCCCGCGCTACGAGGTGCTGCACTGGCTGGCCTGGCAGGTCAGTAGCCTCGGGCCGATGGCCGGGCAGCAATATCACTTCATCCACCAGGAGGCCGAAGGCAACCAGTACGCGCGGGCGCGCTACCGGGAGCAGACCGTGCATCTGTTCCAGACCGTGGAAAAGACCCTGGCCGGGCGCGATTTCATTGCCCACGACTACTCGATCGCCGACATGGCCATCTATCCCTGGCTGCGCATCCACGGCCAGTTGCAGGTGGATATCCAGGCGCTGCCCAACCTGGCCGGCTACCTGCAACGCATGGCCACCCGCACCGAGGTGCGGGCGGCCTATGCCAAGGGGGCGGCGCCGGTAGCGCCACCCCCGGCGCAACTTCAGGCGGGTGTGGCGGCAGGCTGAGCGGTGGCGTAGCGCCCGCCGTGGAAGATCAGCGGGTCGCCCTGGGCATGGCTGAAGTGCAGTACCTCGCCGAGGAAGATCCAATGGTCGCCGCCGTCCAGCTGGCGATGCTTCAGGCATTCGAACTGGGCGATGGCCCCATGGATCAGCGGCATGTTGTGCTTGCCCAGGGCAAAACCGACGCTGTGGAACTTGTCGGGCAGCGGCTTGGCGAAGCGATCGCTGACCTCCCTCTGGCCCTCTGCGAGCACATTGATCGCGAAGCCATCGGCGGCCTCGAAGGCCTGTGCGCTCCAGGACTCCTTGCGCAGGCTCCACAGCACCAGCGCCGGCTCCAGGGAGACGGAGTTGAAGCTGTTGACCGTGAGGCCGGTGGGCTGGCCCTGGGGATCCAGGGTGGTGACGACGCAGATGCCCGTGGCGAACTGTCCATAGGCGTTGCGCAGGGCGCGCTTGTCCGTAGCAATGCTGTTCATCGCGGCTTCCTTCTCAGACGAATGATGAAACGCTCTTGATGGCCTCCAGGCACTGGCCCAGGATCGACAAACCGTCGGCCAGAGTCTGGGTGTCGATGGTCAATGGCATCAGGAAGCGAATGACGTTGTTGCGTGGACCACAAGCCAGCAACAGCAGACCCCGCTGCTGCGCCAGCCTGACCAGCAGCCGGGTCAGGTCGGTGGCGGGCATGCTCTGCCGGGCATCGTCGAACAGTTCCAGGGCGACCATGGCCCCGAGCCCGCGGATCCGGCAACTGACGCCCAGGCCGCTGGTGACTTCCTCCAGCGCTCGGGTCAAGGTGTTGCCCAGGGTGACCGCCTGCTCCAGCAAGCGCTCCTGCTCGATCACCTCCAGCACCGCCAGGGCGGCGGCGCAGGCCAGGGGGTTGCCGGCATAGGTGCCACCCAGGCCCCCCGGACCGATGCTGTCCATCAGCTCGGCGCGGCCGACCACGCCCGACAGCGGCAGGCCGCCGGCCACCGACTTGCCGAACACGATCAGGTCGGCATCGACGCCCATCTGTTCCATGGCGAAGAAAGTCCCGGTGCGCCCTGCGCCGCATTGCACCTCGTCGGCGATCAGCAGGATGCCGTGTTTGTCGCACAGAGCCCGCAAGGCCGCCATGAAGGCTGGCGGGGCCACATGGAAACCGCCTTCGCCCTGTACCGGCTCGATGATGATCGCGGCGATATCGGTGGGCGCCGCATCGCAGTAGAAGATCCGTTCCAGGCTGGCCAGCGCCTGTTGGGTGTCGACTTCGACGCCATCGGGAAACAAGGCGCGATAGACGTGGCCCGGCATCAAGCCCATGGCCGTGCTGTATGGCGCAACCTTGGCGGTCATGGCCATGGTCAGGAACGTACGGCCATGGAAGGCCCCGGTGAAGGCGATGACGCCGGTGCGCCCGGTGGCGGCCCGCGCCACCTTGATGGCGCTTTCCACGGCTTCCGCGCCGGTGGTCAGCAACAGGCTGCGCTTGTCGAACGCACCGGGCATGTGGCGATTGATGCGTTCGCAGACGCTGATGTAGTCCTCATAGGGCGTGACCGCGAAACAGGTGTGGGCGAACAGCCCGAGCTGGGCCTGGACTGCCTCGACCACCCGTGGATGCAGGTGTCCGGTGTTGAGGGCGGCGATGCCGCCGGCGAAATCGATGTAGTGCTTGCCGTTGGCATCGGTGAGCTGGGCGTTGCGCGCGCTTTTCACGTAGACCGGGTGGAGTTGGTTGATTCCACGAGCCACGGCGCACTGGCGCCGGGCGTCCAAGGACGGGAACTCACTCTGCATGGGTGTTCTCCGGTGGTTGGGCCAAGCCGCCCCGGCACAGGCTGGATGCATGTGCCGGGTGGCTCCAGGGATGGATCAGCGTTGGCGCCACTGGGCCAGCGCCTGGTCGGCGGCCTGGTTCAGCTCTTCGCGGTTGCCGTAGCGATAGCTGTCCAGGAAGTCGAATTTCACCGGCGTCGCGCCCCGGTCGAACAGCGGCTTGATACCGCCAGGGGCGTTGTGTGCCCACAGCAGCAGCGAGTCGGCGAAGGGCTGGCTGGCGCGGGACAGGAAGCGATTGGAGAAGTCGGCGAAGTCGATCGGCAGGTGCTCGCGGTTAGCCTCGAACAACTGTTGCAGCACTTCGATGGTGCGGGCTTCGCTCTGGTTGCCGGCGGCATAGCTTTCCATCGCCGCGCAGGCTTGCTCGAACAGCGCTTCGAAGGCAGGACTCTCGATGGACAGGTGCCCGGCGTAGGTGGCGTTCTCGAAGGCCTGGCGCAGCTTGGCGGCATCGCCATCGGCCAGGTAGTCGGCGTAGATCTTGCGCAGGCGCAACACGCCGATGTAGCTGCCGCTGATCCAGACCCGGAACCAGGCGTTCCACAGTGCGAAGCTGTCGAAGGCGGTGAAGGAGTTGGCCACCAGGCGATCGTTGATCCTGACCACTTCCAGGCTGTAGTCCTGGTAGGCGAGGAAGTCTTGCTTGTCCCAGGTGTTGCTCCTGACCGCATCGATGAGCGCCGGCGCCACGCGGGCGATCGACTCGAAGGTGTTGACCAGGCCACGGGAAAACAGCGGATCGACGAAGCCCACCGCATGCCCCAGCAGGCAGTAGCGATTGCCCACGCTTTCGCGGCTGGTGTAGTTCAGGCGCGGGGCCACGGTCCATTCGCGTACCCGTGCGGCGCCTTCGAAATGCCGTGCCACCGTGGGGTGCTCGGCGAGAAAACGCTGGAACTCTTGCTCCGGATCGCCGGCCGGCCCGTGTTTGTCGATGTCCACTTGCAGGCCGATGCTGCAAAGGGTGTTGGTCGAGTGCGGGTGATTGTCGAAGGGAATGATCCACAGCCAGCCGCCTTCGAACATGTGGTGCAGGGTGCTTTGCGCCAGGGCGGTCGGCGACCCCGTGACCTCGGTGCCGGCCACTGCCTCTTCGTAGAGCTTGACCCCGGTCATGTGGGTGAACAGCGAGCGGGTGCGCGCCTGCATCTCCCGTGCGCCCTGGCGCAGCCCGAACTTGTCGGCGATCGGTGAGCGATAGCCGGCGGCGTCCACCACGTAGCTGACCTGGATCTGCTCGTTGCCCAGGTTCAGCAACATGCCGTCGGGCGTCTCCTCGATGTCCTGGATGCGCACTTGCTGGCGGATGGTGGCGCCCAGGCGCGCCGCCAGCGCCAGGTAGTAGGCGTCGACGTCCTGGCGGAACAGGTGGGCCTCGGGGGCGATGACCGGGGTGGATACCACGTCCAGCGGGTTGTGTTCGCAGTTCTTGCCGTTCCAGGCAAAGCTGAAGGCCAGCTTGATGCCTGCGCTGGAGGAGCCGACGTGCTTGATCAGCGAGTTCAGCTCGCCGGGGTAGGCCAGTTCGGGAATGCCGTAGCGCTTGGCGAGGATTTTCAGCAGCACGGCGCTTTCCGGCACCATCGACTCGCCGACGGCGAAGCGCGGGTGGGTGCCCGCATCGATGATCACGGTCTTGACGCCCTGGCTGGCCAGGATCGCGCCCAGCATGGTGCCGGCGATGCCGCTGCCGATGATTGCAACATCAAAAGTCTGGTTGTGCATTTTTCGGTTTCTCAAGGTGGAGGGCGAAGGGAAGGATCACAAGCACAGGAGTCGGGTCTGGACCTCGATTCCGCGATCGGGGGCGAAGTCGGCGCGGCACAGGAACAGGAACTTGGCCTGGCCATCTTGCAGCCACTGCTGCGCCAGGCTCTCGGCGATGGGCCGGGCGTCGGCATCGGGCATCGTCAGCACCAGGGTCGGGCCCTGGAAGCCATAGCGGGTACAGCAGATGGAGAGCGGGGCGCCAGCGTTGGCATTGATGAAGTCCACCGGGGATACGCGTCCGCGGGCCTGGAGATCGCCGACGATCCTGCCGGTCAACTGGCTGGGGAACGCCGTGCCGTACTGGATCATGCCGACATGCACGCGCTGTTCATCCAGGGCGCCGGCATGCTGGCGTTGCAGGTTGCCGACACTTTGCAGAACGCTGAAGACCAGGGGATCGGCGCTCTTGAGGCCACGACGCAAGTTCTCGTCGAGGTCGGCGTAAGTCAGTGAATGGGTGTTGCTGGTCGCGAGTGTTTTCATCTTCGGTTCTCGGGCAGCCTTATTGGTCGAAGCGCTGGAACACCAGGGCCGTGTTGAAGCCGCCGAAGCCGATGGTCAGGCTCAGGCCCACCTGGCTGCGGGTGCTGGACGGCCGCTGCAGCGGCAGGTCGAACTCCAGGTTTGGCAGTGGTTGCTGCAGGCCATGGACCGGGGGGACGGCCTGGGTCTGCAGGGCCTTGATCAAGGCGATGGCCTCGATGGCGCCAGTGGCCCCCAGGGTGTGGCCGAAGGCGCCCTTGGTGGCGAAGACCAGCGGGTGGTAGTCGCCGAAGTACTCGTTGTAGGCGGCGCTCTCGACCCGGTCGTTGGTGTAGGTGCCCGAGCCGTGGGCGTTGATCAGCCCGACCTGGTTGCGGCTCAGGTCGGCCTGGGCCAGGGCGCGATCCAGCGCCAGGCGGATGCCGGCCCCGGTTTCATCCGGCGCGGTCAGGCCGGCGGCATCGTTGGCAGCGCCGCAGCCGAGCAGGTAGGCATGGGGCTTGTGTTTTTCCAGGCCCTCACGCTGCAGCACGACAAATCCCGCGCCTTCGCCCAGCAGGGTGCCGTCGTGGCTTTGGTCGAAGGACTTCAGGCCGGTCGCCGAGAGCGTCCCCAGGACGGTGTGGGCCAGCCGCTTGGCATCCCCCAGCACGTCGGCGCCGCCGCAGACGCACAAGTCGGCCTGTCCCGAGCGGATCAGGTGCGCACCCAGCAAGATGGCATCGGAGCCCGACGAGCAAGCGGTCGACAGCGCCAGGGCGTTCATGCCGACCCGCGCCCCTACGTCGTCGACCCACTGGTACAGCGGATCCTGGTGGAACTGTCCACTATCCAGGCGGTAGCCCAGGCTCGTGCCGATGATCAGCCGTGCATGGGGATTGGGCGTCTGGCCATCGAGCTGGGCATCGCGCAGCGCCGCTTCCACTGCTTTGCTGGTGAACTCGATCAAGCGGGCCTTGTGGTCGGGGTTGCCGACATCCTCGAGGTACCCGGCACTATCGTTCTTGAGCCGCAGTTCGCTGGGTAGCGGCCGTATCCCCGACTCTCCGGCGAGCAGGCGGGCGATGACGACCTCCACGTCGTCGCCCAATGCGGTATTCCATCCAAGACCTGTAACAACGACGACATTTGATCTGACTTCCATGATCGCCACCTCATACATATTGCGCAGGAGTTAAGGGTTGCCGGCACGGGGGCCGGGCATCCGTGGTCAATTGAAGGTTCGTTGAAACTCGTCCAGCGGCTTGCCGCTCACCGGCGAGGGATAGAAGTTGTCCTGGATGTGGTTGCCCTTGAGTTCGATCTGGCGCACGAAGGGGTCCTTTTGCAGCCAGCGCTCGCTGTGGATGAAGCGCGGGGCGATGTCGGCGGCATTGAAGCCCTCCAGTTCAGCCGGATGGACCAGCTTGCGCTTGGGCTTGTCCAGGACCTGGGCGTAGGCCGAGACATCGAAGTAGCGGATGCGCTGGTCCCTGACCACGGCATTGATGCAGTGCCAGCGCTGGGGCAGGTACAGGTAGTTGACGAAGATGTTGCGCACGGCATAGACGCGCTCGCCGGTCATCACATGCAGCAGGGTGCCGGCCACGTCCGCCATCTGCGAACAGAAGCAGGGCAGGCGGGTACCGGGGTCGAGCATGGCTTGCAGGTAATCGTCCACGCTCAGCGCGGCGATCACCTGGTCCCGGTAGTGTTCATAGCGCTTGATGTGCTGCGCCCACTGCTCCTGCGGATACTTCAGGCGGACGATCTCGGGGGCGTAGGTCTGGAATACATCCGATTCCTGCAGCACATGGCACAGGGTCAAGGGCACCTTGGCCATGATGTCCTCGATCGAGCGCAGGCCGTGCAGCGCGACGACCTGCCGGGCCAGTGATTGGGTGTGGCTGTTCATGAGGATTCCTTACTTGTGGTTCGTCATGCTCAGGGCGTCGCGGTGCAGCAGGGCGATCGCCAGGGGTCGTTCGTAGTGCTTGAGCTGCTTGAGCAGGCGGGTCTTGAAGTGGTCGCCCTGGTGTTCCCGGACCACCTCCCGGTCGACTGTCAGTTCCAGCTGGAAGCCCGCGAGCATCGAGGCTTCGCTGATCACTTCGGTGCGGCAGGCGAGGACCCCTGGCACGCGCTTGCACAGTTGCTTGATCGCTCCCAGGTTCACTTTTTCATCGCGAATGACGATGAAGTCCGAGTTGCGGCCCTTGAAGTACAGGTAGCCATCGGGGTCCTGGCTGAAGATGTCGCCGGTCCTCAGCCAGCGCTTGCCGTGCAGTTCGATGAAGGGACTCTGGTTGTCCTGGCCGATCTTCCTGGTCAGCAGGGTGTCCGAACTCACCAGCAGTTCGCCCTCGTTGCTGTCCTGGCTCGAGCGCAGGAGCATGACGTGGGTGCCATCCAGGGGCAGTCCCACCGAAGCCAGGCGCTGGGGGCCAACCCGGTGCGCCGCGCAGGTCGAGACCCGGGGCCCGGCTTCGCTGATGCCATAGGTCAGGTAGAGCTCGAGGCCGGGGTTGGTCTCCAGGCACTGGCTCACCTCCGTGGGTGCCGCCAGGTCGCCACCCACGGTGAGCAGGCGCAGGCAGCGGGCGAAGGGTTGTGGCTGGGCGTTGATCTGGCGCAACAGCACTGGCGTCACCGAACTGGCGCTGATGCGGTGTTCGCGGATGTCTTCCAGGTAGGTGGGGACCAGGAACGGCGGTCCGCTGATGACCAGGTGCGCGCCTAGCTCCAGGGCCGCGATGGTCTGGGCGACCAGGGCGGTGGAGTAGTACATCGGCAGGTTGACCAGGATCCGGTCGGCCCGGGTCAGGCCGATGCTGCGGGCGTGGCGCAGGGCGTTGGCCTGCAGCGAGCTGAACCAGTGCACGCAACCGCTGCTGAAGGCCCGCGAGGTGCCCGAGGTGGCGATGACGACCTGGCCGGGCAGGGTGACCGGCAGTGGAGCGTTGCTCACTTGCCCGACCTGCCAGCGCCCCAGGTCTTCGGCCTGCTGGAGGCCATAGCCGGCCCAGGTGGAGGCCTGGGTGCTGGAACGCACCAGGGCGCCAGCGGCGAAGTCGATGATCATCTGCGCGATCCGCTCGCCGGGGGTGCTGGGGGCGATCAGCGCCGGGACATAACCGCTGTTCAGCACGGCGGCGAACATGGCCAGCAGGTCGGGCCCGTTGGGCAGGGCGATCAGCACCACCTGGCCCAGCGGCAGCGACTGCCCCTGCCAGTAGGCCAGGTAGTCCTCGTGCAGCTGCGGCAACCCGGCTCCTGTACCCACGCTGGCGGTGGTGGAGACGTTCAGCAATTGGCCAGGGGCAATGTAGTGTTCCCTGTGCCTGAAGTTGACCAGGCCGTTCATGCTTGCAGCGCCCCGGACTTTTCCAGGACCAGGCTGGACAGCGTATGGACACTGAAGAAGTGCTCGGGCACGAATTCTTCTTCGGCGATCTGGATCTGGAACTCCTCTTCGCACTGGAACTTGAGTTCGATGAAGCCGATGGAATCGACTCCGACTTCCGATGCCAGGCCGGCGGCCTCGTTGATTCCCGAAACCGGTATGTCCAGGTCCAGGCGCTCGGCAATGATTTCCTTGATCTTATTGGCTACAAGAGTGGCGTTCAGCTGGGTCATGTCTAGCTCCACAAGGTCAGTGCATCAGTTGAAGTTTTTTTCCGCGATGGCGGGTCGGGCGAATGCTCGGGGGGCGCGTTGCGTCACTCGACGCACCAGGGGCGTGGTGGTGGCCGTGACGATCAGGGCCACGGTCACCAGCAGGCTGTAGACGGTGGGGGAAATCAGCTGCAGCTCCAGGCCGATGGACAGCACCACCAATTCCATCAGGCCGCGGGTGTTCATCAGGGCGCCGGTCAGGGTCGAGTCCTGGTAGGAGAAGCCGCTGCGGCGGGCCCCCAGGTAGGCACCGAAGAACTTGCTGACGAAGGCCGCCACCAGGAAGATCAGCAACCACTTGAGCTCCAGGGCATTGCCTGCGGTGCTCAGGGAGGTCTTGAGCCCGGCGCTGGCGAAGAACACCGGCAGCAGGAAGATCCTCAGGAAGCCGCCGATCTGCCGGTCCCAGTAGCTGGCGAAACCCGGTGCGCGGCTGATCATGGCGCCTGCCAGCAGGGCGCCGATCCCGGCGTGCAGTTGCAGGTGCATGGTGATCCAGGCGCTGGCCAGCAGGTAGCACAGCACCCAGGGCAGGTGGCGTGGATATTCGTCGGCTTTGGCCCTGGCCAGGACTCGCTCGACCCATTGCAGCGACAGGGCGACGTAGCTGGCGACCCCCAGCAACAGGCAGAAACCGAACAGCGCCACCAGCTTCAGGTCGTGGTGAAAGGCGGAGAATACGATCACTGCCCCCAGGGCCAGCCAGCCGGCGATATCGGTCAGCACGGCGGCACGCAGCGTCACGGCCACCGCCGGCAGGTCGCTGATCCCCAGGTCCTCGACGATGCGAATCATCACCGGCAGGGCGGACACCGCCAGGGCAATGCCGCAGAACACGATGAAGGACCACTGGTCGAAGCTGGGAGCCAGTACCGGATGGGCGTACCAGGCGACGATGGTGCCGGCGATGAACGGCAACACCAGGCCGGCCGCGGCGATCTTCAGCGCCGCCTGGTTTTCCTGGCGGCTGTGCCGGCCGTTGTCCGGGGCGATGTGCATGCCCACTTCGAACATCAGCAGCACCAGGGCCAATTCGGCCAACGTGCCGATCCAGCCGATGTGCTCGGCGGCGAACAGCGAGGATTGCACTCCCATGGACTGCAGCAGCGGTTGCAGGAAGGTGGGACCGAGCAAGATGCCGGCGGTGATTTCCCCGACTACCCGGCATTGGCCTATGCGTTGCGCCAGGCCGCCCAGCAACTGGCTGAGGAGAAGTATCGCCAGTAGTTGAATGGTGAACATGACAGTCATCTCCATTGGTGCGGTTCGCGGGCACGGCCAGGCGCATGACTTTGCGTCTGGCAAGTCAAGTTGTTCCAGGTAGTAGGAAGTTGTTGCGTTAGTACGCCCGCTCTATTTGGCGGCTTGTATATCGAGTGCGGTGTTCTTGTTATTTATCCAGGTTATTAGCAGTCCAATAGCGGTGACGCTGAATGCACTTATACATATGCCGCGCCACCCCGATTGTTGGTAGATGTAACCGGCGGACAATGAACCCAGGGCTCCGGCGCCGTAATAACAGAACATGTAGACGGCAAACAGGCTGCTGCGCAAAGTGGGTTCAAGGCGAAGGGCACGAGTCTGGTTTGCCACTTGCGCGCCAAAGCACCCCAGGTCGAAGAGCACGACGCCGATCACCAGGCCGACCATGGAATAGGGGAACAGGTAGAGCACCGCGACGCCAGCCAGCACCAGCGACAGGCCCAGGGCGATCACCGCGCGGCTGCCGATCCGGTCCGCAAGGGCGCCGGCGTAGCGGGCCAGCAGCAGTCCGGCCAGGCCCGCCAGGCCGAACAGCCCGGTGGTGGTGGGGTCGAGGTTGAGTGGCGCGGCCTGCAGGTGCAGCATCAACGCGACCCACAACAGGCTGAAGACGAAGAACCAGGCCCCACCCACCATGACCGACTCGCGCAGCAGCGGATAGCGCCCCAGCAGTCCGGGCAGGCTGCCCAGTATCTGCCGGTATGAGGCGCGACCCCGGGCTGGGGATGCGGGCATCACCAGCCGGCCCACCAGCGCCAGTACCAACATAGCTGCGCCGATACACATCAGCATGTGTTGCCAGCCCCAGGCCTGGGCGATCGCTCCGCCGACGAATCTGGCCAACAGGATGCCGGCGCTGATGCCCATGGTGATGGTGCCCACCGTGCTGCCTTTTTCGCTGAGCTGGAAGCCCAGTGCATTGAGCTGGATGGCATTGGTGGCCATGCTGCCGATGACGATGCAGGCCAGGAAGAACGGCACAGTAGAGTTGCAGAGCGCAGCGAAGCAGATCGCCGCGCCCAGCATCAGGAACTGCCAGGTGATCTGGCTGCGTTTGTCGAGCACATCCCCCAGCGGCACGATCAGCAAGATGCCGAGCATGTAGCCGATCTGGGTGCTGGCGGCGATCAGGCCGGCGCTCGCCAGGTCGATGCCCAGGGTCGCGGCGACCGCCGGCAGGACCGGTTGCAGCAGGTAGTTGCTGGCCATGGCCATTCCTGCGGCCACGGTGGCGAAGAGCGTGAAGAGGGGCGAGGCGTTCATGGCGACTCCGAAACGGCGGCAGGCTGTTGGCGGCGGGCCACGACTTCCATGGCTACGATCATTTTCCGTTCGGGGAATGGCAGCACGTGAAGCAATGTGAAGGCCGGCCGGATGGCATGGAAGTACTGTCCATGTACGGTGGCGGCCTCTTGCCAGTTGTCGATCTCGGTCAGGTAGAGCCGGCTTTGTATGATGTCTTCAAGTTTGAAGTTGGCTTTTTCGATAACTCGCGAGATGTTTTCGATAACTACGCGTGTCTGTTCGGCAACATCTGTCGCGGTTATTTCTCCATTGGCGTCCAGGGGGCCGGTTTTTGATACATACAATGTATCGCCAACTTCTATTGCACGTGAGAAGCCAAATATCGTTTCCCACTTCGAGTTGGATGAATGCAATTGCCGAACATTCATTTAAGCACTTCCTTGGCTGTAGGGCAGACCGAATATAGGCGAGCAAAATAGCCGGTGTCTAGTGAAAAAAAAGAAAAAAAATGCATTTTTTCTAAAGTGTCTTGCGGATTATTTAGGAGATAGATGTATTTATGTAAGTTTATCTAAACAGACGTTTTCGTTGTTAAGTGGCTATTAAATTCCCTGGAAAATGTTTGTTATTGGTGCATCCATCGCACCAAAGAAGTGCTCCCTGATAAATGACGCCGGGGTTGCAGAAGGGCTGCAAGTTGCATTGTTTTTTCTGTCAATGGCGTTACATGTTCGAACTAGCCTGGGTCTTTCCAAGGTTTTTTTGAACTAGCTAGTTTGGAAGTGACTGCCGGGTCTGCTTGGGCTGTCTTGGTGCGGCTAGTGCCTGGGGTGTTACGGGTACAGCAGGTTCGACTGATGGATAGTGGCCACTGGGCTGGCATGGCTTGTTGTCGACGGTTTGGGAGAAGGGCAGAGGCGAGGGGCGCCCGTCGCTGAGGGGAGGGAGGCGGGACTGCTTGTGAGGACTGTCTATATAGAAGAAGCGGCCCCACGAAAAGCCCTGACCAGGTCAGGGCTTTTCGTGGGGCCGGTTGGGTGAACGTGGAACTCAGTCCCAGCTCAGCGCGCCACCGGTCTGGTACTCGATCACGCGGGTCTCGAAGAAGTTCTTCTCTTTCTTCAGGTCCATGATCTCGCTCATCCACGGGAACGGGTTGGTGGTGCCCGGGTACTCTTCCTTCAGGCCGATCTGCGACAGGCGACGGTTGGCGATGAACTTGAGGTAGTCCTCCATCATTGCCGCGTTCATCCCCAGTACGCCGCGCGGCATGGTGTCGCGAGCGTATTCGATCTCCAGCTGGGTGCCCTGCAGGATCATCTGGGTAGCTTCTTCCTTCATCTCGGCATCCCACAGGTGCGGGTTCTCGATCTTGATCTGGTTGATCACGTCGATACCGAAGTTCAGGTGCATGGATTCGTCGCGCAGGATGTACTGGAACTGCTCGGCGACGCCGGTCATCTTGTTGCGGCGACCCATGGACAGGATCTGGGTGAAGCCGCAGTAGAAGAAGATGCCTTCCAGTACGCAGTAGTAGGCGATCAGGTTGCGCAGCAATTCCTTGTCGGTCTCTACGGTGCCGGTATCGAATTCCGGATCGGAGATCGAGCGGGTATAGCGCAGGCCCCAGGCGGCTTTCTTCGCGACCGAAGGGATCTCGTGGTACATGTTGAAGATCTCGCCTTCATCCATGCCCAGCGACTCGATGCAGTACTGGTAGGCGTGGGTGTGGATCGCTTCCTCGAAGGCCTGGCGCAGGATGTACTGGCGGCACTCGGGGTTGGTGATCAGGCGGTACACGGCCAGGGCCAGGTTGTTGGCGACCAGGGAGTCGGCGGTGGAGAAGAAGCCCAGGTTGCGCATGACGATGCGGCGCTCGTCGTCGGTCAGGCCTTCGGCGCTCTTCCACAGGGCGATGTCGGCGGTCATGTTGACCTCCTGCGGCATCCAGTGGTTGGCGCAGCCGTCCAGGTACTTCTGCCAGGCCCAGTCGTATTTGAATGGCACCAGCTGGTTGAGGTCGGCGCGGCAGTTGATCATGCGCTTTTCGTCAACGGCGACGCGAGCTGCGGAGCCTTCCAGTTCGGCCAGGCCCTCGGCGATGTCCAGCTCGTCCAGGGCGGCCTTGGCGCGAACCACGGCGGCCGAGTCGGCGGAGGTCACGGCGCGGGCTTCGAGGGCGGCGGCACCACCGGCGCTGTCGAGGCGGTCCATGGTGGCGTCGGAAGCCTGGCCGGCATTGGTGCCCTTGGCCGTGGCTTCGCTTTCTTCTTTATCGAATTCGTCCCAGCTCAGCATGACGTGTCGTCTCCTGCTTGAGGGCCAGATGCCCGTGTGAAAACAAAAGGGTTGGCTTTTCACACGGCGCTACTGGCCGCGTTAAATCAAAGAAATCGTTTGTTGCAGCAGTGACGCAGGCAATAAACAGAAATTCGTCTGCGGGTGCTTGAGGCTGCTGTCGGGCAGGGCTGAGGGTGTCGGCTCCGGCGCGAGGTCCAGCAGGTCGTTTTCATCCGGTAAGGGAATGTTGCAGGCCCGTTTTGAGGACGCATTATAAGGATATTTTCAGGGGCGTGGGGCGACCGATGGGCGCAGGTGAGCCGAGGAAGGCGAGGGATTTGAGGCAGAGCGCGGGTTTACAGGGCTTTGGCTGGAGAAGTTTTTTTTTCAGGCGGGCAAAAAAATCCATGACTCGGTCAAAAAACAACCAAATTTACTAGATGTTGTGTTTTCCAAGGCGATTTCCAGGGTTTTGACACAACTCAAAAGCTGGTGCCTGGTCCTGTCGAAGCGCCTTGCGAATCTCCGGGGTAAGGGCAAGTCGCCATCAATCCGCGTTATTGGTAGCGACTTTCGAGCAGGTGTCATCGGTGTGGCGGACGGTGACGTACATTCCGGAAAAAGATGCATGCGATTGTCGTGGTCGCACGTTGTGCAACGATGCCTGTGCTGGAACCCCAGTGTGCCGCGCATCTTTGCCGCAAGAGGGATTTCTTGCGGCCGGCGGTCATCGAGGCCTGGGCGGCGGGGCGGTTATCAGCCGTTGGAGCAACCGTTACCCATTACGCGGTATTGGAGAATATGTCGCAGACCTTTGGAATCTTCATATTCCATGCGTGCCGGTACAACTTCACATACTTCTGGAACTTCGCTCATGGAAATAACTTTGGCGATATCCAGGTCCGTGGAGTAAGTGTATTCCTCTACTGCTACTTGCTGGCTGGCGGCATCAGTCGGGATCTCATCAGCCATCGCTGTAGCGCACAGACTGCTGAGGGCCAGAACTAATAAAGCTTTCATTTGCGTTTTACCTTTCTAAGGTCGTGTGGGGTCACGCAGCCTTTTTGGGGCTGCGTGTGGAACTTGAGTAGAAGTTTGATTAACTGCCTTCGTGGGGGCTGCAACTTGGTTAATCAGTTTGCCTGTTGGGCGAGGCAGATTTTAGGCGTGGGGCGGAGCGCCATATAGGCGTACTTTTGATAAACACTTTTGACGGTTTTTGTAACAATCGCCGAAAAAGCCCTTTCCAGAGACCTGCGCGAACATTTTCGGATTGCCTCGATATGCCTCCAGGTCCTGTTCTTGAAGGGTTTCGCTAGATCCTGGGGCATTTCGCTGGGGGTTGTTACTACCATCGTCGAATGGTTCTATAGGCGTCCCCCGGCTACAACGGGGTCATACAAAAACAACTATGTCACCGAGGTAAGAAAGATGAGTGCGGCTTCTGTGTATCCCGTTCGTCCCGAGGTTCTGGCCAAGACGCTGACTGACGAGGCGACTTACAAGGCCATGTACCAGCAGTCGGTCGTGAACCCGGACGGTTTCTGGCGCGAGCAGGGCAAGCGTCTCGACTGGATCAAGCCTTTTACCACGGTGAAGCAGACCTCCTTCGACGATCATCATGTCGATATCAAGTGGTTCGCCGATGGCACCTTGAACGTCTCCTACAACTGCCTGGACCGTCACCTTGCCGAGCGCGGCGATCAGGTGGCGATCATCTGGGAGGGCGACGACCCTTCCGAGAGCCGCAACATCACCTACCGCGAACTGCATGAAGAAGTCTGCAAGTTCGCCAACGCCCTGCGTGGCCAGGACGTGCACCGCGGCGACGTGGTGACTATCTATATGCCGATGATCCCCGAGGCGGTGGTGGCCATGCTGGCCTGTACCCGTATCGGCGCGATCCACTCGGTGGTATTCGGCGGCTTCTCGCCGGAGGCCCTGGCCGGTCGCATCATCGACTGCCGTTCGAAAGTGGTGATCACCGCCGACGAAGGCATCCGTGCCGGCAAGAAGATCTCGCTCAAGGCCAATGTCGACGACGCCTTGACCAACCCGGAAACCAACAGCATCCAGAAGGTCATCGTGTGCAAGCGCACCGGTGGCGACATCAAGTGGAACCAGCATCGCGACATCTGGTACGAGGACCTGATGAAGGTCGCCGGCAGTGTCTGCGCACCGAAGGAAATGGGTGCCGAAGAGGCCCTGTTCATCCTCTATACCTCCGGTTCCACCGGCAAGCCCAAGGGTGTACAGCACACCACTGGTGGCTACCTGCTGTATGCGTCGCTGACCCACGAGCGGGTCTTCGACTATCGTCCGGGCGAAGTCTACTGGTGCACCGCCGACGTGGGCTGGGTCACCGGCCACACCTATATCGTCTACGGGCCGCTGGCCAACGGCGCTACCACCGTGCTGTTCGAAGGCGTGCCCAACTATCCGGACGTGACCCGGGTGGCGAAGATCGTCGACAAGCACAAGGTCAACATCCTCTACACCGCTCCGACCGCGATCCGCGCCATGATGGCCTCGGGCACCGCCGCTTGCGAAGGCGCCGACGGCAGCAGCCTGCGCCTGCTGGGTTCGGTGGGCGAGCCGATCAACCCGGAAGCCTGGGACTGGTACTACAAGAATGTCGGTCAGTCCCGTTGCCCGATCGTCGACACCTGGTGGCAGACCGAGACCGGCGCGACCCTGATGAGCCCGCTGCCCGGCGCCCATGCGCTGAAGCCGGGTTCCGCGGCGCGGCCATTCTTCGGCGTGGTGCCGGCCCTGGTGGACAACCTGGGGAACATCATCGAAGGCGCCGCCGAGGGCAACCTGGTGATCCTCGATTCCTGGCCGGGCCAGGCGCGGACCCTGTACCGCGACCATGACCGGTTCGTCGATACCTACTTCAAGACCTTCCGCGGCATGTATTTCACCGGTGACGGTGCGCGTCGCGACGAGGACGGCTACTACTGGATCACCGGGCGCGTGGACGATGTGCTCAACGTCTCCGGGCACCGCATGGGCACCGCCGAGATCGAGAGCGCGATGGTCGCCCACCCGAAAGTCGCCGAGGCGGCGGTGGTTGGCGTGCCTCACGATATCAAGGGCCAAGGCATCTACGTCTATGTGACCCTCAATGGCGGTGAGGAGCCGAGCGAAGCCCTGCGCGCCGAGTTGAAGAACTGGGTGCGCAAGGAGATCGGCCCGATCGCCTCGCCGGATGTCATCCAGTGGGCGCCAGGCCTGCCCAAGACCCGTTCCGGCAAGATCATGCGGCGGATCCTGCGCAAGATCGCGACGGCGGAATACGAAGGCCTGGGCGATATCTCCACTTTGGCCGACCCGAGCGTGGTGCAGCACTTGATCGACACCCACAAGACCATGAACGTCGCCTGAGGCGCTTGCTGGTTCGATGAGCCCCGCCCGGCGATGCCGGGCGGGGCTTTTTCATGGGTCGGATAAATCCCCGCGAAGCCCTCTGTGCTGGCGCTTTGCGCCCAGTGGGCCCGGTCGGTTGGGAGGGGCGAATAAATATCGGTTTGCCCGGTAGACGTATCTGAATGTTACCGGGTTGGGCGAAGGTGTAACCCTGCGCCCAATTTCGGGGCGATGGGAAACGTCGGGCGGCGTTTCAGGGCCTTTTATATCCATGTAAAAAATAAGCTATCACGCTGCGCTTGCCGGAATAGAAGGCTTTGCCAATAATAGGCCCGCAATTTGCAACGTAGATCGGTTCACTGTCTTTTGCTCTTGCATAATCCTGAAGAGCTGTCAATATGCCGCCCCGGCGTTCTCGGTGCTTCTGTAATTTGTTGTCGCATTGAGGAAATATCGGCTTCCGGCCTGTCGTTAGAATGCCGGTCACTCGCTCGTCGTTACCTGTGTGTGAGTCCCTTTCCGGGCTTTTCAGGACGCAGCGCCGCTATTGAGGGTTCACCCATTCGCATATTGGGCTGTTGCTCACTCTGCCGTTTTCGCCCTTTACCGATGGAGTTCTAAGAATGAAGAAACTCGTGCTTCTTGGCGCCCTGGCACTGTCCGTGCTGTCCCTGCCGACCGTCGCCGACGAAAAGCCCCTGAAAATTGGTATCGAAGCGGCTTACCCTCCATTCGCCTCCAAGGCTCCGGATGGCAGCATCGTCGGTTTCGACTACGACATCGGCAACGCCCTGTGCGAGCAGATGAAGGTCAAGTGCGTGTGGGTCGAGCAGGAGTTCGATGGCCTGATCCCGGCACTGAAGGTACGCAAGATTGACGCGATCCTGTCCTCCATGTCGATCACCGACGATCGCCGCAAGTCCGTGGACTTCACCAACAAGTACTACAACACTCCTGCGCGCCTGGTGATGAAGGCCGGGACCCAGGTCAGCGACGGCATGGCCGAGCTCAAGGGCAAGAACATCGGCGTGCAGCGCGGTTCGATCCACGAGCGTTTCGCCCGTGAGGTCCTGGCTCCCTTGGGCGCCCAGATCAAGCCATACGGCTCGCAGAACGAAATCTACCTGGATGTAGCGGCCGGGCGCCTCGACGGCACCGTGGCGGACGCTACCCTGTTGAATGACGGTTTCCTGAAGACCGATGCCGGCAAGGGCTTCGCCTTCGTCGGTCCGGCCTTCACCGACGTCAAGTACTTCGGCGACGGCGTAGGGATCGCCGTGCGCAAGGGCGACAAGGCTGATCTGGACAAGATCAACGCCGCCATCGCCGCCATTCGCGAGAACGGCAAATACAAGGAAATCCAGGACAAGTACTTCGACTTCGATATCTACGGCAAGTAATCCGTCGAACCTGTCAGTCCGAGATGGCGCAAGCAGCAGAATCTCTGAAGTTTGCGCCATTTTTTCATCCCAATTTTCGAGGACCTGAATCATGTTGAAAGGCTACGGGGCTGTCATCCTCGATGGCGCTTGGCTGACGCTTCAGCTCGCCTTGTCGTCCATGGCCCTGGCCATCGTTCTAGGTCTGATCGGGGTCGCGCTGCGCCTCTCGCCGGTACGCTGGCTGGCCTGGCTGGGCGACCTGTACTCCACGGTGATCCGTGGTATTCCCGATCTGGTGCTGATCCTGCTGATCTTCTACGGCGGCCAGGATCTGCTCAATCGCGTGGCACCGTTGCTGGGCTACGACGACTACATCGACCTCAACCCGCTGGCCGCCGGTATCGGCACCCTGGGCTTCATCTTCGGGGCCTACCTTTCGGAAACCTTCCGTGGCGCCTTCATGGCGATTCCCAAGGGGCAGGCGGAAGCCGGCATGGCCTACGGCATGAGCGGCACGCAAGTGTTCTTCCGGGTGCTGGTGCCGCAGATGATCCGCCTGGCGATTCCCGGCTTCACCAACAACTGGCTGGTGCTGACCAAGGCCACCGCGCTGATTTCCGTGGTGGGCCTGCAAGACATGATGTTCAAGGCCAAGCAGGCGGCGGATGCCACCCGCGAGCCTTTCACCTTCTTCCTCGCAGTGGCGGCCATGTACCTGGTGATCACCAGTGTCTCGTTGCTGGCGCTGCGTCACCTTGAGAAGCGCTACTCGGTAGGCGTAAGGGCGGCTGATCTATGATCTTCGACTACAACGTCATCTATGATGCCTTGCCGCTGTATTTCAGCGGCCTGCTGACCACCCTGAAACTGCTGGCGCTGTCGCTGTTCTTCGGCTTGCTGGTGGCGCTGCCCCTGGGGCTGATGCGCGTGTCCAAGCAGCCGCTGGTGAACATGACCGCCTGGCTCTACACCTATGTGATCCGTGGCACTCCGATGCTGGTGCAGCTGTTCCTGATCTACTACGGCCTGGCGCAGTTCGAAGCAGTACGCGAAAGCTTCCTCTGGCCCTGGCTGTCCAGCGCGACCTTCTGTGCCTGCCTGGCCTTCGCCATCAACACCAGCGCCTATACCGCCGAGATCATCGCCGGCAGCCTCAAGGCCACGCCCAACGGCGAGATCGAGGCGGCCAAGGCCATGGGCATGTCGCGCTACAAGATGTATCGCCGCATCCTCCTGCCGTCGGCCCTGCGCCGGGCGCTGCCGCAATACAGCAACGAAGTGATCATGATGCTGCAGACCACCAGCCTGGCCTCCATCGTCACCCTGATCGACATCACTGGCGCGGCCCGTACCGTCAATGCGCAGTACTACCTGCCGTTCGAGGCCTACATCACCGCCGGCGTCTTCTACCTGTGCCTGACCTTCATCCTGGTGCGCCTGTTCAAGCTGGCCGAAGGCCGCTGGCTGCGCTACCTGGCGCCGCGGAAGCACTGATATGGAACGTATCGATCATCCATTGCCCTGGAGCCACCTGGGCAGCGAGCGCAGCATCTCGGTATTCCGTTTCGGCAGCGGGGAGCGCAAGGCCTATATCCAGGCCAGCCTGCATGCAGACGAACTGCCTGGCATGCGTACCGCCTGGGAGCTGAAGAAGCGCCTGGCCGAGCTGGAAGCCCAGGGCGCCCTCAAGGGCGTCGTCGAACTGGTGCCAGTGGCCAATCCGCTGGGTCTTGGGCAGTTGCTGCAAGGCAATCACCAGGGGCGTTTCGAAGCCGGCAGCGGCAAGAACTTCAACCGTGATTTCGTCGAGCTCAGCGCGCCTGTGGCCCAGCGCCTGGAGGGGCGCCTGGGTGACGATGCCCACGCCAACGTGCAGCTGATCCGCCAGGCCATGGCTGATGTGCTGGCCGAATTGCCGCCGGCCGCCAGCCAGCTGCAGGGCATGCAGCGAGTGTTGCTGGCGCATGCCTGCACCGCCGACGTGGTGCTGGACCTGCACTGCGATGCCGAGGCGGCCTTGCATATGTACGCCTTGCCGCAGCACTGGCCACAGTGGCGTTCCCTGGCGGCTCACCTGGATGTGCGGGTGGGCCTGCTGGCGGAAGATTCTGGCGGCAGCTCGTTCGACGAGGCCTGTTCGCTGCCCTGGTTGCGTTTGTCGCGGCAGTTCCCCGAGGCGCAGATCCCCCTGGCATGCCTGGCGACCACCCTCGAGCTGGGTGGCCAGGCCGACACCGGCCGGCCCCAGGCCGAGGCGCATGCCGAAGGCATCCTGGCGTTCCTTGCCGAACAAGGGCTGATTGCCGGGCAATGGCCGGCGCCAGGGCGTGAAGCTTGCGAGGGCATGCCCTTCGAAGGCACTGAATTGCTGTATGCGCCGCATCCTGGCGTGGTGAGCTTCCTGCGTCCGGCTGGTAGTTGGGTGGAAGTGGGCGAGCCGCTTTTTGAAGTGATTGATCCTCTATCCGATCGGGTCAGTACGGTGTGTGCTGGCACCAGCGGCGTGCTGTTCGCCGTTGAGCGGCTGCGTTATGCCCAACCCGGTTTCTGGCTGGCCAAGGTGGCGGGGCGCGAAGCGCTGCGTCACGGGCGCTTGCTCAACGACTGACTGTTTTTGTGAGAACCGACCGCATGTACAAACTTGAAGTCCAAGACCTGCATAAGCGCTATGGCAGCCATGAAGTGCTCAAGGGCGTGTCCCTGAAGGCCGCGGCCGGCGATGTGATCAGCATCATCGGCTCCAGTGGCTCGGGCAAGAGTACCTTCCTGCGCTGCATCAACCTGCTGGAGCAGCCGCACGCCGGGAAGATCCTGCTCAACAATGAAGAGCTGAAGCTGGTGGCCAGCAAGGACGGTGCCCTCAAGGCCGCCGACCCCAAGCAGTTGCAGCGCATGCGCTCGCGCCTGTCGATGGTGTTCCAGCACTTCAACCTGTGGTCGCACATGACCGCCATCGAAAACATCATGGAAGCCCCGGTGCATGTACTGGGCGTGTCCAAGGCCGAAGCCCGCGAGAAGGCCGAGCACTACCTGGCCAAGGTCGGCGTGGCGCATCGCAAGGATGCCTACCCGGGGCATATGTCCGGCGGTGAACAGCAGCGCGTGGCGATCGCCCGGGCCTTGGCCATGGAGCCTGAGGTGATGCTGTTCGACGAGCCGACCTCGGCCCTGGACCCGGAGCTGGTGGGCGACGTGCTGAAGGTCATGCAGTCCCTGGCCCAGGAAGGCCGGACCATGGTGGTGGTGACCCACGAGATGGGCTTTGCCCGCGAGGTCTCCAACCAGCTGGTATTCCTGCACAAGGGCCTGGTGGAAGAAAGCGGCAATCCGCGGGAAGTGCTGGTGAATCCACAATCAGAACGTTTGCAACAATTCCTCTCCGGCAGCCTCAAGTAATAGCTGCCGTTATGCACCAAATTAGGTCATGCTGAGCGCCCTGCGCCAGATGGTCTAACTTGGTGCTGCCGCCCTTGGCTTCTCCTACTGTTTTTCGTTTCGGATCGCCCGCCATGACTGCCCATCGAATTGGTTTCCTGATTTGGCCCAGCACTAAAGCCTTGACGCTGGCGCTGGCCGAGGAGGCCTTGCGCGTCGCCCAGCGGGTTCATCCGGAAGTGGTCTACGAGTTGGCCTTCCTCCAGGCCGAGCCAGCCGTGGAAGGTACCTGGCAACTGCCGGGCGAGCCTTGGGCGGGCAAGCTGGAGGGTTGCCAGAAGCTGTTCCTGCTGGCCGATGAGCCTCCGGCGCCGGTGGGTTCGGCCCTGGGCACCGCGCTCAAGCAACTGGTGCGCGCCGGTTGTGTGGTCGGCGGGTTGTCGGCCGGGGTCTATCCGTTGGCCCAGCTGGGGTTGCTGGATGGCTACCGGGCAGCAGTGCACTGGCGCTGGCAGGACGATTTCGCCGAGCGTTTTCCCAAGGTCATCGCCACCAGCCACCTGTTCGACTGGGATCGCGATCGGCTGACCGCCTGTGGCGGCATGTCGGTGCTGGACCTGCTGCTGGCGGTGTTGGCCCGGGATCACGGCGCGGAGCTGGCTGGCGCGGTGTCCGAGGAGCTGGTGGTCGAGCGCATCCGCGAAGGTGGCGAACGCCAGCGTATTCCGTTGCAGAACCGCCTGGGCTCCAGTCATCCGAAGCTGACCCAGGCGGTGCTGCTGATGGAAGCCAATATCGAGGAGCCGTTGACCACCGACGAGATCGCCCAGCATGTCTGCGTATCCCGGCGCCAGCTGGAGCGGATCTTCAAGCAGTACCTGAACCGCGTGCCGAGCCAGTACTACCTGGAATTGCGCCTGAACAAGGCGCGGCAGATGCTGATGCAGACCAGCAAATCGATCATCCAGATCGGCCTGTCCTGCGGTTTCTCCTCCGGCCCGCATTTCTCCAGCGCCTATCGCAACTTCTTTGGCGCCACCCCGCGCGAAGACCGCAACCAGCGGCGCAGCAGCAGCCCCTTCGAGCTCTCTTCCGTACCCGCCGAGCGCGGCTGACCCCACTCCTTCTTTGTACTCGCAAGCAGCGGTTCGGCGCCTCGTGCAGCCGCTGCCGAAGGTTGCGTATGACTCGGCATCAGCCACCAAGGCGATTGGAACCTTGCAAGCGTTTCCCGTTGCCGCTTCCATTGGTGCAGGGTGCCTGGTCGCAGCCTGCGGCAACGGCTCAAGACTGTGTGTGAGCGGCGCTGCCGGCCAAGTGGATAATTAGCCCGGCAAACCTGCCGTTCAGGCGCCACGCAGTTTAAACTGCGCCTTTGCGACGCAATTTGTCGCATTGCCATAAACCCGCGAAAAACCGGGGTTGGCGCTATAAGAAGTTGTCGCTTGGCGACAAGGCCGGGCAGAAAACTGTCCTTACAATCCCTCCATCGCTCGCCAGTTCCAGGCGGGTGTTCCTCTTCAGGAGACTCCGATGTCCGTTGAGCAAGCCCCGGTGCAACGCGCCGATTTCGACCAGGTGATGGTTCCCAACTACGCACCTGCGGCTTTCATTCCTGTGCGCGGCGCGGGGTCTCGAGTCTGGGACCAGGCTGGCCGGGAACTGATCGACTTCGCCGGTGGCATCGCGGTCAACGTGCTGGGCCATGCCCATCCGGCCCTGGTAGGAGCCCTGACCGAGCAGGCGAACAAGCTGTGGCATGTTTCCAACGTCTTCACCAACGAGCCGGCCCTGCGCCTGGCCCACAAGCTGATCGACGCCACCTTCGCCGAGCGCGCATTCTTCTGTAACTCCGGTGCGGAAGCCAACGAGGCCGCCTTCAAGCTGGCCCGTCGCGTGGCCCATGATCGTTTCGGTGCCGAGAAGTACGAAATCATCGCTGCGCTCAACAGCTTCCACGGCCGTACCCTGTTCACCGTCAACGTCGGTGGCCAGTCCAAGTATTCCGATGGCTTCGGTCCGAAGATCACCGGCATCACCCATGTGCCGTACAACGACCTGGCCGCGCTGAAAGCCGTGATCTCCGACAAGACCTGCGCCGTGGTGCTGGAGCCGATCCAGGGCGAGGGCGGGGTGTTGCCTGCCGAGCTGGCCTACCTGCAAGGTGCCCGCGAGCTGTGCGACCAGCACAACGCGCTGCTGGTGTTCGACGAAGTGCAGACTGGCATGGGTCGCTGCGGCGAGCTGTTCGCCTATCAGCATTACGGCGTGACTCCGGACATCCTCACCAGCGCCAAGAGCCTGGGCGGCGGCTTCCCGATCGCGGCGATGCTGACCACCGAAGAGCTGGCCAAGCACCTGGTGGTCGGTACCCACGGCACTACCTACGGCGGTAACCCGCTGGCCTGTGCCGTGGCCGGTGCCGTGATGGACGTGATCAACACCCCTGAAGTGCTCAATGGCGTCAAGGCCAAGCACGATCGCTTCAAGACCCGCCTGTCGCAGATCGGCGCCAAGTACGGCCTGTTCACGCAAATCCGTGGCCTGGGCCTGCTGCTCGGCTGCGTGCTCAGCGAAGCCTGGAAAGGCAAGGCCAAGGACGTGTTCAACGCGGCCGAGAAAGAAGGCTTGATGATCCTGCAGGCCGGTCCGGACGTGGTGCGTTTCGCCCCGAGCCTGGTGGTCGAGGACGCGGATATCGACCAGGGCCTGGACCGCTTCGAGCGCGCCGTGGCAAAACTGACCCAAGCCTGATCCAGGCGGTGGTACTTCTCGGCGCCGGTGCTTTGCCGGCGTCGAACACTAATTCCTGTGCCGGGCTATCCCGGCATTTTTTTCCCTGAGTCGGACGGTTTCCGACCCTGTTCTAGAGTAAGGAGTGACCCCATGCTGGTGATGCGCCCCGCGCAAATGGCCGATCTGGGCGAGGTACAGCGTCTGGCTGCAGACAGCCCGATTGGTGTCACCTCCTTGCCCGATGATGTGGATCGCCTGCGCGACAAGATCGCCGCGAGCGAGGCTTCGTTCGCCGCGGAAGTGAGCTTCAATGGCGAAGAGAGCTACTTCTTCGTCCTCGAGGACACGGCGAGCGGCAAGCTGGTGGGCTGCTCGGCCATCGTTGCCTCGGCGGGCTACTCCGAGCCGTTCTACAGCTTTCGCAACGAAACCTTCGTCCATGCGTCCCGCGAGCTGAAGATCCACAACAAGATCCATGTCCTGTCCCAGTGCCACGACCTCACCGGCAACAGCCTGCTGACCAGCTTCTACGTGGTCCGCGACCTGGTGGGCACGCCCTGGGCCGAGCTCAACTCCCGTGGCCGCCTGCTGTTCGTGGCTGGCCATCCGGAGCGTTTCGCCGATTCGGTGGTGACTGAGATCGTCGGCTATAGCGACGAGAATGGCGATTCGCCGTTCTGGGACGCCATCGGTCGCAACTTCTTCGACCTCAACTATGCCGAGGCCGAGCGCCTGTGCGGTCTCAAGAGCCGGACCTTCCTGGCCGAGCTGATGCCGCACTACCCGATCTATGTGCCGCTGTTGCCGGACGCCGCCCAGGAAGCCATGGGCCAGGTGCATCCGCGCGCGCAGATCACCTTCGACATCCTGATGCGCGAAGGTTTCGAGACCGATCACTACATCGATATTTTCGACGGCGGCCCGACCCTGCATGCGCGGGTTTCCGGGATCCGCTCGATCGCCCAGAGCCGCGTGGTGCCGGTGAAGATCGGCGAGGCGCTCAAGGGCGGCGGTCGCCAGTACCTGGTCGCCAATGGCCAGTTGCAGGACTACCGTGCGGTGCTGCTGGAGCTGGACTACGCCCCCGGCAAGCCGGTGACCCTGGATCTGCAAGCAGCCGAGGCCCTGGGTGTCGGCGAAGGTGCCAGTGTGCGCCTGGTGGCGGTTTAACGGCGGCTTCCAGACCCTGGAAGGCCTGTCTGCAAAGCAGCGAGTTTCGCGGGTGCCGTCAAAGGCGTCCGTCTGAGGAGATAGCATGATCGTTCGTCCCGTACGCAGCAGCGATTTACCCGCGCTGATCGACCTGGCCCGCAGCACCGGCACCGGCCTCACCACCTTGCCGGCCAACGAAGAGCGCCTGACCCATCGGGTCGGCTGGGCGGAGAAGACCTTTCGCGGTGAAGCCGAGCGCGGCGATGCGGACTACCTGTTCGTGCTGGAAGACGACAACGGCCGCGTGGTGGGGATTTCCGCCATCGCCGGCGCGGTCGGCCTGCGGGAGCCCTGGTACAACTTCCGGGTCGGCCTGACCGTCAGCGCCTCCCAGGAGCTGAACATCTACCGCGAGATCCCGACGCTGTTCCTGGCCAACGACCTGACCGGCAACTCCGAACTGTGCTCGCTGTTCCTGCATGCCGACTATCGCAACGGTCTCAACGGCCGCATGTTGGCCAAGGCGCGGATGCTGTTCATCGCCGAGTTCCCGCAGCTGTTCGGCAACAAGATCATCGCCGAGATGCGTGGCATGTCCGACGAGCAGGGGCGTTCGCCATTCTGGGAAAGCCTGGGCCGGCACTTCTTCAAGATGGAGTTCAGCCAGGCGGACTACCTCACCGGTGTCGGCAACAAGGCCTTCATCGCCGAGCTGATGCCCAAGTTCCCGCTCTACACCTGCTTTCTTTCCGAGGATGCGCGCAACGTCATCGCCAAGGTCCACACCGACACCGAGCCGGCCCTGGCCATGCTCAAGAGCGAGGGCTTCAGCTACCAGGGTTATGTCGACATCTTCGATGCCGGCCCGGCGGTGGAGTGCGAGACCGGCAAGATCCGCGCGGTGCGCGACAGCCAGGCGCTGGTATTGGCCATCGGCACCCCGGGCGACGATGCCACGCCTTTCCTGATCCACAACCGCAAGCGCGAGGAATGCCGCATCACCGCGGCGCCGGCGCGCTTCGCCTCGGGCACCCTGGTGGTCGATCCGCTGACCGCCAAGCGCCTGCAACTCAACGCCGGCGACCAGGTCCGCGCGGTTCCGCTGTCTGCTTCTCGGGAGTCGAAATAATGAGCACGCTGTACATCGCCGGCCAATGGCTGGCCGGCCAGGGTGAAGCCTTCACCTCGGTCAATCCGGTGACCCAGGAGGTCATCTGGTCCGGCAACGGTGCAACACCCGCCCAGGTAGACAGCGCGGTACAAGCTGCACGCCAGGCATTCCCGGCCTGGGCCAAGCGTTCCCTGGAGGAGCGCATCGGCGTGCTCGAAGCTTTCGCTGCCGGCCTCAAGGCCCGTGCCGACGAACTGGCCCATTGCATTGGCGAGGAAACCGGCAAGCCGTTGTGGGAAGCGACCACGGAAGTGACCAGCATGGTCAACAAGATCGCCATCTCGGTGCAGAGCTATCGCGAGCGTACCGGCGAGAAGAGCGGCCCGCTGGGCGACGCCACTGCCGTGCTGCGGCACAAGCCCCACGGCGTGGTGGCGGTGTTCGGCCCCTACAACTTCCCCGGCCATCTGCCCAATGGCCACATAGTGCCGGCGCTGCTGGCGGGTAACAGCGTGCTGTTCAAGCCCAGCGAGCTGACACCCAAGGTCGCCGAGCTGACGGTCCAGTGCTGGATCGAGGCCGGCCTGCCGGCAGGCGTGCTCAACCTGCTGCAGGGCGCCCGGGAAACCGGGATCGCCTTGGCTGCCAACCCGGGGATCGATGGCCTGTTCTTCACCGGCTCCAGCCGTACCGGCAACCACCTGCACCAGCAGTTCGCCGGGCGCCCGGACAAGATCCTGGCCCTGGAGATGGGCGGGAACAACCCGCTGGTGGTGGACCAGGTCGCGGACCTGGATGCGGCGGTGTACACCATCATCCAGTCCGCCTTCATCTCGGCTGGCCAGCGCTGCACCTGTGCCCGTCGCCTGCTGGTGCCGGCCGGCGCCTGGGGCGACTCGCTGCTGGCGCGCCTGGTGGCGGTCAGCTCGAGCATCGAAGTGGGTGCCTTCGACCAGCAACCGGCGCCGTTCATGGGCTCGGTGATCTCCCTGGGCGCCGCCCAGGCACTGCTGGATGCCCAGCGCCAGTTGTTGGCCAATGGCGCCGTGGCCTTGCTGGAGATGACCCAGCCCCAGGCCCAGGCCGCACTGCTGACCCCGGGGATCCTGGACGTCACGGCGGTGGCCGAGCGACCTGACGAGGAGCTGTTCGGGCCGTTGTTGCAGGTGATCCGCTACGCTGATTTCGATGGCGCCATCGCCGAGGCCAACAACACCCAGTACGGCCTGGCGGCCGGCTTGCTGTCGGATTCCGAGGAGCGCTACCAGCAGTTCTGGCTGCAGAGCCGGGCCGGGATCGTCAACTGGAACAAGCAGTTGACCGGCGCCGCCAGCAGCGCGCCATTCGGTGGCGTGGGGGCCTCGGGCAACCATCGGGCCAGCGCCTATTACGCGGCGGACTACTGCGCGTATCCGGTAGCGTCCCTGGAGACTCCGAGCCTGGCCTTGCCGGGAGCGCTGACCCCGGGCGTGCGCCTGGATTGATGAGATGCCGTGGTGCGCCCCTGGTGCTCCACGGCAGCGGCTGCAAACAGCGGTGGGGCGTCGATGAGGCCGCTGCCGCAGGCTGCGAACGTCTTTTGAAACGGGCGTCGGCGGCCTCAAGACCTGTACTGATATCGATGCCTATAACAAGCAGATTCGTGGAGCCTCGCTGATGAAATCCTATGAAGTCAATTTTGACGGTCTAGTGGGGCCGACCCATAACTACGGCGGTTTGTCCTACGGCAACGTCGCCTCCCAGAGCAACAGCCAGCAGGGCTCCAATCCCAAGGAAGCGGCGCTGCAGGGCCTGGCGAAGATGAAGGCGCTGATGGACATGGGCTTCCAGCAGGGTGTGCTCGCCCCGCAGGAGCGTCCGGACGTGACCGCGCTGCGCAGCCTGGGTTTTGCCGGGAGCGATGCGCAGGTCATCCAGCAGGCGGCCAAGCAGGCCATGCCGTTGCTGGTCGCCAGCTGCTCGGCTTCGAGCATGTGGGTGGCCAACGCCGCCACCGTGAGCCCGAGCGCCGACACTGCCGACGGCCGCGTGCACTTCACCGCCGCCAACCTCAACTGCAAGTACCATCGCAGCATCGAGCACCCGACCACCAGCCGGGTGCTGGGGGCGATGTTCGCCGACCAGAAGCACTTCGCCCATCACGCCGCCCTGCCGGCAGTGGCGCAGTTCGGTGATGAAGGTGCGGCCAACCACACGCGCTTCTGCCGTGACTATGGCCAGGCTGGCGTCGAGTTCTTCGTCTTCGGTCGCAGTGCCTTCGACAATCGCTATCCGACGCCGCAGAAGTACCCGGCGCGCCAGACCCTGGAAGCATCCCAGGCCGTGGCCCGGCTGCATGGCCTGGACGAGGACGGGGTGGTCTACGCCCAGCAGAATCCGGCGGTGATCGACCAGGGCGTGTTCCATAACGACGTGATCGCCGTAGGCAACGGCGAGGTGCTGTTCTACCACGAGGACGCCTTCCTCGAGACCGGCAAGCTGCTTGCCGAACTGCAGGCCAAGCTGGGCAAGCGTGGCGGTCACTTCCAGGCGGTCTGCGTACCGCGCTCCCAGGTGACGGTGGAGGACGCAGTGCGTTCCTACCTGTTCAACAGCCAGCTGTTGTCTCGTGCCGATGGCTCGATGCTGCTGATCGTGCCGGAAGAGTGCCGTAACAACGAGCGGGTCTGGCAATACCTGCAAAACCTCACCAGCTCCGGTGGCGTGATCCGTGAAGTGAAGGTCTTCGACCTCAAGCAGAGCATGCAGAACGGCGGTGGCCCGGCGTGCCTGCGCTTGCGCGTGGCGCTCAACGAGTCCGAGCTGGCGGCGGTCAACCCAGGCGTGATCATGACCGCGCCGCTGTACGAGACCCTGACCCAGTGGGTCGGCAAGCATTACCGCGATCGTCTCACCGAAGCCGACCTGGCGGACCCGCAGCTGCTGGTCGAGTGCCGGACGGCATTGGATGAGCTGACGCAAATCCTTAAACTGGGCGCGGTTTATCCTTTCCAGATCAATTGACGGCCCGCACCCGGACGCCCCGGGTGCGGGCTTCACCCCAGACGAGAACCGACCCATGAGCGATACCCTGCAATTGATCCTTGAAGATGCCGAAGGCGCCCAACAGGAAACCTCCTGCACCCGTTTTGCGGTGCTTTGGCAAGGCAAGGAAGTGTGGATCCAGCAGGACGGCCGTGGCCAGTTGCTGATCGGCGTGGACGTGGAGGAGGGTGACGAGGAATACGCCAGCCTGCTGCTGCGCCCACTGGCGACCAACCTGGTCAGCCTGCAGTTGGAAATGGAGCCGGCCGACGCTGGCGACGACGATCACGTGCACGGCCCAGGCTGCGGCCACGCCCACTAAGGAACGCGTTTTATGCTCGCCCTCGGCAAACTGCTTGAACTGACCCTCGCCGGCCGTGAACCGGCAGAGAAGACTCAACTGACTGTCGACGGCGTGCGCATGCGCTGGCTGAGCGAGGGGGCGCTGGAAGTGCGCCCGCCCGAAGCGCGCGACAACGGCCTGGACCTGTTGTTGTCCGCCGGCATCCATGGCAACGAGACCGCTCCCATCGAGTTGCTCGACCGCCTGTTGCATGACATCGCCCGGGGCGACCTGAAGCCCCGCGCCCGTATCCTGTTCCTGTTCGGCAACCCCGAGGCCATGCGCCGCGGCGAGCGTTTCGTCGAGCAGGATGTCAATCGCCTGTTCAATGGCCGGCATGAGCAGAGCAGTGGGCATGAGGCCTTGCGCGCCTGTGAGCTGGAGCGCCTGGCGGCGAGCTTCTTCAGCCTGCCGGGGCGCGAGCGCTTGCACTACGACCTGCACACGGCCATTCGCGGTTCGAAGATCGAGCAGTTCGCCCTGTATCCGTGGAAGGACGGACGCCAGCATTCACACCGTCAGCTGGCACGCCTGAGGGCCTGCGGCATGGAGGCGGTGCTGTTGCAGAACAAGCCTTCCATCGTGTTCAGCGCTTACACCTACGATCAACTGGGGGCCGAGTCCTTCACCCTGGAACTGGGCAAGGCCCGGCCGTTCGGGCAGAACCAGGGGGTCAACGTCGAGCGCCTGGAAACTCGCCTTAAGCAACTGATCGAGGGCAGCGAGCCACCTGCGGAGCAGGACAGCCTTGAAGGGTTGAAGTTGTTCAGTGTCTCTCGGGAAGTGATCAAGCACAGCGACCGCTTTCAACTGCACTTGCCGGCGGACGTGGAGAACTTTTCCGAGCTGGAGATGGGTTACCTGCTGGCCGAGGACATCGCCCAGACCCGCTGGGTCATCGAGGAGGAGGGGGCGCGGATCATTTTTCCCAACCCCAAGGTCAAGAATGGCCTGCGTGCCGGGATCCTGATCGTGCCGGCCACGGCCGATGGCCTGAGCTGATACTGCAAGCCAGCAGGGTTGCCCGCCATGGCGGGCAACCCTGCTGCAGTCCTTATACCGCGACTGCCCGTTGTTCGTTACGACGCAGGGCGCGAGTCTTGTTCAGGGTGTCGGCGCAGGTGATGGCCGCTTCCCGACCCTTGACCACGAAGTGTTCGAAGAAGAACTTCTGGTGTTCTTCGCCCGCATGGAAGTGATGTGGGGTCAACACCACCGAGAACACCGGCACTTCGGTTTCCAATTGCACCTGCATCAGCCCGTTGATCACCGCCTGGCCGACGAAGTCGTGACGGTAGATACCACCGTCCACCACCAGGCCGGCAGCGACGATCCCGGTATAGCGACCGGACTTGGCCAGCAGCTTGGCTTGCAACGGGATTTCGAAGGCGCCACCGACCTCGAAGAAGTCGATATCGCTTTCCTGGTAGCCCTGGGCGAGCATTTCGTTGATGAAGCCCTGGCGGCTCTGGTCGACGATTTCCTTGTGCCAGCAGGCCTGGATGAAGGCGACGCGTTCGTTGGGGTGGTGTTTGCTTTTGCTATCGATAGCAGAGAGTTGCATCTGTTCTGACTCCTGTTTGTATGAAAAACAGGGCATGCATGAATCGAATGGGATTCAAGGGTGCGCGCAAGACCCGCGTGGTTCTCCCACGACGGTTCGGCAGCGGCCCTTCGGCGCTAATCCCGTTCTCTCTTCATCCGGACTATGACCGTCGGCCCCGGGATCACACCGGGTCTGCTGACCTTGTCATCACCTGCAGGCAAGCTGCCGATGGTGCCAAGCGCTCGCGGGCTATGCACATTGCGTGCAATTACCGCCGGTGGGGAATTGCACCCCGCCCTGAGAACGTTTGCCCGTGGCTTTGGCCCGGGCGGTGGATTTTTAACACAGTCTGCCCAGGAAAACATCGTACCTTTTGGTTCTTGTCAGATTTTTCGTGCTCAGGATCAGTTTTTTCTAAAGTTGTTGCTTGATTATTCGGGGGTGAGACGGCAGTAATTCATGTCCGAAAGGGAATTCCCTGTCTTAACCGGGCCTGAGGGTCCAGCAGCGAGGCCAGATGTGATGAGCGTGATCGATCTTCGTAGTGACACCGTGACCCAGCCGACTCCCGGCATGCTCGATGCCATGGCCAGCGCCCGCACCGGGGACGACGTCTACGGCGAGGATCCGACGATCAACCAGCTGGAAGCCGAGCTGGCCCGGCGCCTGGGGTTCGCCGCGGCGCTGTTCGTGCCTTCCGGCACCATGAGCAATCTGTTGGCGTTGATGGCTCATTGCGAGCGTGGCGACGAATACATCGTCGGGCAGCAGGCCCATACCTACAAATACGAGGGCGGCGGCGCGGCGGTGCTGGGCTCGATCCAGCCGCAGCCGCTGGAGGTCCAGGCCGATGGTTCGCTGGACCTGGGCCAGGTGGCGGCGGCGATCAAGCCCGACGATTTCCATTTCGCCCGCACCCGCCTGCTGGCCCTGGAAAACACCATGCAGGGCAAGGTGCTGCCGCTGGCCTACCTGGCCCAGGCACGCGCCTTCAGTCGCGAGCACGGCCTGGCCCTGCATCTGGATGGGGCCAGGCTGTACAACGCGGCCGTGCAACTTTGCGTCGATGCGCGGTTGATCACCGAGCACTTCGACTCGGTATCCGTATGCCTGTCAAAAGGGTTGGGGGCACCGGTGGGCTCGGTGCTGTGCGGTTCCAGCGAGCTGATCGGCAAGGCCCGGCGCTTGCGCAAGATGGTCGGTGGCGGCATGCGCCAGGCCGGTGGGCTGGCGGCTGCGGGCCTGTATGCCCTGGATCACCAGGTGCAGCGCCTGGCGGACGACCATGCCAATGCCCGTCTGCTGGCCGAAGGCCTGCGCGAGGTGGGTTACAACGTCGAGCCGGTGCAGACCAATATGGTCTATGTGCAACTGGGCGAGCGGGCCGAAGCCCTCAAGGCCTTTGCCGGCGAGCGGGGCGTACGTTTGAGTGCCGCGCCGCGGATGCGCCTGGTGACCCACCTGGACGTCGAGCGTGGGCAAATCGACCAAGTGGTGGGCACTTTTGCCGAGTTTTCCCGTAAGTGACAGTGTTCTCCGTCCAATTGACTGTTTGTATCGTACAAACACGCTGTACCAAGTGATTAACGCCGATATAATGCGGCCCTTTGCCGTCGTTTCGTCTGTTGACGTTGCGCACAGGCCTTTGGCCGCAGTCTCCGTGGAAGAACCTAATGAAAAGCGCAGAAATCCGTGAAGCCTTCCTCCGCTTCTTCGAAGAGCAGGGCCACACCCGTGTCGCCTCCAGCTCCTTGATCCCAGGCAACGACCCAACCCTGCTGTTCACCAACGCGGGGATGAACCAGTTCAAGGACTGCTTCCTGGGCCAGGAAAAGCGCGCCTACACCCGCGCTGTCAGCAGCCAGAAGTGCGTCCGCGCCGGTGGCAAGCACAACGACCTGGAAAACGTCGGTTACACCGCCCGTCACCACACCTTCTTCGAGATGCTGGGCAACTTCAGCTTCGGCGACTATTTCAAGCGTGACGCCATCACCTTCGCCTGGACCTTCCTGACTTCCGAGAAGTGGCTGAACCTGCCGAAGGAAAAGCTCTGGGTCACCGTCTACGCCACCGACGACGAGGCCTACGACATCTGGACCAAGGAAGTCGGGGTGCCGGCCGAGCGCATGGTGCGCATCGGTGACAACAAGGGCGCGCCCTACGCCTCCGACAACTTCTGGACCATGGGCGACACCGGTCCTTGTGGTCCTTGCACCGAGATCTTCTACGATCACGGCGCCGATATCTGGGGCGGCCCACCCGGCTCGCCGGAAGAAGACGGCGACCGCTACATCGAGATCTGGAACAACGTCTTCATGCAGTTCAACCGCACCGCCGACGGCGTGCTGCACCCGCTGCCAGCGCCGTCGGTGGATACCGGCATGGGCCTGGAGCGTGTCAGTGCCGTATTGCAGCACGTGCATTCGAACTACGAGATCGACCTGTTCCAGAACCTGCTGGCCGCCGCGGCCAAGGCGATCGGTTGCAGCAACGACGGCCAGGCCTCGCTGAAAGTGGTGGCCGACCACATCCGCTCCTGCGGCTTCCTGATTGCCGATGGCGTGCTGCCGTCCAACGAAGGTCGCGGCTATGTGCTGCGCCGGATCATTCGCCGCGCTTGCCGCCACGGCAACAAGCTGGGCGCCAAGGGCAGCTTCTTCTACCAGATCGTCGCCGCGCTGGTGGCCGAGATGGGCGAAGCCTTCCCTGAGCTCAAGAGCCAGCAGGCGCATATCGAGCGCGTGCTCAAGGCTGAAGAAGAACAGTTCGCCAAGACCCTGGAGCAGGGCCTGCGCATCCTCGAGCAGGACCTGGCCGAACTCAAGGGCAGCGTGGTTCCGGGTGATGTGGTGTTCAAGCTCTATGACACCTACGGCTTCCCCATGGACCTGACCGGTGACATCGCCCGTGAGCGCAACCTGACCCTGGACGAGGAAGGTTTCGAGCGCGAGATGGAGGCCCAGCGTGTACGCGCTCGCTCCGCCAGCTCCTTCGGCATGGACTACAACAGCCTGGTCAAGGTCGATGTGGCTACCGAGTTCACCGGTTATCACGCCACCAGCGGCGCGGCCAACGTGGTCGCTCTCTATAAGGATGGGCAATCGGTCGAGGTGCTGGGCGAAGGCGAGGAGGGCGTGGTGATCCTCGACCAGACTCCGTTCTATGCCGAATCCGGCGGCCAGGTTGGCGACTGCGGGTTCCTGACGGCTGGCAATGCACGTTTCGATGTACGTGACACCACCAAGACCGGCGGTGCTTTCCTGCACCACGGCGTGCTGGCCCAGGGCAGCTTGAGCGTCGGCACCTCGGTTGAAGCGCAGGTCGACGCGCAAGTGCGCCACGCCACTTCGCTGAACCACTCGGCTACCCACTTGCTGCACGCCGCGCTGCGCCAGGTGCTGGGCGAGCATGTGCAGCAGAAGGGCTCGCTGGTGGACAGCCATCGCCTGCGCTTCGACTTCAGCCACTTCGAAGCGATCAAGCCAGAGCAGATCAAGGCGCTGGAAGACATCGTCAACGCCGAGATCCGCAAGAACACCGCGGTGGAAACCGAAGAAACCGATATCGATACCGCCAAGAAGAAGGGCGCCATGGCGCTGTTCGGCGAGAAGTATGGCGATAGCGTGCGCGTGCTGAGCATGGGTGGCGACTTCTCGGTCGAGTTGTGCGGTGGTATCCACGCCAACCGTACCGGCGACATCGGTCTGTTGAAGATCACCAGCGAAGGTGGCGTGGCCTCCGGCGTGCGGCGTATCGAGGCAGTCACTGGCGCTGCGGCCCTGGCCTACCTCAATGCGGGCGAAGAGCAACTCAAGGAAGCGGCGGTCCTGGTCAAGGGCAGCCGTGACAACCTGATCGACAAGCTGTCGGCGGTGCTGGAGCGCAACCGTCTGCTGGAGAAGCAACTCGAGCAGCTGCAAGCCAAGGCCGCCGCTGCGGCCGGTGACGACCTGTCGGCTCAGGCCCAGGACGTCAAGGGCGTGAAAGTGCTGACTGCGCGTCTCGATGGCCAGGACGGCAAGGCGCTGCTGGCGCTGGTGGATCAGTTGAAAAACAAACTCGGCCGCGCAGTGATCCTGCTCGGCAGTGTCCATGAGGAAAAGGTCGTGCTGGTTGCTGGCGTAACCAAGGACCTGACTGGCCAACTCAAAGCCGGTGATTTGATGAAGCAGGCTGCTGCGGCAGTGGGCGGTAAGGGCGGTGGTCGTCCAGACATGGCACAAGGTGGTGGCGTCGACGCTGCTGCGCTGGATGCCGCGCTGGCCCTGACCGTGCCCTTTGTCGAGCAAGGCATTTAAGGCGCCGACCGGACCCGCCGTCTAGTGGCGGGTCCTTGCGCTGCGCAGTTTGATTGTTTAACGGGCGCCCCTTGACGGGCTGAGGCGGCTTAGAAAATGGCTTTGATCGTACAGAAATTTGGCGGCACTTCGGTCGGCTCAATCGAGCGGATCGAGCAGGTTGCCGACAAGGTGAAGAAGTTCCGCGAAGCTGGCGACGACCTGGTGATCGTGTTGTCGGCTATGAGTGGCGAAACCAACCGCCTGATCGATCTGGCCAAGCAGATCAGTGGCGAAGCCCCACCGGTTCCCCGTGAGCTGGATGTGATCGTGTCCACCGGTGAGCAGGTGACCATCGCCTTGCTGGCCATGGCGCTGATCAAGCGTGGTATCCCGGCGGTGTCCTATACCGGCAACCAGGTACGCATCCTGACCGACAGCGCGCACACCAAGGCGCGGATCCTGCAGATCGATGACCAGAAGATCCGCACCGACCTGAAGGCCGGTCGCGTGGTCGTGGTGGCCGGTTTCCAGGGTGTCGACGAGCACGGCAACATCACCACCTTGGGTCGTGGCGGCTCCGACACTACGGGTGTAGCCCTGGCGGCGGCCTTGAAGGCCGACGAGTGCCAGATCTATACCGATGTGGATGGCGTCTACACCACCGATCCGCGCGTGGTGGCCAGGGCTCAGCGCCTGGACAAGATCACCTTCGAAGAAATGCTGGAAATGGCCAGCCTGGGTTCCAAGGTGTTGCAGATCCGTGCGGTCGAGTTCGCCGGCAAGTACAACGTTCCGCTGCGCGTGTTGCACAGCTTCCAGGAGGGTCCGGGCACCCTCATTACTATTGATGAAGAGGAATCCATGGAACAGCCGATCATTTCCGGCATCGCTTTTAACCGCGATGAAGCCAAGCTGACTATCCGTGGCGTGCCAGACAATCCTGGCGTGGCCTTCAAGATTCTTGGCCCTATCAGCGCAGCGAACATCGAAGTCGACATGATCGTGCAGAACGTTTCGCACGATAACACCACCGATTTCACCTTCACTGTGCACCGCAACGACTACCTGGCCGCCCAGAACGTGCTGGAAAATACCGCGCGTGAAATCGGTGCCCGGGAAGTGGTTGGCGATACCGATATCGCCAAGGTCTCCATCGTCGGTGTCGGCATGCGTTCCCATGCGGGCGTAGCTAGCCGGATGTTCGAGGCGCTGGCCAAGGAGAGCATCAATATCCAGATGATCTCCACTTCCGAGATCAAGGTTTCGGTCGTGATCGAAGAGAAATACCTGGAGCTGGCGGTACGTGCCCTGCACACCGCGTTCGAGCTCGACGCGCCAGCCCGACAGGGCGAGTGACGCGTGGTTGAATGGGGCGCGGTCTGACCGCGCCCTTTGTGTTTTTGATCGGCGTGGAAGAAAGCTGTTCTTTCGTCCACGCTAGTCAATACTTAGGCGTGTAGGACTACTGCCGACCCGGTTGTAGGCCAACACCCTTTTTTTTGCAGACTGTAGTCCCTGAAATGTAATGCGTGAGGAGAAAGGTATGTTGATTCTGACTCGTCGGTGCGCAGAAAGCCTGATCATTGGTGATGGCGAAATCACTGTGACCGTGCTCGGCGTCAAAGGTAATCAAGTGCGTATTGGTGTCAACGCCCCCAAAGAAGTGGCGGTCCACCGTGAGGAAATCTACCTGCGGATCAAGAAAGAGAAGGACGAAGAACCAAGCCATTAATTTTTCTCGTTTTTTTTGTTTGCAAACGGGGAGAAAGGTGGTTAATATACGCCCCGTGTTGCGGAGAGCTGGCCGAGTGGCCGAAGGCGCTCCCCTGCTAAGGGAGTACACCTCAAAAGGGTGTCGGGGGTTCGAATCCCCCGTTCTCCGCCATTATTTGCTTAGTACGTTGTAATCTGGCTTCTTCTGTAAGTTGTTGAATTTACTAGAAAAAGTGCTTAACAAGATGATTCAACGGGCTATAATGCGGCGCAACAAATGCACTCGTAGCTCAGCTGGATAGAGTACTCGGCTACGAACCGAGCGGTCACAGGTTCGAATCCTGTCGAGTGCACCATTTAAGAGTTATTTGTAGCGATATGATTAACTCGGCTTCAGCCAGTTGTGGTCTGGTCTAAAAACACAAATGCACTCGTAGCTCAGCTGGATAGAGTACTCGGCTACGAACCGAGCGGTCACAGGTTCGAATCCTGTCGAGTGCACCATTTAAGAGTTAGTTGTAGCGATATGAATAACTCGGCTTCAACCAGTTGTGGTCTGGTCTAAAAACACAAATGCACTCGTAGCTCAGCTGGATAGAGTACTCGGCTACGAACCGAGCGGTCACAGGTTCGAATCCTGTCGAGTGCACCATATATCAGAAAGCCCGTATCGCAAGATACGGGCTTTTTGTTTTTGTGTGGCTTCATTTTCTCTCTTGCCTGTTCGTTCGGAACGGCTTGTCTTCTCGGTAGTCGAATATCCTGCTCGGCGGCATGTCGGCGGACTTTTTTCTCCATCTGTGTGTTTTCTTTTTCTGCCGGGGCGTCGCAGTTCCATAGATTCGGGCGCCGCTCAGGTTTATGTCGCAAGCGCTTGTTCTTGCCGCTATTTTTTAACGTTTAAAACCGCCAGGCGGTGTATGATTGCGCCCGTCAGCCCCGCCGGGGCTTGTGGAATATCTCCATGGACTTACCCAGTAGTTACTCAGTATCTCGTTTTCACAATCATGAACTGACTGATTGATCCTTCCGGCGTGCTCCTCTGCTGGGAGTGGAGTTCGCCTATGACCGAAGTAGAAGTAAAGAAAACGCAGGAAAGCCTGCAGGATCGCCTCGCTCAAGTCGTTGAGCTGCTGCAGCGCCAGCGGGTGGTCGAAGACCTGACGCACCGTCAGGAAGGCCATCACCATGACCGGGTAGAAAACCTGGTTCATCGGCAGAATCTCGTCGAGTTGCAGCGCAAGCTCGATGACCTGCACTCTGCCGACGTCGCTTACATTCTCGAAGCCTTGCCCCTGGAAGAGCGCCTGACCGTCTGGCAGTTGGTCAAGGCCGAGCGTGACGGCGACATCCTCCTCGAAGTATCCGACTCCGTGCGTGAAACCCTGATCGCCGACATGGACGATCATGAGCTCCTGGCTGCGGCCAAGGAGATGGACGCTGACGAACTTGCTGACTTGGCTCCCGAGCTGCCGCGAGACGTCGTCCATGAGCTGATGGAGGCCCTCGATGGCCAGCAGCGTGAGCGTGTCCGCTCCGCGTTGTCCTATGACGAGGAGCAAGTCGGTGCCCTTATGGACTTCGAGATGGTGACCATCCGCGAGGATGTCAGCCTTGAAGTGGTCCTGCGTTACCTGCGTCGCCTGAAGGAGCTGCCTGGCCATACCGACAAGCTGTTCGTGGTCGACTACGACGGCGTGCTCAAGGGGGTCCTGCCGATCAAGCGGCTCCTGGTCAATGACCCGGAAAAGCAGGTTGCGGAGGTCATGGCCAGCGATCCGGTGAGCTTTCACCCCGATGAAGACGCCTACGATGCGGCCCAGGCCTTCGAGCGTTATGACTTGATTTCGGCCCCGGTGGTCGACAAGAACGACAAGCTGATCGGTCGTTTGACCATCGACGAAATGGTCGACCTTATTCGTGAGGAGAGCGAAAGCGAAGTCCTCAACATGGCCGGTCTGCGTGAAGAGGAAGATATCTTCGCCTCGGTCTGGAAGTCCCTACGCAACCGTTGGGCCTGGCTGGCCATCAACCTGATCACGGCATTCCTGGCCTCGCGGGTGATAGGTTTGTTCGAAGGTTCCATCGAGAAGCTGGTGGCGCTGGCGGCATTGATGCCGATCGTGGCAGGTATCGGCGGCAACTCGGGGAACCAGACCATCACCATGATCGTCCGGGCAATGGCCCTGGACCAGGTCAGTACTGGTAATACCTCGCGCCTGATGCGCAAGGAGCTGGCGGTAGCCTTGATCAACGGCCTGATCTGGGGTGGGGTGATCGGTGCCGTGGCCTACATGTTGTACGGCAGTTGGTCGCTGGGTGTGGTCATGACAGCGGCGATGACCCTGAACTTGTTGCTGGCGGCCCTGATGGGGGTCTTGATCCCCATGACCTTGGCGCGCCTGGGGCGAGATCCGGCCATGGGAGCCAGCGTGATGATCACCGCGATGACCGACAGCGGTGGCTTTTTCATCTTTCTCGGCCTGGCGACGATCTTCCTGCTCTGAGCCCTTGGCTATGGATTCCCGACGAAGCGCCTTGATGGCGCTTCGTTGCTTTCAGGCGGGCAAAAAAAGCCAGCGACTAGGCTGGCTCTAGCTTTCGGGGCAAAATCAGCTGGCGTCTGCGGCCATTTCTGCGTCATGTGCAATCAGCGAAACCAGGGCGTTTTGCTGGCGATGTGAAAGTTGGCGGAAACGTTGAAGCAGCTCGCGTTCATGCAAGGACAGTTCTGGGCTGTCCAGGCGCATGCTCAGCTCTTCACCCAAGGCACCTTCCTGAATAAGACTCTGCTCCAGGCGTGCGATGATTTCGGAGTTCATGCTGCGATGATGGTTGCGAGCCACCTCGGCAATGCGTTCACGCATCCCGTCGGGCAGACGTACGACGAACTTGTCAGCCGTACGGCTGGAATAAATTGCCTGTTTCAATGGGCGCATATATTTAACCGGTTAGTTCAGGGGAGCGGTTCTCGGAATTGGCCGCGGGCTGTTTTTTAAGACAAGCCTGATTGCCAAATGTTCAACCTGAATTGTTAAGAGGCCCGCATCATGCCTCAAAAATTGCCAGATCATTGGCGTCAATTCTGTGACAAATATTGAACTGGATAAAGGCGTTATGCCAGCACCAATTATCAGAAATGCGGACTGGTTTGAAAAGATCGCTGATCCGCATTGTTGGCCGCAGTCTCTCGCCCGGTGGGAGTGGGAGTGGGAGTGCACTAGCGAAGGTGCACGCGCTGCGGATGAGTCTCATGATCCCTACCTGTTAGAGGATAGTGGCAAATGGCCGATTTACTAGTATCTGCGTCCGGATCCCGCATCCATGCCCGGTAGACTCATTTACCTGATGGGCCCCTCGGGGGCTGGCAAGGACAGCCTGATCGATGCTGCCAGACGACCATTGGCCGAGATGGGCTGCGAGGTGGCGAGGCGGGTCATCACCCGTTCTGCCGAGTCGGTGGGCGAGCGTGCCGAGGAGGTCAGTGCCGAGGAGTTCGAGCGCCGGGTGACCCAGGGGGAATTTGCCTTATGGTGGCGGGCCAATGGCCTGGGTTATGGCATTGCGCTACAGATCGACCAATGGTTGGCCCAGGGGCGCCACGTACTGGTCAACGGCTCCCGAGGTTATCTGCCGCAGGCTCGGGAGCGCTATCGCGACCTACTGCCCATTGTGCTTACCGTGGATACCCAGGTGTTGCGCCAACGTTTGCTAATGCGGGGACGGGAAAGTGTGGCGCAAATCGAGGATCGCCTGAGGCGCAACGAGTTGTTCATCAATGAGGGCTGGCTCGACGACGGGCAGGTGGTGCGCCTGGACAACTCACAAGGATTGTCGTCTACCGTCCAGCATCTATTGGAGATATTACGCCTGCACGGGATCAGCGCAGCACCGGGTCGAACTTGATCTTGCGCCCGGCAATCAGGGCCAGCAGCAACAGGCTGGAGAACACGCCGCAGGCTACCAGGCATATCCAGCTGAAGGTTCCTTCGGGCAATGCCATGGCCGCTATGGCGCTGAGCATTACCAGGACAAGCAGGCTTTTGGCTGCGGTGGACATGTATAACTCCTGATCAGAATACCCAGCGCTCGCTCACTAGCTCCGCTGGTGGCTGCGGGGCCTCTCCGGTGGCGGCCTGGGTCATGGTCCCGGGTAGGGCCTGGGTATTGAGGACGGCCAGTTGTGCGCTTAGGCCCTGGTTATGATGAGTGACGCAAGGCCCATCGGTGACGTTGTCCTGCGGTAGAAAGTGAAAAGCCACCAGCACGGCAATGGCTGTCGCATTCAAGAGAAACAGGACGCTGTTCATGGGCATCATCTCCGCAGTGTTTTATCCACGGATAAAGCAGGCTGCGTGCCAACAGTGTATATGCCATTAAATCCTTTAAAAACAGCTGGTTGGCGTTTGTTTGCCGGATGTGTGAGTTGCATTTTGCATTGATGGCTTTTTGCATTGATGCAATTTGCACGATCCTCCCCAACCAGGCCGGTGGCGCCCTGTAAAAACCCCTACCGATGACATGACAAATACGGCGCTGGCCGTTAACATGCACGCCGTCCTTTGTGCCGTATCAGGCACTTACCTCCGGGTCTCAGTAGCTCAATTGGATAGAGCATCCCCCTCCTAAGGGGAAGGTTGGCAGTTCGAACCTGCCCTGGGACACCATCTCCCCCCCTTGTTCGCCTCCCCATGAAGCAAACTTCTTGCATCGGACATCCTGCCCGTCGTTCGTCCTTGCCCGCTTCAATGATGGGCTACTCGAAGTTGAGCATGATGTGGCGGATGCAGGTGTAGTCCTCAAGGCTATACAAGCTCATATCCTTGCCATAGCCCGATTGCCGCAGGCCGCCATGGGGCATTTCCGTGGCGAGGGTCATGTGTTGGTTCACCCACACGCAGCCGTACTGCAGTTGCCTGGAGGTCCTCAGGGCTCGTTTGACATCGCCGGTCCAGACCGAAGCCGAGAGCCCGTATTCACTGGCGTTGGCCCACTCCAGTACCTGCTCCTCATCGTCGAAGGAGGTCACCGAGACCACCGGGCCGAAAACTTCCTTCTGGACTATTTCATCTTCCTGCCTGACTCCGGCAATGACCGTGGGTTGGAAGAAGTAACCAGGGCCGTCGGGAACGTCGCCTCCGGTCAGCACCTCGCTATGGGGCAGCGCCGCGGCGCGTTGTACGAAGCCCAGGACGCGCTCCTGCTGGCGGCGGCTGATCAGGGGGCCAAAATCGATGCCTCGATCTTCCGGGTGGCCGCTGCGTAGCGTCGAAACGTGCTGCACCAGGGCATCCAGGAATGGCTCGCGAATCGATTCCGCGACGTAGATGCGGCAAGCCGCGGTGCAGTCCTGGCCAGCGTTGTAGAAGCCGGCACTGCGCACCATATCGACCACTGCGCGAATGTCCGCATCCGGGAACACCAGGACCGGAGCCTTGCCTCCCAGTTCGAGATGAGTGCGTTTCAGGTTGCCAGCCGCAGCATGGGCCACTGCCTGGCCGGTGGTGATGTCGCCGGTCACCGACACCATGCGTACCTTGGGGTGTGACGAGAGCTGGGCCCCCAGGGTAATGCCGCGTCCGGAAATGATGTTGACGACCCCCCGGGGAAATATGACTGCGCAAAGCCGAGCGATGTAGAGCGCGCTCAAGGGCGTCAGCTCCGAGGGCTTGAAGACCACGGTGTTGCCGGCTGCCAAGGCAGGTGCCAGCTTCCAGGCCGCCATGAGCAGCGGATAGTTCCAGGGAGCGATCAGCCCGACGACTCCCAGGGGATCACGCCGGATCATGCTGGTATTGCCGGGCACATACTCTCCCGCCGCGCTGCCGGGCAGGCAGCGAGCGGCCCCCGCGAAAAAGCGCAAGACATCGACCACCGCAGGAATCTCATCTTCGATGGCCATCTGCAGCGGTTTGCCGCAATTGCGGCTTTCCAGGGCGCCCAGTTCTTGCGCGGCCATTTCAATCTGGTCCGCAAGCTTGAGCAGCAGGTAGCTGCGCTGTCCGGGAGGTGTCCGTGACCAGGCGGGAAACGCCCGGCTGGCGGCTTCCACAGCCAACTCGAGTTGCGCCGGGCTGGCTGCGGCTACTTCACAGATGAGGCTTTCATCGGCTGGGCAATAGATGCGTTCGTTATCTCCTTCGCCAGATACCAGGTGCCCATCGATAAGCAATTTGTCGTAGACCATTGTTTTAATCCCCATGGGTTTTTATTGGTGGTCGGTTACAAGACTTTCAGCAGCTCAGGGGGTGGTGTTGTTCCAAGCTGCATGTGCCCTATCCAACTTATCCCGATCGATCTCCGGCAAGAATTCCCCTTCAAGGGAAGAAGAATTCACAAACTCGGGTCTTGCCGTCGCAACCGCCTCGGACATACCCCCTGTAGGGTAATGGACGTAGTGGGGTGGCCTGGATAGCTTCCTGGCAGTGCGTTTCCAGGAGAACAATAAAATGAAAAGTCTGGTAATCGAGGCAGGTGTCGCCGTGCTACTGGCGTTATGGCTATCCAGCGCAGCGGGTACGGAAACTGTGCACATCTATAACTGGACCGATTCCATTGGGCGGACCACCCTGAAGGACTTCCAGCAAGTCACGGGGCTCCTTCCCGTCTATGACGTATTCGAGTCCAACGAGATGCTCGATGCGAAGTTGCTGGCCGGTAAGTCCGGCTATGACGTGGTGGTACCTTCCAATAACTTTCTGGCAAAACAGATCCGCGCCGGTGCGTTCCAGCCATTGGACAAGAACAAATTGCAGAACTGGAACAATCTGGATCCGGACATCTTGCAGCTGTTGCAAGGAGTGGATCCTGGTAATCAATACGGAGTGCCTTACCTCGGTGGGTCGGTAGGAATCGGCTATAACGTCGACAAGATCAAAGCCATTCTTGGCCTGGAAAAGATCGAATCCTGGGCGACTGTCTTCGAGCCGAGGAATATCGAACAACTGAGCCAGTGCGGTGTAGCGATACTGGATTCGCCCGATGAGTTGTTTGCGGTGATGCTCAATTATCTTGGCCTGGACCCCAACAGCAGCGAGATCAAGGACTACAAGCTGGCACAAGAGAAGCTGCTGCTTATCCGGCCCTACATTACTTACTTCCATTCCGCCAAATACATATCCGATCTGGCCAATGGCAATATCTGCGTGGCCATCGGTTACTCCGGGGATATCTACCAGGCCGCGGCCAGGGCGCAGGAGGCGGGGAAAGACATCGATATCAGCTACTCGCTACCCAAGGAAGGCAGCAAGCTGGCGTATGACATGCTGGCCATTCCCGCTGATGCGCAGAATCCTGATGCGGCCTTGGCGTTCATCGACTACATCCTCAGGCCCGAGGTGATCGCAAGGATCAGTGAAGATGTCGGGTATCCCAATCCGAACTACAAATCCTATTCCTTGATCAGCCGGGAGTTGCTCGACAATCCCATGGTTTTTCCAGAGATTACGGCCAAAAAGCAGCTGTTCGTGGCCACACCGTTGCCTTTTGCCATACAGCGCTTTGCCACGCGATCCTGGGCGCAGATCAAGTCCGGCAGATAACCGTCCTGCCTGCCGGGAGTCTCGCCGGAAGTTGCCTGGTACAGGCCTAGTTCATGTTCAGCAAATCGTTTGCCCGGGCGTAAGACCCTGAGGTCCACGCCAGCAGGAAGTCTTTGTGATAGGAATGCACAAACCCGGGCAAGCAGGAGCGTGGCGATGTCTTCCATCATGAGCAGTTATGAAAAGATGAAAGCCCTGGTATCGCTGCGAGAGTGGCACGCCAATCTGTCGGCCGTGATAGAGGCTGTGGGTAGCGATGATTTCGTCGAGAGGCTGGTGCACGCCCTGAGTACCGTGGCTGTTATCCAGTCCACGCAGTTCGTGCTGGAGATCCAGTCCAGGGCGCCAGTTCTGTTGTACGAGAGTGGTATCCCACAACAGAAATATGAATCCTTGATAAACCGCTACTTTGCAGCGGGTTATATGCTCGATCCCATGTGCCTGGCAGTGAAGAGTGGTATTACGCAAGGGTTCTATCACCTGTCCGAGGCTTGTCCGGACGATTTCTTCAGCAGCGAGTACTACAAGAATTATTACCTGGGAAATGGGGTGAAAGAGGACTGTTTCTATGTCATCGATCTCGACCCGGTAACCAAGTTGACCCTATGTTTCTTTCAGGGCAAGACGGGGGAGACATTCGATTATCTGCAACTCGAATTCCTTCGATCCGTCGAGCCATTGGTCAGGAGCCTGGTGCTGCTGCATTGGCAAGGACAACCCGCCATCCTGTCCGAACAGCAAGGACCATGCGAGGCGTTTGATGTCCAGGAACAGGGTATCAGCAGGGATCATATATCCGAGGCTTTCAAGCCGTTTGGCAATGGAGCGCTGACGGAGCGGGAGAAGGATGTGGCCCATCTGATACTTTGCGGGCACTCCACCAAGTCCGCCGCCAATACTTTGAAGGTTGGCCTGGAGACCATCAGGATGCATAGGAAGAATCTCTATGCGAAGTTGCAGATCAATACCCAGGCGGAGCTTTTTGCGTTGTTTCTCAAGTCATTCGCCACAAGATGAACAGGCGTTCAAGCATGTAGATGAACGTCATTATCGCCAGGGTCCAGAATCGTCCTGCCGACAGGCTGGAGCTGCGCTGGATCAGGGCGGTAATCAGTAGAGCTAGATGGGACACGGTACAACCTCCATTTTTCTGTGGGCATGAAAAAGCCCCAGGACACTCAGGGTGCCTGGGGCCGTTCGGCGCTTGATTTATCTATAGTGCAACTTAAACCTGCGGGTTCTATGTCTCACGTGTGAGACTGCCAATAGTGAGGGTTCTCCCGGCCTTCACTCGGTTGCCGGGCTGAATGCCGGCAAACCCTGCCACGCTACTTTTGCCCAGGCCCCGCCGTCTGCCGCGAGCAACTGCTTGAGACTGTCTTCGTTGAAGGTGCTCCCCAGGGCGTCCGCCCTGAAAGCCGCTACCCATTGCCGGCGCCCCTGCATGAAGGCCTGGCCGAAGTCTTCCCAGCTGTCGAAGCAATCCTGAGCTCGCTGGGCATTGAGCAGCATGATGCGCCAGCCGCTGTCGGCTTCCAGCCAGCCCATCAGCGTTGCACACCGGGCGAAGAATGCACTGCGCACGCAAGCGAAGGCGACGGCGGCCCGCGGATCGTCGCTGGCGTTCAGGCCATGCAGGTCGATACGAAACCACTGGCGTTCCAGGGTGGAGTTAAGGTGGTTGCGAACTTCATCGTCGCTGGCGTTGCTGCGAAAGCCGATCTGGTGGAGCAGCGGAGCCCTGAGGGTGTCCCTGGCCTGATCGGCGAAGTAGGTGGTCTCGGGATCGAAGAACCCGGTCATGCCTGTGGCATCCACCATGGGTTGCGCCAGTGTCAGGGCCCAGCGCTTGCGTGGGGTGAAGACCACCAGGGAGGTGGGGCTGGAGCGGCGGCGCAGGTAACCCCAGACCACCCAGGCGCCGAATAGGAAGCCAATGACGGTCAGCATGCTTTGCCCCGCTGCCTGTTGGCTTGCCAGCTGCAGATGGATTCGGCCTGGGCCGGGGACATGTCTTTCCATGGCACGCCTTCGGTGCGATACAACGGGTCCTCCAGGCGGGGCTGCGGCCAGGGGCTTTTCTTGTAGACATGCCGGATGGCATAGCGCACAGCCGGAGCCTCGGGTTCGTTTTCCAGCAACAGGTCGCACTGGCGAGCCGCCACCAGCCACTGGACCATGGGCGATGGCGAATCCAGTCGCGAGAACAGCTGTGGGTAGCGCGATACCAGGCGTGTCTGGGCCTCGGGCTCACTGACCTCTTCGATGTGCAGCCAGCCGGTTTCGGTGCGCACGACACCGATGGCGATGCAGTCGTCCGGCGTCTGTTGGTCGGTACCTATGGTATTGAGGAACGCCAGCAGGTCATGGAAGTAGCGCTCCACTGGTGGGCGGTTCTGCTTGCCCTTGACCTGCTCCACAGTCAGTGCGCCGCTACCCTGGACAATCAGGCTGACCGTGATGTGGGGCTGGCCCTGGGCATCGCGCAGGCTGAAGACCCGCATGCCCTGTTGCTCCACGGCCTCGGCGTAGCGCTCGCCATAGCCGCCGGTCAAGGCCCGGCGATTGGCGAACTGCCCCAGGCAGTGGCGCATCACATAGCTTTCAAACGCCATCTCGGCCCGCAGCAGCGGGCTGTCGCTGCGCATTTCCACCCAGGTGTGCTCGGCGCAGGTCACCGTGACTTGCAAGGCATCGGCCGAACTCTGGCGCCAGCCCTGGTCGACCCGGGCCGCCATTTGCGCATGTTCCTTCTCCCACAGCGCCAGGGCCTGGGGACAGTTGATGCGGTCGAGCTTGCCCTCCAGGGCCGTGCCCTTGCGTGACACCAGGAACTCCACCAGCCGGGCCTCTTGGGCCAGCAGCTGGGGTTGTGCCGGGTCGATCCACACCAGGGGGGCCGCACTGGCGCAGGCGTCGGCCTCCTGGGACTTGGCGGCACTGAAGTGCCCGGCTACCCAGGCCGGTAGCCCGGCGCTACCCAATACCTGGGCGGCGTCATCCAGGTCGTGGATGCGTCGTGCTGGTTCGAAGTTGCCAGCCAGGTGCCGATAGAAGTGGTTGAGCAGCCAGCTATGCACGGCAGCGTCGTCTTCCCGGGCCTGGCTGCGCTGCTTGATGCCTCGTTTGAGTTCATCGGCATTGAGCAGGTTGCGCGCGGCATAGCTGGAGCTGCGTTTGTCGGCGGCTATTTCCATAGCTGCCACCAGCTCTTCTTGGCGGCAGGGGCGGCAGGCGCCTGCAGTTCGGCCATGATCGACTCGATCCGGGTGCGGCATTGCACGTCGTAGTCTTTGCTCGGATCGCAAAGGGCCAGGGTCCGGGCGCAGTAGTCAAGGGCTTCTTCAGTGCGTCCACGGGCCTTGAAGTAGTCCACCGAACAGGACATCACCGACACCTCGTTCATTTCCAGCACGCAAGGCTCATAGCGCTGCCACAGGCTGTCGGCGTTGTCCGGATGGGTGGGGGCCAGGTAGCGCGCCAGCTTGATCCGGTCGAACAGCGCCGAGGAGTCCAGCTGCTGGTCGCTGATCTCCTGGGCGGCCTGCCAGTTGAGCAGGCGTTCCAGCCAGATGAGGATTTCGCTGTCGCGGTCCAGCGAGTACAGGGCGTAGGCCACCGAGACGATGTAGCTCTCCGGATTGTGACGGCTGTAGCCGTAGTCCATCGAGAAATGCCACAGCTGCTCCGCGGCTTCGGCGATGCCCGGGTAGTCGTCCATGGCGATACGGGCGCTGAGGACACCGTTGAAGTGCTCGGCGAAGGAACTGGCGGCAATGCCCCGCTGGTGCAGTTCGATGGCATCGGCGTAGCGCTGTTGCTCGTTGTAGCAGCGGTAATTGATCGCCAGGTTGTTGCAGAGCATCGAGTACAGGTGGGCGCAGGCATCGAACGGGTGGCCACTGCCGGTGGTGAAGTAGCGCTCCATATGGGCTTGCCCCTGCTCGTAGGCATCTTTCTGGGCATCGCGCAGCAGCGAGTAGGCTTCGTCGCGAGCCTCGCTTGGCAGTTTGTCGGCCTCTGGTTCCGCCAGTTCCTCCATGGTCAGGGCGTAGTTGTAGGCGTGATTGCCGCTGGCCAGTTGTGGCCGGCACTGTTTCAGCGCTTCGATGATGCCCAGCTTGCGCACCTGGGCGACGAACAAGGCATAGGCGCTGCGGTTGTCGTGCAGGCGACCGGCCTCGATGGCTTGTTGCAGCAGCTCGACCTCGGTGGCCGCGTCGATCAGATCGCGGTCGGCGTCGTGCACTGCGGCCAGGCGCTTGATCCAGGGCTGTTCAGGGTTGCGGCGCAGCGCCTCGGCCCGGGCTTCGGCGAACAACCGATCGAGCTGCTCAAGGTCGTCCATTGCGGCATACAGGGCGGCCAGCAGCGGCGTGGTCGCCGGTTCTTCTGGGGTGATCGGCGGCAATGCCTCGAGGAATATTTGCAACAGCTCGCTGGTGACACAGGCACGCATGATGCAGATCGGCCACCAGGCGTTGCGGTCTTCCGGGTCCTTGAGGCGTTCGAGGACCAGGCGTGCCACTGGTGGCCACATCTCCGACTGGCGGTCGTAGATATCCAGGAACGCCCGATGGCCAGCTTCCTCCATGCGTCCGGCTTCCTGCAGCCAGGGCAACTCATACTCGATGAAGCTGTTGCCACCGCCGCTGTCCAGGCTCATCGCCGCCACGTGACAGATCTTCAGGGCGCCGTTCAGGTCGCCCTGGGCGTGCAGGGAACGGGCCGCCAGGCGTGCGATGCGCACGTCCCATTCGCGACGCCGGGGCTGCGACAGGCCAGCCGTGAGCTGGGCGATGGGCTGCTCGAACAGGGCCAGGCGCAGCGGGATGATCTCGATCAGTGAGTTGCCCAGCCACAGCCAGTCACCTTCGTCGATGTCCTGCTCGGGGCTGGCGTTGCGGATGACGTTGATCGCGTCCAGGGCGGCGGCGCGGGCTTCTTCGTCACGCTCATGGCGCGCCAGTGCCAGGGCGCGGCGTCGATGCCGGTCGGCGTCGTCCCAGGCCCGCAAGGCGGCGCGTTCGGGGTTGATCAGGGCCAGGGCATAGCGCACTTCGATGGTCTTGAGCGCGACTTCGATACTGCCCATTTCCAGCTGGTCGAAGATGCGATAGCGCCGGTAGTACTCGACATCGAAGTCCAGGGTCTGGGTGGCCATCTGGTTGAGTTTTTCCAGTACCTGCAGCAGTACCGGCTCGTCATCCAGGTAGTTGGCGACCTGCAGGCGCAGGATATCCAGGTTGATCTGCAACTCGTCGCGCGCCGCATCCCCTGAGGCTTGCAGCAGAGCGTCGCCGTCGCGATCGATGACGGCCTGCGCGGCAACCGAATCGCCGGCCTGCATCCACAGGGTGTGCAGGCGAGCGATGGAGCCCAGGGAGTCGGCGAATAGAGGCTGTGCTTGCAACTGGGCCAGCAGGGTATCGGTTTCCTGCTCTTGCTGTTGCGCTTCGAGGCGGTCCATGAACTGTTCCAGTTCAATACCGGTAATCACACTGCTGTCCTGCGCCATCGTTAACTCCATTGGATAATGCTGTGTACATCCATCGATGCATCTTCTGGCAAACCGGCATGCCCATGTCGCTGATGCCAGCGTCGGGTGCCCGCCGATTCTTCGGCACCTGGCCTGCAAGCCGCGCTTGCTTGCCGCTGCAGAGCGGCGTATCGCGGCCTGGGTGGGGAGCGACAGCGATCGAGGCTTAGAGGCGCGCACGCTAGCAGGTGAAGTTGCAGAATCCAAGATTTCCCAGGCCTTCCAAGACCATTTTCCGAAGGTTTTTACCGGTGTGGGGCAAATCGCGACAAGGACAGGCCAAACCGCAATAAATGCTGTCGAGCGCCTATAAGGGAATGCTCGATCCGGCCGATAACCTGCGATGGACAATTGTGTTCCCAAGCGGCGACCTGTATCACAGGCTGGCCGCAAAGTGCTTGATAGCCTTCGGCCAGCCGCTATTATCTGCGCGCCGAGGGGCTGTGAAGCCGGGTGGGCCCTGGCGTCTCTGGATTGATCTTCTTAATTGCCTGGAATCTTCGATGCTGGCGTACCACCAAAAGAGCTTTTTGATCGTCGATGATTTCTCGGACTACCGCAGTTCGGTGCGCTCGATGTTGCGTGAGCTGGGCGTCAAGGACGTGGATACCGCCGACTCTGGTGAGCAGGCCCTGCGCATGTGCGCGCAGAAGCGCTACGACTTCATCTTGCAGGACTACCACCTGGGTGACGGCAAGAAAAACGGCCAGCAAGTGCTCGAAGACCTGATGATGGAAAAGCTCATCAGCCATGAAAGCGTGTTCCTCATGGTGACCGCCGAGAGCAGCCAGGCCATGGTGCTCAGCGCCCTGGAGCACGAGCCCGATGCCTACCTGACCAAACCGTTCAACCGCTCCGGCCTGGCCCAGCGCCTGGAGCGCCTGCAGCAACGCAAGACCCTGCTCAAGCCGATCCTCCAGGCGTTGGACCGGGGCAAGCCGGTGGAAGTGCTCAACGCCTGCGTCACCCTGTGCAAGCAGGATCCGCGCTATGCGCCGCTGTGCCTGCGGTACCGGGCCGACGCCCTGCGCGACATGAACCAGAACGAGCCCCTGGAGCGCTTGTACAACAGCATCCTGGCGGATCGGCCGCTGCCCTGGGCCTATGTCGGGTTGGGGCGCCTGCTGTTCAAGCGCGGCCAGGTCACCGAGGCCAAGGCGGTGTACGAGAAGGCCTTGAAGGCTTTTCCGATGATGCCGGGCCTGTATGACGGCCTGGCCGATGTGCTGGTGGCCGAGGGCGATACCAAGCGTGCCCAGAGCGTGCTCGAGGAAGCGGTGCGCTTGTCGCCCCTGGCTCCCCGGCGCCAGGCGTTGCTGGGCAAGCTGGCCATGGCCAACGAAGACTTCGAAAGCGCCTCCAGGGCTTATCGCCAGGCGGTGAACCAGGGCGCGCAATCGCGCTTCAAGGACCCGGAAAGCAACCTGGGCCTGGCCCATGCTTTGATCAGCAAGGGCAGCGAGCGCGGCCTCGATACCCGTACCCGGCTGGAGATCAACCAGACGCTGAGCGCCGTAGCCAAGGAAAACCCGGCCGATCCAGGCTTGCAGATTCGCGCGCGACTGATGAAGGCCACCAGCCTGTTGCTCAACGATGCCGAGACGGCCGACAAGCTCACCGAACAGGCCTTGCAGCGACTCGAAGGCATGGAGCAGTTCATGAGCCCCGAGGCGGCGCTGCTGGTGGCCAAGCAATTGCAGATGCTGGGGCAGGCCAGTGCCGGCGCCTCGATGCTCAAGAACTGCGCGGAAATCTACGGCGATGACCCGAAAGTCATGCAAGGCATCGCCAAGCTCACCGATGACCCGACTATCCTCAGTTCTTCCAATGCGGCAGCCGACATCAACCGCCAGGGCGTGCGCAGCTACAAGGCCGGCAACCTGGCCGAGGCCCGGGAACTGTTCCGCAAGGCCCTGGCCATGCAGCCCAAGAACATCAGTGTTGCCCTGAACATGGCGCAGTCGCTGCTGCATGGCGCCGACGCCAACCCGGATGCGGCGCTTCTGGAAGAATGCCAGGCGTGCCTGAAGATGGTCGGCATGATGCCCGATACCGACGCGCGTTATCCGCGCTACCAGAAGCTGCGAAGCAAGGCGTTTGGCGAATGATCGAAAAGCAACAGGCGCTCGACTTTTCCACGGTGATCGCCTCCACCGTACATGACATGAAGAACTCCCTGGCCATGCTGATGCAGGCCCATGCCCAGTGGTCGGCACGCCTGCCGCAAGGGCAGCTGCCTGCCGAGCAGGGGGTGATCGACTACGAGTTCGCGCACCTCAACGGCATGCTGGTGCAGCTGTTGGGGCTGTACAAGCTGGGAGTCAACCAGTTGCCGTTGCAGCCGGCCTACCACGAATTGGACGACTTCATCGAAGCGCAGCTGGTGAGCCACCAGGAAGTGTTCAAGAGCCGCGGGATTTCCGCCACCTATGAAGTCGATCCGCTGAGCCCCCTGGGTTTCTTCGATCGTGAGCTGATCGCCTCGGTGCTGGCCAACTGCATCAATAACGCCATCCGCCATGCCCGCCATGCCCTGCTGATCAGTGTCAGCGACGAGGAAGGCCAGGTGGTGCTGTCGATCAACGACGATGGCGACGGCTATCCCCAGGCGATGATCGAGCGCCAGGCCGAGTACATGCAGGGCATCAACCAGAGCAGCGGTAGCACCGGGCTGGGTTTGTATTTCGCCGGGCGTATCGCCGAGCTGCACCAGCGCAATGGCGTCTGTGGGCGCACCCGGATCGGCAACGGTGGCCCGTTGGGTGGTGGCCTGTTCAAGATCTATCTGCCCTGAACGACGGCCGGCGCAGGTTCGGTCAGTTGCTGTGCCGCCAGTTCCAGGCATTGCAGGAGCGTGGCCAGGGCTGTCCCGGGCTCCTGGCCCTGGCGAGTGATGCAGTGGAAGCGCGAGCGGTACCCCAGGCGCAGGGGTAGCAGGGCGCGCAGCTGCCCCTTGGCGACCCAGCCGGCGGCATAGTGGCTGGGCAGGTAGCCCAGGTAGGTGGTAGAGAGGATCAGCGTGGCGATGGCTTCCATGCTATAGGCGCTGACCGCCTGGTTGAAGTGCAGGTCGTGGGGCCGCTGGTGTTCGGCCATATAGCCTCGACCGACATAGTCGGCGCTGCAGATCCGGTCCAGGCTCAATTCCTCGTCGCGCAGGGCGAACAGCGGATGCCCGGCGGCGCAGTACAGGTGCTGTTCTTCGTCGAACAGATGCCGATAGTTCAAGCCCGACAACTCATGGTGGAAAGCGCCGATGGCCAGGTGCAGGCGATCGTCCAGCACGGACTGCTCCAGTTCGTCAGGGCGCATCAGGTGCAGGTTCGGCCGTACCAGAGGCAAGCGCTGGCGCAAATGCTTCAGGGCCAGGGGCAGTGGGGCGCAGGGCAGGCTGGCCAGGCTGTCGACGCTGCCGATCTGCAAGTGTTCGCGGGCGTTGGGACCCAACCGGTTGGCATGTTGGCGAAAGCGCTCGATATCGGCGAACAGTCCTTGGGCGGCCTCGAACAGTTCCAGGCCCTGGTCGGTCAACTGGAAGCCGCTGCTGCCGCGCCGGCACAGGGAATAGCCCAGGCGTTCCTCAAGGTCACGAACCACCACGCTCAGTCGCGAGAGGCTGGTGTTGAGCCGGGCCTGGGCCGCAGTGAAGCCCCCGGCGTCGACGATGGCGCAGAACACCCGCAACATCCGCAGATCGATATCGGCAAGATTTCCCAGCATGAGGGCCCTCCGCAGGCCTGCTTCAGATCACCAGCCGAGCCTACTGCATCGATCCGGCGAGTACAGGACCAGGCGCGCAGGATGGTCGTGGATGCGCTGGTGCTGGCGGGAACAGGCATGTCCGGGAATTTGCTCTGCCGTGCTTGAAATCCCGAACGGGTGGTGCGTATTTTGTACGGGTCGCCGTTCGCGGCTCGTATAACAACAAGGATTGAGTCATGACAACCGATGGCCACAGTTCACTCGCCGAGCGATTGACGGGCATTGATGAAATCGAATGTGTTACTGCGGATTTGAATGGCGTACCGCGGGGCAAGGTAATGACCGCCGAGGGATTCCTCGAAGGGCGGCGCCTGCAGATGGCTCGCGGGGTGCTGCTGCAATGCATCATGGGCGGATACCCGCCAGCGCGTTTCTATGGCAGCGATGACGGCGACCTGGCCCTCACCGCCGACCCGCGGCAGATTCATCGGTTGCCCTGGAGCGAGACTCCGCGAGCGCTGGCCATCTGTGACGCCGACGAACTCAGCGGCGAGTCCTCGCGCCTGTCGACTCGCGGCCAGCTCAAGCAGGTGATCGCCCGTTATGCGGCCCTGGGCCTGGCGCCGGTGGTGGCCACCGAGCTGGAGTTCTTCGTGTTCGCGCCCAACGATGATCCCGGCCAGCCCTTCCGCCCTCCGGTCGGCAAGGACGGCCGCCGGGAGGACGGCTACTCGGCCTTCAGCATCAGTTCCAACAACGGTCTGCGACCCTTCTTCAAGGAAGTCTACGAGTGCATGGCGGCCCTGGGCCTGCCTCGCGATACCTTCATGCACGAGATGGGCGTCAGCCAATTCGAGATCAACCTGTTGCATGGCGATCCGCTGCTGCTGGCGGACCAGACCTTCCTGTTCAAGCACCTGCTCAAGGAGGTGGCGCTCAAGCATGGATTGATCGTGGTCTGCATGGCCAAGCCGCTGGCTCATACCCCTGGCAGCTCCATGCACATCCATCAGAGCCTGGTGGAGATTGGTAGCGGGCGTAACGTTTTCAGTGACGAGTCTGGGCAGCCCACGGCACTGTTCCACCACTTCATCGGTGGCTTGCAGGCCGGGATGGCGGATTTCACGGCACTGTTCGCGCCCAATGTGAACTCCTACCAGCGCCTGTGCCATCCCTACGCTTCGCCGAACAATGCCTGCTGGTCCCACGACAATCGCGCCGCGGGGCTGCGAATTCCCGCCAGTTCGCCGGTGGCGCGGCGGGTCGAGAACCGCTTGCCGGGGGCGGATGCCAACCCTTACCTGGCCATTGCCGCCAGCCTGGCAGCAGGTTTGCATGGTATCGAGAACGAGCTGGCGCCAACGGCTGCCATCCAGGGGGAATTCGAAGTACCGGATAACCTGTCCCTGCCTTGTACCTTGCATGCGGCGCTGGAGCGCCTCAAGCGCAGCCAGTTGGCCAGGGAACTGTTCGGCAGCGAGTTCATCGAAGGCTACATCGCTTCGAAAACCATGGAGTTGACCAGCTTCTTCGATGAAATCACTCCCTGGGAACGGCGTGTACTAGCGGCCCAGGCTTAACCAACGTCGCTGGCCGGGCCCTCGTCCCGAGGGTCCGGAACCTCATTCAAGGAGCCGCCCGGAACGCCGATGCGCCAGATCTGGAAATCTTTTCGCGCGCTGTATTTCGCCTCGCTGATGATGTTGATCGGCTCGGGCCTGCTCAGTACCTACCTGGCCTTGCGCCTGGCGGCCGACCATGTCGACGGCCTGTGGGTCGGGGCGCTCATGGCGGCCAACTACTTCGGCCTGGTCCTGGGGGGCAAGCTGGGGCACCGGCTGATCGCCAGGGTCGGGCATATCCGGGCCTATGCCACCTGTGCCGGCATCGTCGGCGCGGCGGTGCTCGGCCATGGGCTGGTGAACTGGCTGCCAGCCTGGCTGGTGCTGCGGATGATCGTCGGCCTGGGGATGATGTGCCAGTACATGGTCATCGAAAGCTGGCTCAATGAGCAGGCCGATGCCAAGCAGCGTGGCGTGGTCTTCAGCGGCTACATGATCGCGTCCTACCTGGGGCTGGTCCTGGGGCAACTGATCCTGGTCCTGCATCCGGCCCTGGGGCTGGAGCTGCTGATGCTGGTGGCGCTGTGCTTCGCGCTGTGCCTGGTGCCGGTGGCGATGACCCGGCGCATCCACCCGGCGCCCCTGCGTCCGGCGCCGATGGAGCCGCGCTTCTTCATCAAGCGGGTGCCGCAGTCCCTGAGCACGGTACTGGGCTCGGGGCTGATCGTCGGTTCGTTCTACGGCCTGGCGCCGCTCTATGCCTCGCAACAGGGCTTGAGCACCGAGCAGGTAGGCCTGTTCATGGGGAGCTGCATCTTTGCCGGCCTGGTCGTGCAGTGGCCCCTGGGCTGGCTGTCCGATCGCTTCGACCGGGCCTTGCTGATTCGCTGCTTCGCCCTGTTCCTGGCGGTGATGGCCTTGCCGTTGGCGATCTTGCCCACGGTGCCTTTGGAAGTGTTGTTCATCCTGGGTTTTTTCTGTTCGCTGATGCAGTTCTGTCTTTATCCGCTGGCCGTGGCGTTTTCCAACGACCACGTGGAGGGCGATCGACGGGTGTCGCTGACGGCGATGCTGCTGGTTACCTATGGCGTGGGAGCGAGCATCGGGCCGTTGGCGGCCGGCGTGCTGATGAAGCTGTTCGGCAGCCAGATGCTCTATGCCTTCTTCTGTTTCTTTGCCGTGGTACTGGTCTGGCGGATCCGGCCTAAGGCCGTGACCAACCTGCACCAGGTCGACGATGCGCCGCTGCATCACGTGGCGATGCCGGACAGCATGTCCAGTTCGCCGCTGGTGGCGGCCCTCGACCCGCGGGTGGACGAGCAGGTGGTGCAGGATCAGATGCAGGTCGCTCCTGCGACGGATACCGTGCCGCCCGCGTCGCCTGAATCCGGGGCAGGCGACGAGGAGCCCGTTGGCGAAGCGCGTGATGGCGAGCCGCTGGGCGAAGCCAGGCCTTAGCGCTCGAGATGAAAAAAAACGGGCAGTTGCCGCAAGGCACTGCCCGTTTTTCATGGATCCTCGGCGATCACATATCGTCTTTGTCGAAGCGCCGTGCTTCGCGCTGCAACTGATAGACGAAGCGCTCCACCTGGCGCTGCACCAGGCCGCTCATGTTGTGGAAGCGTACGCCGGCGAAAGTGGTGTCGATCCTTTCTTCGTAGTGCAGGTAACGCAGTTCCACCGGTGCGGTCATGCTGCCGAAGGGCAGGGCGGCGATGAAGCGCTCATAGACCTGGCCCAGTTGCAGGCGGGCGGAGATCTCGCCGTCGAAGCGCAGCTTGCAGCCGGTGGCGGAGATGTCCAGCAGCTTGCCGGTCAGGGGCGACTTGAGCTTGTCGCCGCCCAGCTCGATATCCACCAGCTGTGCCAGTTTAAGGGCGGCGCGGAAGGCATTGCGGCGTTGGTGGTAGACCACTTCGTCCGGCAGGGTGGTGCGGTAGCAGCGGCCGCCACCAGACTCGTCCAGGGTCGGCAAGCCGTTGCTTTCCCAGGCGATGCGTACGCCTTCGTGGAAGCCTTCGACACGGAATGCTTCGCCGGCGAGCAAGAAGCGTTCGCCATCGCGGGGAATCATTTCGTCGAGCGCGAGCGTATTGCTCTCGCGGTCCACTTCCACCACGTAACTCTGGAAGCGCTGGCTGCGCTCATGGAAAGTGATGATCAGCGGATCGTGGCTTTCTTGCAGCAAACGCAGGTTGGAAGAGATCTCCAACGGGGTGGTTAGCACCTTGGGTGGCTGCGGAGCATCTTCCGCGTTTGATGCTGTGAACACGGTTCATCAATCTCCAGACAAAATACAACTACACGCAGGAGCTAGCATTTTGCCAGCATGTTTCGCGGCTTGGTAGCACGCGCTCATTTTTGCGGCCTAAGCCTGACTGAGTGGGCGTTGCTTCGCAAGCATCGAGGTGGAGCCGCGGGCGTCGTAGAGGGCTGGAGGTTCGCCGCCATTGAGGATCTTCAACTGGTTGGCGGTGGTGGCCTGCTGGATCTGGATCGAGCGGCCGTTGAGCTCGTTGGCGGCCTGGCATTCAGCCAGGAGCTGGACCAGCAGGTCGCCTTGCTCGAGCAATTGCGCGCCCAGGCTGGAGTGGCTGGCCAGTTGTGCAAGGCCTTCGCGATTGGCGGGCAGGCCAAGACTGTCCAGGAGCTGGGTACGGGTGCGGCCATGCTGTTCCAGCAAGACGATCAGGGCCTGTTTCTGCGCCAGGATCTCCTCCAGCAACGGCATGTCGCGGCCGTGCAGGGCGATGGATTCGGCCCGGAGCAGCTCCAGCAATTGTTGAGCTGGAGCAAGGTCATCGGTGATCAGTTGCAGTAGGTTGGTATCGTGCATGGCTGGCCTTGGGGATTAAGCGTCCAAAAGCCTGGCGCAAGCCTGTGGCTAGCGCTGGGCTTCGAAATTGAGCAGTTTGCTGGCTACACGGTTGCTGTCGACTTGGTAGCTGCCATCGGCGATAGCTTGTTTCAGTGCTGCCACCCGGGCTTTGTCGGCAACAGGCTGGTCGCGCAGCTTGTCAGTGATTCGTTGCAACTGTTGAGCCTCATTGCTGAGGTGTACCGATTCCCCGCTTTTGCTGGTCTCGGCTGTGCTTACCTGGGCTACGGGCTTGCCGGCATCACCGGTTTCCTTGCTGGCGCTGGTACGCGTACTGCCTGTCAGTGGGGAGGAGCTGTTCAAACGGCTGAAGTCGATGACCATGATGAGTAAAACCTCTGGGTATTTGGACGCTTGCCATGTTCTCGGCCATACCCTGGAAAACTTTAGGCTCAATTGTCGACAAGCCAAGGCAGGTATCTGCGACCCGTTATCGGTCACAGTTTAGGGAACGGGAGGGGCGAGCGCCAGTGATCTACATGGCCACTTCCACCTGGCCCGGCGCGGTGACGCGAGCCTTGATCACCCGTTGCGAATTCAGGTTCTTGACCCTGATCTGCTCGCTCATGCCGCCGTTGGACAAGGCTTCGCCGGGCATTCGTACATTCAAGGAGCCGCTGCGTGCAGAGATCACCACCTGATCGCCCTTGCGCACCACCTCGGCCTGCTCCAGATGAACCAGGGTGACGAGTTGATCGGCGACCATTGGTCGGACAAGTTTCTGACCAATGGCCTGGTCGACCGAGGTCAGGTAGCCCTGTCCGTTCTGGCTGATATCCCGTTCGCGTAGTACCACATCCTCTGGCTCGATGATGGACGATCGTTTGAGAGGGCGGGCGCTGGTGACCACCTCGCGGAACAACTTGACCTGCGCCGGCACGAAAACCGACCAGGGCGAGCTGCCTTCGCAGCGGACCTTGACCGTCACACGCCCCAGGGGTTGGGCCGGGCTTTCCAGGCTGGCTGTCAATTCCTTGTCGCAGGCAGGCATGTGCATCCGTGGATCCAGCTGCTTGACCTCGATCTCATAGCGTCCTTCGGTTTGACTGGTTGCCAGGTAGTCTTCTACCGTGAATTCAAGAAACCCTTGAGTGACGCCGATAAGTAGATCAGGCAGGGTGACCGAATCAGCAATGGCAGGGCCGCCAGGGTTTAAAATGCACAGCATCGCAAGGGCGCAGAGCACTCTGCGGCCAGGTGATGTCAGGCGTCGAAAAAATGTCGTTTTGGCGTTCATAACAGTTAAAAAGCAAGCGCCGTGCCGTTTAGCAATGAGCGTGCGTCGGATCTTAAAGCTTTGGGGAGTCTGGGCATGGCTGGTGTAATGGATTCGGTAAACCAGCGCACGCAATTGGTTGGGCAGAATCGCCTGGAGCTGCTGCTGTTCCGTCTGGACGGTGGGCAACTCTACGGGATCAACGTATTCAAGGTGCGCGAGGTGCTGCAATGCCCGAAGCTGACCTTGATGCCCAAATCCAGTCCTGTGGTGTGCGGTGTCGCGAATATTCGAGGGGCGACCATTCCGATCCTGGATCTGGCAATGGCCACTGGGTCTGGCGGGTTGCAGGATCAGAGCAATCCGTTCGTCATCATCACTGAGTACAACACCAAGACCCAGGGATTCCTGGTGCGCTCGGTGGAACGCATCGTCAACATGAACTGGGAAGAGATCCATCCGCCACCCAAGGGCACCGGGCGCGATCACTACCTCACGGCAGTGACCCGGGTGGATAACCAGCTGGTCGAAATCATCGATGTGGAGAAGATCCTGGCGGAAGTCGCGCCAACTTCCGAATCGATCTCGGCAGGCGTGGTGGATGTCGAGACCCAGCACAAGGCCATTTCCCTGCGGGTGCTGACCGTCGACGATTCGTCGGTGGCGCGCAAGCAGGTCACTCGCTGCCTGCAGACAGTGGGCGTGGAAGTGGTGGCGTTGAACGACGGTCGGCAGGCGCTGGACTACCTGCGCAAGCTGGTCGACGAAGGCAAGAAGCCGGAAGAGGAATTCCTCATGATGATTTCCGACATCGAGATGCCTGAAATGGATGGCTACACCCTCACGGCCGAGATACGTAACGATCCACGCATGCAAAAGCTGCACATCATCCTGCATACTTCGTTGTCAGGGGTGTTCAATCAGGCGATGGTGAAGAAGGTCGGTGCCGATGACTTCCTTGCCAAGTTCCGCCCTGATGACCTGGCTTCCCGGGTAGTCGACCGGATCAAAGCAGCAGACCACAGCTGAGGGCAGTGGCCCTTGGTGGACCTAGATCTAAGAGGCGGCAGCATTGTCTACGGGTAATTTGGATTTTGAACAGTTCCGGGTCTTCCTGGAAAAAGCCTGTGGTATTTTGCTCGGGGAAAACAAGCAATATCTGGTCTCGAGCCGTCTCAACAAACTGATGGAGCAGCAAGGTATAAAAACCTTGGGCGAGCTGGTTCAGCGGATCCAGACCCAGCCACGCGGCGGTTTGCGCGAGATGGTAGTGGATGCCATGACGACCAACGAGACCTTGTGGTTCCGCGACACCTATCCATTCGAGGTGTTGAAGAACAAAGTGCTTCCCGAGGCGATCAAGGCCAATCCCAACCAGCGCTTGCGGATCTGGTCCGCGGCTTGTTCCTCGGGACAGGAGCCTTACTCGTTGTCGATGTCCATCGACGAGTTCGAGCGTACCAACATGGGCCAGTTGAAGATGGGCGCGCAGATCGTCGCAACCGATCTGTCCGGGACCATGCTCAACAACTGCAAGACCGGTGAATACGACAGCCTGGCCATTGGTCGCGGCTTGTCGGCCGATCGCCTGCAGCGTTATTTCGACCCCAAGGGGCCGGGGCGCTGGGTGGTCAAGTCGCCGATCAAGAACCGCGTTGAGTTCCGCTCGTTCAACCTGCTGGACAGCTATGCCAGCCTGGGCAAGTTCGACATCGTGTTCTGCCGCAACGTCCTGATCTACTTCTCGGCGGAAGTGAAGAAGGACATCCTGATGCGCATCCACAGCACCCTGAAACCGGGCGGTTACCTGTTCCTGGGGGCGTCCGAGGCGCTCAACGGCTTGCCGGATCATTACCAGATGGTCCAGTGCAACCCGGGAATCATCTACCAGGCCAAGTAACCTGGATTGATCGCTATGCCAAAGGAGGCCCCCGGGCCTCCTTTTTCATGTTCGTCATTTAATGCCGAGATGGCAGGGTGATTGCCGCTTTGCCGGCGCTGCGCGGAAAACCATTGCCGCTTTTCTGGCATTTGCCGCCTTGCCGTTATCGCGAGGGCCTTGATTTACGGGGTTTTCAAGGTTGGCACGCGGATTGCTAGTTTCAAATCAACGTAAAATCAGGTCACCCAAAGGTTTCCCGACATGAGCATCAGCTTCGATAAAGCGCTCGGTATTCACGAACAGGCTCTGGGCTTTCGCGCCAAGCGGGCCGAAGTATTGGCCAACAACATCTCCAACGCCGACACCCCGAACTACAAGGCTCGGGACCTGGACTTTTCCGCCGTGCTCGCCGAGCAGAGCGAAAAGGTCAACAAGGGGACGTTCGGCCTGAACCTGACCAATAACCGGCATATTGAAGCGCAAGGCGTGAGCGCTGGCGACGAGTCGCTGCAATATCGCACGCCAATGCAACCTTCGATCGACCAGAACACCGTGGACGCCCAGCTCGAGCAGTCGAACTATGCGCAGAACGCGGTGGAATTCCAGGCCAGCTTCACGCTGCTCAACAGCAAATTCAAAGGGCTGGTGGCAGCCCTGCGCGGAGAGTAATCCATGTCCCTCGCCAGTGTTTTCAATATTGCCGGTAGTGGCATGAGCGCCCAGACCACCCGTCTGAACACCGTCGCCAGTAACATCGCCAACGCCGAGAGCGTGTCGTCGAGCATCGACCAGACCTACCGCGCCCGGCATCCGGTGTTCGCCACCATGTTCCAGAACGCCCAGGGCGGTGATCGTGGTTCGCTGTTCCAGAGTCAGGACGCTGCCGGGCAGGGCGTACAAGTGTTGGGCGTGGTCGAGGACCAGAGCAACCTCGAGGCGCGCTACGAGCCCAATCATCCGGCAGCCGATGCCAAGGGCTATGTCTACTACCCCAACGTCAATGTGGTGGAAGAGATGGCCGACATGATTTCCGCCAGCCGTTCGTTCCAGACCAACGCTGAAATGATGAATACCGCCAAAACCATGATGCAGAAGGTCCTGACCCTCGGTCAGTGATAAGGGGCGAATCCGATGAGCGTTACTGATACCACTACAGCACCATCCCTCAAGGATGTGCTGGCCAATTCGTCGAAAAAGACCACGACCACCAGTGCTGATGGCCTCGCTGCGGCAACCAACAGCACCACCGGCAAGCAGTCCCTGGGCAAGGATGCATTCCTCAAGCTGCTGGTGACCCAGCTGAATAACCAGAACCCGCTGGATCCCCAGGACAACAGTGCGTTCGTGGCCCAGTTGGCGCAGTTCTCGACCCTGGAAGGGATCACCACGCTCAATACGTCGGTGAACTCCATCACGGGCAACTACAAATCGTCCCAGGCCTTGCAGGCTTCGTCCCTGGTCGGGCGCTCGGTGATCGTCCAGAGCGGCACCACCCAGGTCGACACCAGCAAGAGCATGACCGGGTCGGTGACCGTTCCGACCAGCGTGAGCTCGGTCACCGTGGCCATCACCGACAAGGACGGCAACACCGTCAAGACCATCGACATGGGCAGCCAGAAGGCTGGCAACGCCAGCTTCGTCTGGGATGGCACCAAGGCCGACGGCACCAAGGCCCCGCCGGGCAACTACACCTTCAAGGCCAGTACCACCATCGATGGCAAGGGTACTTCCCTGATCACTTACCTGCCGGCCACGGTCAACAGCGTCACCATCAGCCAGACCGGCGGTGAGCTGATGCTGAACCTGGCAGGCATGGGCAGCCCGATCGGGCTGTCCAAAGTACAAACTATTGGTATCTAGAGCCGACTAAGCGGCACGAGGAGTGGAACATGTCTTTCAATATCGGCCTTAGCGGTCTCTACGCTGCCAACAAGCAACTGGACGTGACCGGCAACAACATCGCCAACGTCGCCACCA